>NZ_JBEYWV010000024.1:0-147935 GCF_040644575.1 Streptomyces sp. NPDC046939
CGACCCGCGCTCCCTCGAAGGGCTGCGGTTCTGGACGGACCTGGTGGACCGGGGCTGGTCGCCGCCGCAGAGCGCCATGTCGGAGGTGCGGGCCCACTGTTCAACTACCTGCTAGCGCAGAGCGTTTCAGCTCTGGCCGCCCGCAAGCTTCTCACGCAGCGCGGCAAGCGCCTCGTCCGAAGCGAGCGCGCCGGAGTTGTCGTCCGACTCCGAGGAGTACGAACCGCCGCCGCTGCCACCGGAGGCCGCCGGAGCGGCACCCGGGGTGGACGCGCCCTCGGCCTCGGCCTGGGCGTCGGCCTCGCGGCTCTTGATGACCTGGGCCTGGTGCTGCTCGAAGCGCTGCTGCGCCTCGGCGTACTGGGTCTCCCAGGCCTCGCGCTGGGTCTCGTAGCCCTCGAGCCAGTCGTTGGTCTCGGGGTCGAAGCCCTCGGGGTAGATGTAGTTGCCCTGGTCGTCGTAGGACGCGGCCATGCCGTACAGGGTCGGGTCGAACTCGACGGCCGACGGGTCGGCGCCGAACGCCTCGTTGGCCTGCTTCAGCGAGAGGCTGATGCGACGGCGCTCGAGGTCGATGTCGATGACCTTGACGAAGATCTCGTCGTTGACCTGGACGACCTGCTCCGGGATCTCCACGTGGCGCTCGGCGAGCTCGGAGATGTGGACCAGACCCTCGATGCCCTCGTCCACGCGGACGAACGCACCGAACGGAACCAGCTTCGTGACCTTGCCGGGCACGACCTGGCCGATCTGGTGGGTGCGGGCGAACTGCTGCCACGGGTCTTCCTGCGTCGCCTTCAGCGACAGGGAGACACGCTCGCGGTCCATGTCCACGTCGAGGACCTCGACGGTGACTTCCTGGCCGACCTCGACAACCTCGGACGGGTGGTCGATGTGCTTCCAGGACAGCTCGGAGACGTGCACCAGACCGTCGACGCCACCCAGGTCCACGAAGGCACCGAAGTTGACGATGGAGGACACGACGCCGGAGCGGACCTGACCCTTCTGGAGGGTCGTGAGGAACGTCTGGCGGACCTCGGACTGGGTCTGCTCGAGCCAGGCACGGCGGGACAGGACCACGTTGTTGCGGTTCTTGTCCAGCTCGATGATCTTCGCCTCGAGCTCCTTGCCCACGTACGGCTGGAGGTCGCGAACGCGGCGCATCTCGACAAGGGAGGCCGGCAGGAAGCCACGGAGGCCGATGTCGAGGATGAGACCACCCTTGACGACCTCGATGACGGTACCGGTGACGATGCCGTCCTCTTCCTTGATCTTCTCGATGGTGCCCCACGCACGCTCGTACTGCGCGCGCTTCTTCGAGAGGATCAGGCGGCCTTCCTTGTCCTCCTTCTGGAGAACCAGGGCCTCGATCTCGTCGCCGACCGCCACGACCTCGTTCGGGTCGACGTCGTGCTTGATCGAGAGCTCGCGGCTCGGGATGACACCTTCGGTCTTGTAACCGATGTCGAGGAGAACCTCGTCCCGGTCAACCTTGACGATGACGCCGTCGACGATGTCGCCATCGTTGAAGTACTTGATCGTCTCGTCGATGGCGGCGAGGAAAGCTTCCTCGTTACCGATGTCGTTGACCGCAACCTGCGGGGTGGTGGCGGTGGTCTCGGTGCTGCTCGTCATGTGGGAAAGGGCTCCGGCGGACATTGAAAGTCGGTGGGTACTGCTACGCCGAGAGCCTGTTTCGCACCGAAGAAGCCGGACAGCCTGGGAAGCGCCATTCCGGTGGTCGCGTTTCCACGACCGTGGCGGCGCCTCGACAACCGAGGGGACATGCAACAGATGCGAGCACAGCCTGCTATGTCTGAGGTGCGCAGGCCCGCAGCGCAACTTGTAGCATACGGGGGCTGCCGGGCAGGGTCAATGTCGCGAAGGCGCACACCGGGGGCGGAACGCCGCATACCCGGCACAAAACCTGTCGCACGAGGCTACGCGGGCCGCAAGGCCCGCTGTGGACACCCTCCCTGTCGCGGGTTGGACGGAAGAGTACGACGAGGGAGCCGATCATCCAAGAGTCCGGACCATCACAGACGCAGGCGACGCACGAGTCCGGCGGGGCGCACCCCTCCGTGGACGACGAGTCGACCGCCACCCGGCGCGACGCCGACACCACGGAGAGCTCACGGGCCAACCGCGGCTGGTGGGACCGCAACGCCGACGACTACCAGGTCGAGCATGGCACATTCCTCGGCGACGACCGCTTCGTCTGGGGCCCCGAGGGCCTCGACGAGGTGGAGGCCGAGCTGCTCGGACCCGCCGAGCAGCTCGAAGGCAAGGACGTCCTGGAGATCGGCGCCGGAGCAGCCCAGTGCTCGCGCTGGCTCGCCGCGCAGGGCGCACGGCCCGTCGCCCTCGACCTCTCGCACCGCCAGCTCCAGCACGCGCTGCGGATCGACGGCGGCAAGGTGCCCCTGGTCGAGGCCGACGCGGGGGTCCTGCCCTTCAAGGACGCCTCCTTCGACCTCGCCTGCTCCGCCTACGGGGCGCTGCCCTTCGTCGCCGACCCGGTGCAGGTGCTGCGCGAGGTGCACCGGGTGCTGCGGCCCGGCGGCCGCTTCGTCTACTCCGTCTCGCACCCCATCCGCTGGGCCTTCCCCGACGAGCCGGGCCCCGAGGGCCTGAGCGTCTCGGCGTCCTACTTCGACCGGACCCCGTACGTCGAACAGGACGACGAGGGACGCGCCGTCTACGTCGAGCACCACCGCACGATCGGGGACTGGGTGCGCGCCGTCGTCGCGGGCGGCTTCCGCCTGGTCGACATCGTGGAGCCGGAGTGGCCGGCCTGGAACACCCAGGAGTGGGGCGGCTGGTCCCCGCTGCGCGGCCACCTCATCCCCGGTACGACGATCTTCGTCTGCGAGCGGGACGCCGCGCCCGCCGGGGGTGCTGGAGACTGAGCGGGTGATCCGCGCCGACCTCCTCGACACGCTGCCCGTACGGTCCGCCCTGCCCGCCCTGCGCTCCGCGCTCGACGCGGGCGGGGCCGCCGTCCTCGTCGCCCCGCCCGGCACCGGCAAGACGACCCTCGTCCCGCTGGTCCTCGCCGGGCTGCTCGACGCGGACGCGCCCGCGCGCAGGGTCGTCGTCGCCGAGCCGCGCAGGATCGCGGCGCGGGCGGCCGCGCGGCGGATGGCGTGGCTGCTCGGCGAGAAGGCCGGGGAACGGGTCGGCTACACGGTGCGCGGCGAGCGGGTCGTCGGCCCGCGCACGCGCGTGGAGGTCGTCACCACGGGCGTGCTCCTGCAACGGCTCCAGCGCGACCAGGAGCTGGCCAGGGTGGACGCCGTCATGCTCGACGAGGTGCACGAGCGGCACCTGGACGCGGACACCGTCACGGCGTTCCTGTGCGACGTACGTGCGGCGCTCCGGCCGGAGCTGCACCTGGTCGCGGCGTCCGCGACGACCGACGCGGAAGGCTGGGCCGCGCTCCTCGGCGACGCCCCGGTGGTGGAGGCGGCGGGCGTGACGCACCCCGTCGACGTGGTCTGGGCGCCGCCCGCGCGCGCGGTGCGGCCCCCGCACGGCATGCGGGTGGACCCGGCGCTCCTGACTCACGTGGCGGCGACGGTGCGCCGCGCGCTCGCGGAACGCTCCGGGGACGTCCTGTGCTTCCTGCCGGGCGTCGGCGAGATCGCGCGCGTAGCGGGCCAGTTGGGGCCGCTCGGCGACGTGGAGGTCCTCCAGGTCCACGGGCGCGCCCCGGCCGCGGTGCAGGACGCGGTGCTGTCCCCGGGGTCCCGGCGGCGCGTCGTCCTCGCCACGTCGGTCGCCGAGTCGTCCCTGACGGTGCCCGGGGTGCGGGTCGTCGTCGACTCGGGCCTGGCGCGTGAGCCCCGCGTGGACCACGCGCGCGGGCTGAGCGCGCTGACGACCGTACGGGCTTCGCGCGCGGCCGGGGCGCAGCGCGCGGGGCGTGCCGGGCGTGAGGCGCCGGGTGTCGTCTACCGGTGCTGGGACGAGGCGGAGGACGCCCGTCTGCCGCGCTTCCCCGCCCCGGAGATCAAGGTGGCGGACCTGACGGCGTTCGCGCTCCAGGCCGCCTGCTGGGGCGATCCGGACGCCTCCGGCCTGGCCCTGCTCGACGCGCCCCCGTCCGGCGCGATGGCGGCGGCCCGCGACGTCCTGACGGCGATCGGCGCGGTGGACCCGGCCACGGGCCGGACCACGGCCCGGGGCACGCGCCTGGCCCGCCTCGGCCTCCACCCCCGCCTCGGCCGGGCCCTCCTCGACGCGGCTCCGGAGCTGGGCGCCGGGCCGGCGGCGGAGGTCGTCGCCCTGCTGAGCGAGGAGCCGCCGCGCGAGTACGGGGACGATCTGGCCGGGGCGCTGCGCTCGGCCCGGCGCGGGGGCGACGCGTACGGGGCGCGGTGGCGCCAGGAGGTGCGGAGGCTGTCGGGCCTTGTGCAGCAGCCACGGGAGGCACCCGGTGCGGCGGTCTCCGACGATCGGGCCGCCGGGCTCGTCGCCGCGCTCGCCTTCCCCGAGCGGATCGCCCGGCGCGACGGCGGCTCGTACCTGATGGTGTCCGGGACGCGCGCGGAGGTCGGGGACGGGTCGCCGCTGCGCCATGCGGAGTGGGTGGCTGTCGCCGTGGCGGACCGGCCGGTCGGGGCGGGGCACGCGCGCGTGCGGCTCGGGGCCGTCGTGGACGAGGAGGCCGCGCGCGGGGCGGCCGGCTCCTTCTTCGCCGAGGGGGACGAAGTGGCCTGGGCGGGCGGTGACGTGGTGGCGCGGAACGTGGCCCGGCTCGGGGCCGTCGAGCTGACGGTGCGGCCGCTCGGCAAGGCCGCGCCCGGCCTCGTACGGGAAGCCCTGCTCGAAGGGTTGCGGCGCGAGGGGTTCGGGCTGCTGCGGTGGGACCGGGACGCCGAGGCGCTGCGGCAGCGGCTCGCCTTTCTGCGGCGGCAGCTCGGGGAGCCCTGGCCGGAGGTGAGCGACGAAGGGCTCCACGCGCGCGTGGACGAGTGGCTGGAGCCCGAGCTGAGCGCGGCGCGCCGCCGGGCGGACCTGGGCCGGATCGACGCCGGGCAGGCGCTCAGGCGGCTGCTGCCGTGGGCGAGCGGCGACGCGGCCCGCCTGGACGAGCTGGCGCCGGAGCGCGTCGAGGTGCCCAGCGGGTCGCGGATCCGGGTGGACTACGCGGACCCCGAGCGGCCCGTGCTCGCCGTCAAGCTCCAGGAGATGTTCGGGCTGAACGAGACGCCGCGCCTCGCCGGTGTGCCGGTGCTCGTGCACCTGCTCTCCCCCGCGGGGCGGCCCGCCGCCGTCACCGCCGACCTGGCCTCCTTCTGGCGGGACGGCTACCGCTCCGTCCGCGCCGACCTGCGCGGCCGCTACCCGAAGCATCCGTGGCCCGAGGACCCGGCCGGGGCGGAGCCGACCCGGTTCACCAACGCGCGGCTCAGGCGCTGACCGGCTCGCTCTCGCGCACACCCGCCTCCTCCGGCTCCCCGGGGCGCCTCCCGCGCGCCTCCAGCCAGAGGGCGAGCGCGAGCAGCAGCACCCCGAGGACCAGGAACCCCCACGGCAGGTACGAGGTGAGCAGCAGGATGGCCGTGCGCTGGGACGTGACCAGGTCGACCGTGGACCGGATGTAGTCCTCCCGCATCTTCACGTCCCCGGCGAACGCGGTGACCTTCTTGCCGTCCCCGACGAGCGTCCCGCCGCGCATCTCCTCCTTGTGCCGCTCCTCGCCGTACACGGGCGCGCCCGTCACCGGCTCGACCAGGAACGTACGGACCGTCGTGTACCACATCCGCGTACCGGTCCGGGCGAGGGAGTCCGCCGTGATGCCCTCGACGGGGAGCTTCTTGGGGAAGGGGACCTTCGTCCAGGGGATGGTCTGTTCGAACCGGTAGATCTCGACGCCACGGAACGTCTCGGTCCCCTTGTAGTGGATGGGGCGGGTGACGCGGGCGCGCGCGTCGAAGTACTCGTAGTCCCGCTTCTCCGTCAGGAACGGCCACTTGAACTCGATGCCCTCGCGCCGGACGGGGTCGCCGTCGACGGACTCGCCGGTGGCGTGCACGGGCTCCTGGCTGTGCGCGTCGAAGATGTAGCGCTCGGGGACCTGGGAGACGAATTCGCCGTCGGGTCCGACGACGTAGCTCAGCCCGTCCCAGACGACGACGTCGCGCCCGGCGCTCTTCTCGATCTTCTCCGACTCCTCGACGTTGCCCTTGAGGGTCTGCACGACCGTGAGCCTGGGGACGGTCTCCGCCCGCATGGTGCCGTAGTCGATCAGGGTCGCGTCCTTCGCCTCCAGGACCATCGTCTGGTACTGGCCCGGCGGGACCTTCGCCAGGCGCGGGTACGCGTACCAGCGCACCAGCGGGGAGAGCGCCGTGAAGAACACGGCGAGGGCGAGCAGGATCAGGCTGGCCTTGCGGCGCATCGCGGCGGCCCCCTCGCTACGGATGGTCGGGGACGGTGGTCAGGAGCGGCTTCGGGGACGTCTCGCCCGGCGGGGCGCCGACCGCCGTGAGGGCGAGGACCAGGGCGACGGCGAGGACGAGTCCGCTCGCCGCGGCGATGAGGGCGCGCATCTCCGACCTCCCTGTGGCCGTCCGGCACACGGGACCTGACGAGGCGTCAGTCCTCTGGGTCGGGGCACCGTAGCAACGCCGCGGCGAGATGAGAACAGGCGCGGCGCACGACGAAGCCCTCCGGTCCCGGGCGGGTACCGGAGGGCATGTCGTGCGATGGCGGCTACGACGCCGAGGCGGACGGGCTCGGGGACTCCGACCCGGCCGGTGGCGCGGTCACCTTCAGTTCGACGGTGACCGTCGCGCCGCCCGTCGTCTCGATCCGCAGCAGGAACGTGCCGACGGCGTCGTCCGCGTACAGCTTCGGCAGCGCGAGCAGGCCGTCGGCGGCGGTCTTCAGGCCCTTCAGGCTACGGATCTTGTTGCCGTCCGCGTCCTTGAAGTACGGGCCCTTGGCCGCCGCGGCCGGGTCGTCCTTCGACGTGACCAGGGTGGCGGTGGCCGCGACACCGCCGGCGGCGGCGCCCTTGTACGTGGCCCTGAGCTGGACCGCGTCCGCGAACTCCTTGCCCGCGACGCAGGTCAGCTCCTGGCTGCCGACGCGGATCAGCTTGTCGGCGGCGCGCGCGGTGACGGTCGCCGTGTGGTCGAGGGCGGGCACGGAGCGGCCCACGACGACGGCGCGGACCGTGAACGTGCCGGTCTTCTCGCCCGCGACGAGCTTGGGCGCGGTGGCCACGCCCGCGCTGTTCGTGACGGCGACGGCGCTGGTCTCGCCGCCCGTGAACCGCGCGTCCGTCTCGCCGACGATCAGGAACCGCACGCGGACCTTGGCGACGCCCTTGCCCTTGGCGTCCTGCGGGCGCACCGCGACCTGCTCGGCGAAGGTGTCGCCGGCCATGGCGCTCAGCTTGCCGGTGCCCGCGTCGGTGATCTTGGTGACGGACTCGGTGGGGGTCGGGGGCGTGGTGGGCGGCGTCGTCGGCGGTGTGGTCGGGGGCGTCGTCGGCGGTGTAGTCGGCCTCGGGCTCCCGGAACCGCCCGTACCGCCCGTACCGCCCGAGCCGCTGCCCGGTGAGGTGGGGGTGTGCGGGGACGACGGCGACGTGCCGGGCGACGGGGTGCGCGGCGGCGTGGTCGTCGGGGTCGGCGACGGGGACGCGCCCGCGCCCACGGGCGTCCTCGGGCGCGCACCGGAACCGTTCGGCACCTCGTGCGTGCCCTTGCGGTAGTACTCCAGCCAGGACAGGACGGTGGCGAGGTAGGCCGAGGAGTTGTTGTAGCTGAGGATCGCCGCGTTCAGGTGCGACGCGTCGGACAGGTCGCGGCCGCCCCGGCACAGGTAGTGCCCGGCGGCGAGGGCCGCGTCGTAGATGTTGTTGGGGTCCCGCGTGCCGTCGCCGTTGCCGTCGCGGCCCGCCCACTCCCAGGTGGAGGGGATGAACTGCATGGGGCCCACGGCGCGGTCGTGCACCGTGTCACCGTCGTAGGTGCCGCCGTCGGTGTCCGTGATCAGCGCGAAGCCCTGGCCGTTCAGGGCCGGGCCGAGGATGGGCTTGATGGTGGTGCCGTTCGCGTCCACGTTGCCGCCGCCGGCCTGGTTCGACTCGACCTTGCCGATCGCGGCCAGGAGTTGCCACGGCAGATTGCAGCCCGGCTTGCTGGTCGCCAGCTCGGCCTCGGCCTTCTTGTACGCGGCCAGGACCGTGGCGGGGATACCGGCCTCGGAGTCGGCGGCACCGGCGCCCGGACCGGCGGAGGCGGACGGGCCCGCGGTCGGGCTCTCCAGCGGCGGCAGCTCCGTGTAGTAGTCGGGGCCCGTCGCCCCGTCGGGGGCCGGGTCGTCGGAACGGTCCGCCGCGGACTGGCCGCCGCCGCTCGACTGAGGGGCGGTCACACCCGGGGCCTGTGACGCCGAGAGCGCCGCCACCGCCGCGGCGGCGACCGCTGCCGTCATCGCGCTCCTGCGCAGCCTCCTGCCGATAACCGCCGCCATGCGCCGAACCCTCCCGTATTGCCCGTCAACGCCGCTTCGCCTGGTATCGGCCCCCGAATCGCGGGGCCCTTCCCGGTGCTTGTGGAGCCCTGCGCTCCCCAGCGCACGCACCCCGCCGACACTACGACAACTTCCGCCGCGCATACACCCGTTCGTGACCGTTATTCACCGATTGGCCATGTACGTGTTGTCGTAGGCTCCACGCTTCCACGCTCGCACGCTTTTCGACCCGGAGGGCTTCGTGCCGTTCACCCTCAGCCACGCCGCGGCCGTGCTGCCGTTCCTGCGCCGGGACGGGGCCGGGCGGGGCCCGCTCGTGCCGTCGCTGCTCGTCGCCGGGTCGTTCGCGCCCGACGTCACGTACTTCGCGGCGGGTGCGGTGCCCGGGGCGATGGAGTTCGGCGACGTCACGCACTCCTTCCCCGGGGTCCTCACGGTGGACGTCGCCATCGCGCTGGGGCTCGTCGGCCTGGAACGGCTGATCAGGGAACCGGTCCTCGCGCTGCTGCCCCGGCGGGTACGCGGACGGGTCGGATCGCTGCTCCGGGGGCGGGCGGGCCTGCCGTGGTCGCCGGGGTGGTGGTACGTCTCCGCGGTGCTCGGCGCGGTCACGCACGTGGTCTGGGACGCGTTCACCCATCCGGGGCGGTGGGGGTCGCGGGTGATCCCGGCGCTCGACGAGAAAGTGGCCGGTTCGCCGCTGTACTGGTGGGTGCAGTACGGGAGTTCGGCCGTCGCGCTCGGGGTGCTCGGGGTGTTTGTGTGGCGGGCGTTGCGGGGGTGTTCGGAACCGGCGGAGGAGTTGAGCGGGGCGTCAGTTCGTCACCGGTTCGCGGGGTTTGCGTTGATCGGTGCGTGTGTGTGCGGGTGCGCGGCAATCCGGGTGAGGCGGTGGCTCTCCTACGTCCACGACTCCGGCCTCCCCTGGAAACCCTGGGACATCATCCCGACGCTGTGCTTCGGGGCGGGGGCTGGATTGGGGCTCGGGGTTGTGCTCTTCGCCTTGGTCAGCAGGGTTCGGGTGGGGCGGGTTTTTGGGGGTGCGGTGGGTTAGGAGGGGGCGGGGGGGTGGTGCGGGTGGGTTGTGGCTGGTCGCGCGCCCAATGCAGCGGGGGTGCGGCTGTCGTGGGCGAGTGCGGGTGGTTTGTGGCTGGTCGCGCCGTTCCCCGCGCCCCTTACGCCGAACGAAGCGGGGGTACGGCTTTTGTCGGCGAGTGCGGGTGAGGTGTGGCTGGGCGCGCAGTTCCCCGCGCCCCCTTACGCCCAACGGAGCGGGGGTGCGGTTTTCGTCGGCGAGTGCCGGTGGGTTGTGGCTGAGCGCGCCGTTCCCCGCGCCCCTGAGGGGCGCACTGCGTGCGCCGCCCCGGGGCGCCCAATGAAGCAGGAGTCCCTGGGATGCGCACTGCGTGCGTCATCCCAGCGGGGCGCTGAAGGCGCGGCGAAGCCGTGGGCCTTCAGGGGCGCGGGGAACTGCGCAATCAGCCACAGCCCAACCGCACTCGCCCGGAAAACGAACCACCGCAGCGCTTCGGATCCCGGTCGCCGGAGGCTAGTGCGCTGCGGATTCCCAGTCTCGGCCCAGCCCCACCGACACATCCAGCGGCGCCCGGAGGGCAACCGCTCCGGCCATTTCGCGGCGGACCAGTTCCTCCGCGGCCGCCGCCTCCCCGGGCGCGATCTCCAGGACGATTTCGTCGTGGACCTGGAGCAGCATCCGGGACTTGAGCTTCGCTTCACGCAGCGCCCGGTCCACGTTCAGCATCGCGATCTTGACGATGTCGGCCGCCGTGCCCTGGATCGGCGCGTTGAGCGCCATCCGCTCGGCCATCTCCCGGCGCTGCCGGTTGTCCGAGTTGAGGTCGGGGAGGTACCGGCGGCGCCCGAGCATGGTCTCGGTGTAGCCCGTGGCCCGCGCCTCGTCGACGGCCCGCCGCAGGTAGTCCCGTACGCCGCCGAACCGCTCGAAGTACGTGTCCATCAGGACCCGCGCCTCCCCCGGCTCGATGTTGAGCTGCCCGGAGAGACCGAACGCCGACAGGCCGTAGGCGAGCCCGTACGACATCGCCTTGATCTTGCGGCGCATCTCCGCGTCGACGGCGTCCCGGCTCACCCCGAACACCTGGGAGGCGACCGTGGTGTGCAGGTCCTCGCCGGAGGTGAACGCCTCCAACAGCCCCTCGTCCTCGGACAAGTGCGCCATGACGCGGAGTTCGATCTGGCTGTAGTCGGCCGTCATCAGCGACTCGTAGCCCTCGCCGACCACGAAGCCGCGCCGGATCGCCCGGCCCTCGTCCGTGCGGACGGGGATGTTCTGGAGGTTGGGGTCGGTCGAGGAGAGGCGGCCGGTCGCGGCGACGGTCTGGTTGAAGGTGGTGTGGATGCGGCCGTCCGCGGCGATCGTCTTGATCAGGCCCTCGACGGTGACGCGGAGCTTGGCCTGCTCGCGGTGGCGCAGCATGATCACGGGGAGTTCGTGGTCGGTCTGCTGGGCGAGCCAGGCGAGGGCGTCGGCGTCCGTGGTGTAGCCGGTCTTGGTCTTCTTGGTCTTGGGGAGGTCGAGTTCGCCGAAGAAGACTTCCTGGAGCTGCTTGGGCGAGCCGAGGTTGAACTCGTGGCCGACCGAGGCGTGCGCCTCCCGCACCGCCTGCTGGACGGCGCCCGCGAACATCTGCTCCATGTCCTGGAGGTGCGGGCGGTCGGCGGCGATGCCGTACCGCTCCATGCGGGCGAGCAGCGCGGAGGTGGGCAGTTCGATGTCGGTGAGGAGTTCGGCGGCGCCGACCTCCTTGAGGCGCTCGCCGAACGCCTCGCCGAGGTCGAGGATGGCGCGGGCCTGCACCATGAGCGCGTCGGCCTCGGCCTGCTCGTCCTCCTCGCTGCCGAAGGCGAGCTGTCCGTCGGGCGCGCCGGCGGGGGCCAGTTCGCGGCCGAGGTACTCCAGGGTGAGCGCGTCGAGCGCGAAGGAGCGGCGGCCCGGCTTGACCAGGTAGGCGGCGAGCGCGGTGTCCATGGTGACGCCCTCGACCGTCCAGCCGTGCTCGGCGAAGACGCGCATGACCGCCTTGGCGTTGTGCAGCACCTTGGGCTTGGACGCGTCCGCGAGCCAGGCCGCGAACGCCTTCTCGTCGGCCTCGTCGAGCAGCGACGGGTCGAACCAGGCGGCCTGTCCCCCGGCGGCGGCGAGCGCGATCTCGGTGACCGAGCCGGTGCCGAGCGACCAGGTGTCGACGGAGGCGAGGCCGAGGACGGCGCCGCCGTGCTCGGCGAGCCACGGCGCGACCTCACCGGTGGTGAGGACGGTGCCGTCGACGTCGACGCCGGGCTCGGCCGGGGCCTCCTCGGCCTCGGCGGCGCCCGGGTCGACGGCGAAGAGGCGCTCGCGCAGCGACGGGTTACGGATCTCCAGGGTGTCCAGGATCATCGCGATCGCCGTGCGGTCGTACGGGGTGCGCTCCAGGTCGCCGACGGTCTTGGGCAGCTCGACGTCGCGGACCATCTCGGTGAGGCGGCGGTTGAGCTTGACGGCCTCCAGGTGCTCCCGCAGGTTCGCCCCGGCCTTGCCCTTGACCTCGTCGGCGCGCTCGACCAGCTCGGCGAACGATCCGAACTGGTTGATCCACTTCGCCGCCGTCTTCTCGCCGACGCCGGGGATGCCCGGCAGGTTGTCCGACGGGTCGCCGCGCAGCGCGGCGAAGTCCGGGTACTGCGCCGGGGTCAGGCCGTACTTCTCGAAGACCTTCTCCGGCGTGAAGCGCGTCAGCTCGGAGACGCCCTTGGTCGGGTACAGGACCGTGACGTGGTCGGAGACGAGCTGGAAGGAGTCCCGGTCGCCGGTGACGATCAGGACCTCGTACCCCTCCGCCTCGGCCTGGGTGGCGAGCGTGGCGATGACGTCGTCGGCCTCGAAGCCCTCGACGGCGAAGCGCGGCGTGCGCATCGCGTCGAGCAGCTCG
The DNA here is from genome assembly GCF_040644575.1 of Streptomyces sp. NPDC046939. Classification (NCBI taxonomy): domain Bacteria; kingdom Bacillati; phylum Actinomycetota; class Actinomycetes; order Kitasatosporales; family Streptomycetaceae; genus Streptomyces; species Streptomyces sp. NPDC046939. The sequence continues at coordinate 12,447 of NZ_JBEYWV010000024.1, forward strand.
CCGATCAGCTCGACCTGGCCCTTGAACTCGTCCGGGGTCTTCGACCGGTTCGCCTTGTACTCGGTGAACTCCTCCGAGCGCCACGTCTTGCGCGAGACGTCGAACGCCACCGCGAAATGCGTGGGCGCCTCGTCGCGCAACGTGTTCGCCATCATCGACGTGAACCCGTAGATCGCGTTCGTCGGCTGGCCCGACGCCGTCGTGAAGTTCTCCGCAGGCAGCGCGAAGAACGCCCGGTAGGCCAGGGAGTGCCCGTCCATGAGCATCAGGCGGGGGCGCCCGCCCGCACCGCCGGTCGCCTTCGTCGCCGTCGTCTTCGCCGTCTTCGCTGCTTTCTCTGCCACGTCCCCGATCCTGCCACGCCCCACTGACAGCCCGGCCCATCCCCGACCGGGCGGGGCCCCTGTCAGTCGTACGTGCGAGGATCGACGGACGCACCACACAGCGGCGCGGAGCGCTGCGCCGCACGCTCGCAGGACCAGCTCGAAGGGGAGCCAGCCATGGCAAGCAAGCCGCCCGCGACGGACCCGGTTCAGGACGCGCCGCAGGTCGCGGCCCCGCAGCACCATGCCGCGGGCATCCCCGCCGTCCGGCAGTCCCTCAAGATCGCCCGCGAGCAGATGGGCGTGAAGCGCACCGCCCTGACCCTGCTCCGCGTCAATCAGAAGGACGGCTTCGACTGCCCCGGCTGCGCCTGGCCCGAGCCCGAGCACCGGCACACGGCCGAGTTCTGCGAGAACGGCGCGAAGGCGGTCGCCGAGGAGGCCACCCTGCGCCGGGTGACCCCTGAGTTCTTCGCCGCGCACCCGGTCGCGGACCTCGCGACGCGCTCCGGGTACTGGCTCGGCCAGCAGGGCCGCCTCACCCACCCCATGTACCTGCCCGAGGGCGGCGAGCGGTACGAGCCGGTGACGTGGGAGCGCGCCTTCGACATCATCGCCGACGAGCTGACCGCGCTCTCCTCCCCCGACGAGGCGGTCTTCTACACCTCGGGCCGCACCAGCAACGAGGCGGCGTTCCTCTACCAGCTCTTCGCGCGCGAGTTCGGCACGAACAACCTGCCCGACTGTTCCAACATGTGCCACGAGTCGTCCGGCTCCGCCCTCACGGAGACGATCGGCATCGGCAAGGGCAGCGTCCTCCTCGAAGACCTCTACAAGGCGGACCTGATCATCGTCGCCGGGCAGAACCCGGGCACGAACCACCCGCGCATGCTCTCCGCCCTGGAGAAGGCGAAGGCGGGCGGCGCCCGCATCATCTCCGTGAACCCTCTGCCCGAGGCGGGCCTGGAGAAGTTCAAGAACCCGCAGACCCCCAAGGGCCTCACCAAGGGCTCCTCCCTCACCGACCTCTTCCTCCAGATCCGGCTCGGCGGCGACCAGGCCCTCTTCCGCCTCCTCAACAAGCTGATCCTGGAGACGGAGGGCGCCACCGACGACGCCTTCATCGCCGAGCACACGCACGGCTTCGAGGAGTTCGCGGCGGCCGCCCGCGCCGCCGACTGGGACGAGACCCTCAAGGCGACCGGCCTGTCCCGCGCCGACATCGAGCGCGCCCTGGAGATGGTCCTCGCCTCCAGGCGGACCGTCGTCTGCTGGGCGATGGGCCTGACCCAGCACAAGCACTCCGTGCCCACCATCCGCGAGGTCGTCAACTTCCTGCTCCTTCGCGGCAACATCGGCCGCCCCGGCGCCGGCGTCTGCCCCGTCCGCGGCCACAGCAATGTGCAGGGCGACCGCACCATGGGCATCTTCGAGCGCCCCGCCCCCGCCTTCCTCGACGCCCTGGAGAAGGAGTTCGGCTTCGCGCCGCCGCGCGAGCACGGCTTCGACGTCGTCCGCGCCATCCGCGCCCTGCGCGACGGAAAGGCGAAGGTCTTCTTCGCCATGGGCGGCAATTTCGTCTCCGCCTCGCCCGACACCGAGGTCACCGAGGCGGCCATGCGCCGCGCCGCCCTCACCGTCCACGTCTCCACCAAGCTCAACCGCTCGCACGCCGTCACGGGCGCCCGCGCGCTGATCCTGCCGACGCTCGGCCGCACCGAGCGGGACGTGCAGGCCAGTGGCGAGCAGTTCGTCACCGTCGAGGACTCCATGGGCATGGTGCACGCCTCGCGCGGCCGCCTGGAGCCCGCCAGCCGCCACCTGCTCTCCGAGCCCGCCATCGTCGCCCGCCTCGCCCGCCGCGTCCTCGGCGCCGACTCGGTCATCCCGTGGGAGGAGTTCGAGAAGGACTACGCGACGATCCGCGACCGCATCGCGCGCGTGATCCCCGGCTTCCAGGACTTCAACGCGCGCGTGGCCGACCCGGCGGGCTTCGCCCTGCCGCACGCCCCGCGCGACGAGCGCCGCTTCCCCACCGCCACCGGCAAGGCCAACTTCACGGCCGCGCCCGTGGAGTACCCGCACCTGCCCGAGGGCCGTCTCCTCCTGCAGACCCTGCGCTCGCACGACCAGTACAACACCACGATCTACGGCCTGGACGACCGCTACCGGGGCATCAAGAACGGCCGCCGCGTCGTCCTCGTCAACACGGAGGACGCCAAGGACCTCGACCTGGCCGACGGCTCCTACGTCGACCTCGTCAGCGAGTGGAGCGACGGCGTGGAGCGCCGCGCCCCCGGCTTCCGCGTCGTCCACTACCCGACAGCGCGCGGCTGCGCGGCCGCGTACTACCCGGAGACCAACGTCCTGGTGCCGCTCGACGCCACCGCCGACACCAGCAACACCCCCGCCAGCAAGTCCGTCGTCGTCCGCCTGGAACAATCGAGCACCGACTGAGCGTTTGCTCAGCCAGCCAGGTACACAGGTACACAGGAACGCAGGTACGACGGACGGAGCCGGGCCCCATGGGCGAGCAGAACCACGTGAAGTTCCCGCAAGAGGTCATCGACGAGTACGCGACGCTCGGCGTCGATCTGCCCGCCCTGTTCTCCGCCGGGCACCTCGGCACCCGCATGGGCGTCGAGATCAAGGAAGCGTCCGCGGACCGCGTCGTCGGCACCATGCCCGTCGAGGGCAACACCCAGCCCTACGGGCTGCTGCACGGCGGCGCCTCCGCCGTCCTCGCCGAGACCCTCGGCTCCGTCGGCTCGATGCTCCACGGCGGCCCCAGCAAGATCGCCGTCGGCGTCGACCTGAACTGCACGCACCACCGGGGCGCCCGCTCCGGCCTCGTCACCGGCGTCGCCACGCCCGTGCATCGCGGGCGCACCACGGCCACGTACGAGATCGTCATCACCGACGAGCAGGACAAGCGGGTCTGCACGGCCCGCCTGACCTGCCTCCTCAAGGACGCCCCCACGGCCCCTACGGCGCCGTCGGCAGCCTGAGCGTCGCGTCCCCGGCGCGCACGGTCATCCTCGTGCCCGCCGGGTACCGCAGCGTGTAGTCGTAGTCGGTCGAGATCAGCACAACGCCCAGCCGGTGCCCGGCCTCGAACACATAGTCCTCGGGCTGCATGTCCCAGCGCAGCCGGTACTCGCGGCCCTCCACGACCCTGCTCTGACGGTCGTACGAGCGTCGGTTGCGGGCGTCGAGCCAGCCCCGCGTCACGATCTTGAAGTCGGCCGTCTCCGTCGCGTGCCGCGTCCGGTACGCGCAGCCCGTCTCACCGGGCAGGTCCGGCACGCCCTCGCCGTAGCAGACCTGCCGCGACGTGTCGGTGACCGTGCCGGACGTCGCGCGGGTGGCGCGCCCGTAGTCGACCAGGAGCGCGGTCACGTACGGGGACGTACCGGAGAGTGACGAGCGCACGTCGATCTCCGGCACGCCGTTGAGGCGCAGGTCCCGCTCCAGCGGGCCGGTCGTGTACGCGAGCCGGTTCGGGTTCGGGGTGTCGGGCACGGTGACGAGCTGCTCGGCGGGGACGGTACGGCCCGCGTCGACCAGGGACTGCACCTGTCGCGGTCCCGCCGCGCGCCCCAGGGTGCCGTCGGCGCGCAGCCGCAGCGTCAGGTCCTGGGTGCCGGGCGCCGGCCAGTCCGGCTGCCGCCGCCAGGTGAAGTCGGCCTGCTCCACGTCGACGCGGGGCTCGTCCAGGACGCCGTTGCGGATGCCGTAGAGCCAGTGGTCGAACCAGTGGTGGACCTGGCGCAGCCACTCCTCCATGCGCAGCGGCATCGGATTGGCGTGCCCGGCCTGATGCAGCCACAGCTTGCGCGGAACATGGTGCTTCTTCAGCGCCTCCCACAACTGCCCGGCGTTCTTCGTCTTCACGTTCCAGTCGTTCAGGCCGTGGACGACGAAGACGCCCGCCTTGATCCTGCGCACGTCCTTGAGGTAGTCGCGCTCTCGCCAGTACGGCGACCAGTCGCCCGTCACCCGGTCCTGGTCGCGCTCCAGGGCGTCGAGCACCGGCTTGCAGATGTCCTGGTCGGCGCGGGAGTACACGTAACGGGCGAGCACATCGGTGTCCTCGCCCTGGAAGGTGCCGGGGGCCACGACGCCGCCGTTCGCCCGGTAGTAGTCGTACCAGGACGAGATCCCGGAGATCGGCACGATCGCCTTGAGGCCCTTGACGCCCGTGGTGGCGACGGCGGTCGGCAGCGTGCCGTTGTAGGAGATGCCCATCATCGCGGCATTGCCGGTCGACCAGTCGGCGCGCACCGGGTTCCCGTCCGGGTCCCAGCCCTTGGCGCGGCCGCCGAGCCAGTCGATCGCGGCCTTCGCGCCGAGCGTCTCGTTGCGGCCGCCCGAGGTGGGACAGCCGGTGGAGCCGCCCGTACCGAGACTGTCGACCTGCGCCACCGCGTAACCGCGCGGCAGGAAGTAGTTGTCGTAGTAGCCGGACCAGGCGACGGCGGGACCGGTCAACCCCGGCTTGCGCGCGCCCAGTTGCCGGAACGCTCCCGCGACCGGCAACCCGTCCTCGTCGAGGTCCACAGCATGGTTCGGCACGTCGTTGCCGCCCGCCCAGTACGGGCTCGCCTCGATGATCGTGGCGACCTTCAGGCCGGCCGCCTCCGTCTCCTTCGGCCGCAGGATCCGCATCCGTACGGTGTCGCGCTCGCCGTCACCGTCACTGTCGACCTCCGTCTGGACGTCGACCTGCTGCAGGACGGCGTCGGCCCGCGAGAAGACGGGCTGCGTCTCGTGCCCGGATATCCGCAACTCGGCCCGATGCGGGCGCTGTTCGGCGGCGTACGCGGACGTCGACGCGGCCAGCACCGCCGCCAGCGCGCACACCACGGCCGGACCGCGCGGACGGCGTGCTCTCGTACCGGTGGATCTCACCATCGTGCCTCCAAGGGCGCGGGAAGGGAGTGCCTCGCGGGACGCGGGTATTCCACCGCGCCCACCGCCGACCCGCCAGAGGGCGTCGGAGACACGGCCCCGCGCCTCACTCCCCGCCCGGACAACTCCGCGCCCCGCTCCAGGCGTTGGCAAAGCGAACCCCCTCGGCATACCGTCGAACATGACCGGCATCGGCCCCGTCGAGTCCTGGGATCCGGGCGGGGACGCGACCGACGGCGGCACCGCGTCACCGGCCCGCGTCGACACCCTCTCCACCCCGCGCTCCGAGACCCCGCGCCTGCGGGAGCGCTGGGCCGCCGTGCCCGTCCGGCGGCGCCGCGCCACCCTGCTGCTCGTGGCCTGCGCGGCCGCCCTCGGCGTGCTGCCCGTCCTGCGCCCCACCCCGGCCGCCACCACGCCTTCGCCCTGGCCCGCGCAGGCCACGACGGTGCGGTACGACGGCCCCGCCCCGGAGAACGGCGCGTTCCGGTTCACCCTGCGCGTCAGCACCGGAAGCCCGGTCAGCGTGCGCCAACTGCGCGCGGGACTGCCGGAGTTGGGCGCCGCGACCACACCCCGGCTGCCCCTGACGGTGCGGCCGGGAGAGCCCCGTACCGTCACCGTCTGGCTCGCCGTCTACGCCTGCACGGGCCTGCCGCGCGGCATCGACCTGCCACAGCTCGACATGGATCTGCGCAACGAGCGCGCGCGGCAGCGGCACAGCTTCCTCTTCGGCGGCGCCTTCGCCCGGGACCTGTGGGCGTTCCTGCGCGCCAACTGCGGGCCCGCGCTGCCGCGCCCGGCACTCGGCCCGTCCGCCTCGTACGGCCCACCGGAGACGATCACACATGTAAGTAACACACAGTTACCCCCGGCGCAATGAGCCGGTGCGAGCCTCGCGAGGCCGGGCGCACGCCTTCCCCACCGTTCGCACACCGTCGGCACACACACCCCGGCAGCCCGCCCCATGGCGTTCAAGATCAACTCAAGTTCCGTAGCGGAACTGCGAGTTCTCGGTATGTGAACAACTGGTTGTCAGGGGCCACTATCCTCAAACGCCCCATTCGTCCGCACTGCACCCGCCCGAATCCGCCCCGGCATAACAAGAGCGTCACAGCCTGCCCTCGCCTACTCCCCCATCCCCTACCTGCGCTTATAGTCACGGCCAGTCACCGCGCCGCCGGGCGCGTCACTTGCACGGCCCCTGTACCACCACGTACGGCCCGGCGAGACTCACGGCCCCCGCCCCGGGGACCGCGCCAGGGAGAGGAATGATCGTGCGACACCGTTCTCTGCTCATACTCACCACCGTGCTCACGACCGGAGCACTCACGCTCACCGCCTGCGGATCGCGCGACGACAAGGGCAGCGACGACAAGGGCGGCGGCAGCACCACGGTCGTGATCGGCGTCGACGCGCCCCTCACCGGCCAGAACTCCGCCACCGGCCTCGGCATCAAGTCCGGCGTGGAGATCGCCGTCAAGGACGCCAACGACAAGAAACTCGTCCCCGGCGTCACCTTCAAGGTGTCCGCCCTCGACGACAAGGCCCTGCCGCCCACCGGCCAGCAGAACGCCTCGCAGCTCGTCGCCAACAAGGACGTCCTCGGCGTCGTCGGCCCCCTGAACTCGGGCGTCGCGCAGACCATGCAGAAGGTCTTCGCCTCCGCCAACCTCGCCGAGATCTCCCCGTCCAACACGGCCCCCGAGCTCACCCAGGGCAAGAACTGGGTCTCCGGCACCAAGACCCGCCCCTTCAAGACGTACTTCCGCACCGCCATCACCGACGAGGTGCAGGGCGGCTTCGCGGCCGACTACGTCTACAAGACGCTCAAGAAGAAGAAGGTCTTCGTCGTCGACGACAAGCAGACCTACGGCGCCGGTCTCGCCGGCATCTTCGGCAAGAGCTTCAAGAAGCTGGGCGGCACGGTCGTCGGCACCGACCACGTCAACGTCGGCGACAAGGACTTCGCCACCCTCGTCACCAAGATCAAGAACTCCGGTGCCGAACTGCTCTACTACGGCGGCCAGTACGACGAGTCGCAGGTCCTCACCAAGCAGCTCAAGGACTCCGGCGCCAAGATCCCGCTCATGGGCGGCGACGGCATGTTCACCCCGACCTACATCAAGACCGCGGGCGCCGCCGCCGAGGGCGACCTCGTCACCTCCGTCGGCGTCCCCGTCGACACCCTGCCCGCCGCCAAGGACTTCATCGAGAAGTACAAGGCCGGCAACTACAAGGGCGACTACGGCACCTACGGCGGCTACTCCTACGACGCCGCCACGGCCATCATCAAGGCCATCGGCAACGTCGTGAAGGACGGCAAGGTCCCCGCCGACGCCCGCCAGAAGGTCGTCGACGAGCTCCAGAAGATCAACTTCGAGGGCATCGCGGGCCCCGTCGGCTTCGACGAGTACGGCGACACCAAGAACAAGCAGCTCACCCTGTACCAGGCCACCAAGGGCGAGTGGAAGTCGGTCAAGACCGGCACCTACAACGCCGGCTGACCACCCCGCGCCTCCCGCAGCACCAAGCACCACGTACTGATCGCTGAGCACTCAGCACCGCGTCACACGAGCATTCCGCCACACCAGGGCCGCGCGGCCACGACCACCCGTCAACCGCGCGGCCCGCGCTCTCTCCCCCGTTCACTCTCCGCACCCACATGGAGGCCATGCGGTGCACACCCTGCCGCAACAGCTGGCCAACGGGCTGATTCTCGGCTCGATGTACGGGCTGATCGCCATCGGCTACACGATGGTGTACGGCATCGTCCAGCTCATCAACTTCGCCCACGGTGAGATCTTCATGACCGGCGGCTTCGGCGCCCTCACCGTCTACCTGATCCTGCCCGGCGGCACATCCATGTGGGTCGTCCTCCCCCTGATGCTGATCGGGGGCGGCCTCGTCGCCGTCCTCATAGCCGTGGGAGCGGAACGGTTCGCCTACCGCCCCCTCAGAGGCGCACCACGCCTCGCACCCCTCATCACCGCCATCGGCCTCTCCCTCGCCCTCCAGCAGGCCGTCTTCAACTGGTACCCCGAGGCCGACAACGCCCGGAAGTTCCCCCAACTGCCCGGCGGCCCCTTCAACATCACCGACAACCTCAAGATCCAGTCCGGTGAACTGTTCGTCCTCGTCGCCGCACCCATCTGCATGGCCGCCCTCGCCTTCTTCGTCCGCACCTCCCGCACCGGCCGCGCCATGCAGGCCACCTCGCAGGACCCCGACACCGCCCAGCTCATGGGCATCGACACCAACCGCATCATCGTCATCGCCTTCGCCATCGGCGGCTTCTTCGCCGCCGTCGCCGGCATCGCCTGGGGCTTCCGCGTCGGCAGCGTCAACTACGACATGGGCTTCGTCGCCGGACTCAAGGCCTTCACCGCCGCAGTCCTCGGCGGCATCGGCAACATCTACGGCGCCATGCTCGGCGGCCTCGTCCTCGGCCTCGCCGAAGGACTCGCCACCGCCTACATCGCCGACATCCCCGGCATGGACCAGTTCGGCGGCCAGGGCTGGGCCTCCGTATGGGCCTTCATCCTCCTCATCCTCGTCCTCCTGTTCAGGCCACAAGGCCTACTGGGAGAACGCGTAGCGGACAGGGCGTGAGCGGCATGACCGACACCACCGCCCCGCCCGCCGAGCACACCCCGCTCATCAAGATGCCCTACGCCGCCGCCCGCGCCCTCGTCGCCGCAGGCGCCGTCGCCACCATGGCGAGCACCATGCTCGCCTGGACCTGGACCTCCGCCTTCCCCGGCGACCTCACCGTCAACGGCTACCCCGCCGGCCTCCAGCTCCTCACCCTCACCGGCGGCGCCCTCACCCTCCTCTACGCCCTCACCCTGTGGAACGTGAAGGGACTGCGCTGGCTCAACCCCGCCCGCGCCCACGCCCCCGTCTTCCTCATGGCCCTGGCCGCCTTCGCCGTCACCTGGTACACGGTCCTCGCCATCTCCATCGAGTTCGGCGGCCTCGCCAACCTCGAACCCGGCGGCTTCATCGCCGCCATCGCCTCCGCCCTCCCCGTCATCGGCGCCCTCGGCCTGCCCCGCCCCGGCACCACCTGGAAGTCCTACTTCCGCAAGGCCGACCACGTACCCCCGCCCGCCGCCGTACCCCCCTGGGCCGAACGCCTCATCATCACCGGCGCCCTCGCCGTCGGCCTCATCGTCTTCACCTACGGCATCGGCACCCCCGACGACGAATACGGCGAAACCTTCAGCGGCTACATGCTGCTCGTCATCTTCGCCGCCTGGGCCCTCGTCAGCGCCGGACTCACCGACCGCTTCTCCGCCCTCAACGCCCGCCACAAGGGATTCGCCACCTCCATGGCCTTCCTCGCCGCGGCCGTCTTCCCCTTCACCCAGTCCGAGGACCACAACGCCAACATCGGCGTCAACATCCTCATCTTCGCCACCGTCGCCCTCGGCCTCAACATCGTCGTCGGCCTCACCGGCCTCCTCGACCTCGGCTACGTCGCCTTCCTCGGCGTCGGCGCCTACGCCGCCGCCCTCGTCTCCGGCTCCGAGTACAGCCGCTTCTCCGGCACCCAACTCCCCTTCTGGGGAGCCGTACTCGTCGGCATGGGCGCCTCCCTCCTCTTCGGCGTCCTCATCGGCGCACCCACCCTGCGACTGCGCGGCGACTACCTCGCCATCGTCACCCTCGGCTTCGGAGAGATCTTCCGCATCGCCGTCAACAACCTCGACGGCTCCTCCGGACCCGACATCACCAACGGCCCCAACGGCATCGCCAACATCCCCGACCTCGAAATCTTCGGGTTCAACTTCGGCGAAGCCCACCAGATCGGCTCCTTCACCCTCGGCCGATTCGCCAACTACTTCCTCCTCATGCTGGTCTTCACGGCCATCGTCGTCCTCGTCTTCACCCGCGCCGCCGACTCCCGCATCGGCCGCTCCTGGGTCGCCATCCGCGAGGACGAGACCGCCGCCACCGCCATGGGCATCAACGGCTTCCGCGTCAAGCTCATCGCCTTCGCCCTCGGCGCCGCGCTCGCCGGCCTCGCGGGCACCGTCAGCGCCCACGTCAGCTACTCCGTGGTCCCGACCCCGTACCAGTTCGCCGGCGCCGCACCGCCCAACTCCGCCTTCCTCCTGGCAGCGGTCGTCCTCGGCGGCATGGGCACCGTCAGCGGCCCGCTCCTCGGCGCCAGCCTGCTCTACCTCATCCCCGAGAAGCTCAGCTTCCTCAAGAGCTACGAACTCTTCGCGTTCGGCATCGCCCTCGTGCTCCTCATGCGATTCCGCCCCGAAGGCATCATCGCCAACCGCCGCCGCCAGCTCGAATTCCACGAGACCGGCCAACTCGACATCCCCGAACAGCAAAGCCTGCCCGAAGGCACCATCGGCGCCACCAAGGCGACCAAGGCAGGGGCGTGACCACCATGACCCAGACCGTCCTCGAAGCCAGCGACGTCACCATGCGCTTCGGCGGCCTCACCGCCGTACGCTCCGTCGACCTCACCGTCAACGAAGGCGAGATCGTCGGCCTCATCGGCCCCAACGGCGCCGGCAAAACCACCTTCTTCAACTGCCTCACCGGGCTCTACGTCCCCACCGAGGGCAAAGTCTCCTACAAGGGCTCCGTCCTCCCGCCCAAACCCCACCTGGTCACCCAGGCCGGCATGGCCCGCACCTTCCAGAACATCCGGCTCTTCGCCAACATGACCGTCCTGGAGAACGTCCTCGTCGGCCGCCACACCCGCACCAAAGAGGGCCTCTGGTCGGCCCTCCTGCGCGGCCCCGGCTTCAAGAAGGCCGAAGCGGCGTCCGAGGAACGCGCGATGGAGCTGTTGGAGTTCATCGGCCTCGCCCACAAACGCGACCACCTCGCCCGCTCCCTCCCCTACGGAGAACAGCGGAAACTGGAGATCGCCCGCGCCATGGCGAGCGAACCCGGCCTGCTCCTCCTCGACGAGCCCACCGCCGGCATGAACCCGCAGGAGACCCGCGCCACCGAGGAACTCGTCTTCGCGATCCGCGACAAGGGCATCGCCGTCCTCGTCATCGAGCACGACATGCGCTTCATCTTCAACCTCTGCGACCGCGTCGCCGTCCTCGTCCAGGGCGAGAAACTCGTCGAGGGCACCAGCGACGTCGTCCAGGGCGACGAACGCGTCGTCGCCGCCTACCTCGGCACCCCCTTCGAAGGCGCCCCCGAGGACACCGCGCTCCAGGACGTCCAGGCAGCGGAGGCGCACGCCGCGGAAGGCGGCCCCTCGGACGGCTCAGCGGACGGCTCTGTGGAAGGAACGAACAAGTGACCGCCCTGCTGGAGGTCGAGGACCTCAAGGTCGCCTACGGCAAGATCGAAGCCGTCAAAGGCATCTCCTTCACCGTCGAGGAGGGCCAGGTCGTCACCCTCATCGGCACCAACGGTGCGGGCAAGACCACGACCCTGCGAACGTTGTCAGGGCTCCTCAAGCCCCTGAGCGGCAAGATCACCTTCAACGGGCAGCCCCTCACCGGCGTCCCCGCCCACAAGATCGTCGCCCTGGGCCTCGCCCACTCCCCCGAGGGCCGCCGCATCTTCCCGCGCCTCACCATCCTGGAGAACCTCCAACTCGGCGCCTTCCTCCGCAAGGACTCGGCAGGCATCGAAAAGGACCTCCAACGGGCCTACGACCTGTTTCCCATTTTGGGTGAGCGTCGGAAACAAGCGGCCGGAACCCTCTCCGGCGGCGAACAACAGATGCTCGCCATGGGCCGGGCCCTCATGTCCCAGCCCAAACTCCTCATGCTGGACGAGCCCTCCATGGGCCTCTCCCCCATCATGATGCAGAAGATCATGGCGACGATCGTCGAGCTGAAATCCCAGGGCACGACGATCCTCCTCGTCGAACAGAACGCCCAGGCGGCACTTTCGCTGGCCGACCAGGGGCACGTCATGGAGGTCGGCTCCATCGTCCTCTCCGGGACGGGCCAGGACCTGCTCCACGACGAGTCGGTACGGAAGGCGTACCTCGGCGAGGACTGACCCGGTTCGTGTCTGTGCCTGTACGTGACTGAGGCCCGCGCCCCGAGATCTCCTCTCGGGACGCGGGCCTCAGCGCTGCGTTCTAGCCCTTGGACGCCTTCTTCTCCTCGGCGTCCTGGATGACCGCCTCCGCCACCTGCTGCATCGACAGGCGCCGGTCCATCGACGTCTTCTGGATCCACCGGAACGCCGCCGGCTCCGTCAGCCCGTACTGCGTCTGCAGCACCGACTTCGCCCGGTCCACCAGCTTCCGCGTCTCCAGGCGCTGGGTGAGGTCCGCGACCTCCTTCTCCAGCGTCTTCAACTCCGTGAACCGGGACACGGCCATCTCGATCGCCGGGACCACATCACTCTTGCTGAACGGCTTCACCAAGTACGCCATCGCGCCCGCGTCCCGGGCGCGCTCCACGAGGTCGCGCTGCGAGAACGCGGTCAGCATCAGCACCGGGGCGATCGACTCCCCCGCGATCTTCTCGGCCGCGCTGATGCCGTCCATCTTCGGCATCTTCACGTCCAGGATCACGAGGTCGGGCTTGTGCTCGCGGGCCAGCTCGACGGCCTGCTCGCCGTCACCGGCCTCGCCCACGACGGTGTAGCCCTCTTCCTCGAGCATCTCTTTGAGGTCGAGGCGGATCAGGGCCTCGTCCTCGGCGATGACGACACGGGTCGTCAGCGGCGGGACGTGCGACTTGTCGTCGTCAGCGGGCTGGGGCGACTCGGGGGCGGTCACGGGGGCGCTCCTTGGTTATGCAGGGCGGGGGTACTGCTGACAAGAGCCTACCTAGCTGCGGTAAGGTGGTCGGGCAGCGGGTCAGGGGAAACCTTGGATTCCGTGGGCCCCGGTAGCCCAATTGGCAGCAGGCAATGGATTCAAAACCCATACAGTGTCGGTTCGAGTCCGACCCGGGGCACTTTTCCTTCGAATCGAAGGTTGCGACTGGGAAGCGGATGCTCACGTTCTCGTGAACATCCGCTTTTTGCTGCGTGTCGCGCGGCCTCATGCCCCACGGTGCTCACATGTACGACAGTGGCACACGCAAGCGAGCCCTGGCGCTGGTGGCGCAAGGCCGCAGCCTGAACTCGGTAAGTCGGGAGACCGGCATCTCCCGTGCGGCGATCCGGTCCTGGCAGACCCGGATCGAACCGCTCGGTTGGAGCCGCGCCGCCTCGTGCCCACGCTGCCAGAAAGTGCCTGAGCCGCCCTCCGACCCCGCCGCTTACACGTACCTGCTCGGGCTGTACCTCGGCGATGGCTGCATCAGCCACCTCCGACGAGGCACCTACTTCCTTCGCATCACCTGCGCCAACGATTGGCCCGGCCTGATCGACGCCTGCGCCGAAGCGATGCAGACCGTACGGCCCGCCAACAAAGTGTTCCGCGTGCAACGCCAGGGCTGCCAGAACGTGACCTGTTACAGCAACCACTGGCCGTGCCTGTTCCCGCAACATGGCCCTGGCAAGAAGCATGACCGCGAGATCGCCCTTGCACCCTGGCAACAGGAGCTCGTCAACGCCCATCCCTGGGAGTTCGTCCGGGGCCTGATCCACTCCGACGGGTGTCGGATCACGAACTGGACGGAGAAGACCGTCGGCGGCGTACGGAAGCGCTACGAATACCCGCGGTACTTCTTCACCAACAAGTCCGACGACATCCGGAAGCTGTACACGGACACACTCGACGCGCTCGGCGTCGAGTGGAGTTCGCTGGCCCGCGGCGTCAACCCGTTCAACATCTCGGTCGCCCGCAAAGCCTCCGTCGCCTTGATGGACAAGCACGTAGGCCCGAAATACTGACCCGGCGCCTACTTGGGCGCGTCGTCCTCCCCGATGTGATGGACGCGGACCAGGTTGGTCGAGCCGGCCACCCCGGGCGGGGAGCCCGCCGTGATGATCACGATGTCGCCGCGCTCGCAGCGGCCGATCTTCAGGAGCATCTCGTCGACCTGGGCGACCATCGCGTCCGTGGAGTCGACGTGCGGCCCGAGGAAGGTCTCGACGCCCCACGTCAGGTTCAACTGGGAGCGCGTCGCCGTGTCCGGCGTGAACGCCAGGAGCGGGATCGGTGAGCGGTAGCGGGAGAGGCGGCGGACGGTGTCGCCGGACTGGGTGAAGGCGACCAGGAATTTCGCGCCGAGGAAGTCGCCCATGTCGGCGGCCGCGCGGGCGACCGCGCCGCCCTGGGTGCGGGGCTTGTTCCGCTCGGTCAGCGGCGGCAAGCCCTTGGCGAGGATGTCTTCTTCCGCCGCCTCCACGATCCGGCTCATCGTCTTGACCGTCTCGATCGCGTACTTGCCCACGCTGGTCTCGCCGGAGAGCATGACCGCGTCCGTACCGTCGATGACCGCGTTGGCGACGTCGCTCGCTTCCGCACGCGTAGGACGCGAGTTGTCGATCATGGAGTCGAGCATCTGGGTCGCGACGATGACCGGCTTGGCGTTGCGCTTGGCGAGTTTGATGGCGCGCTTCTGGACGATCGGGACCTGTTCGAGGGGCATTTCGACGCCGAGGTCGCCGCGGGCGACCATGATGCCGTCGAACGCGGCGACGATGTCCTCGATGGCGTCGACGGCCTGGGGCTTCTCGACCTTGGCGATGACGGGGAGGCGGCGGCCTTCCTCGTCCATGATGCGGTGGACGTCCTCGATGTCGCGGCCGCTGCGCACGAAGGAGAGGGCGATGATGTCGGCGCCGGTGCGCAGGGCCCAGCGGAGGTCGTCGCGGTCCTTCTCGCTGAGTGCAGGGACGGAGACGGCGACGCCGGGGAGATTGAGGCCCTTGTGGTCGGAGACCATGCCGCCTTCGACGACCTGGGTGTGGACGTGGGGTCCGTCGACGCCGGTGACCTGGAGGCTGACCTTGCCGTCGTCGACGAGGATGCGTTCGCCGGGGGTGACGTCTCCGGCGAGGCCGCTGTAGGTGGTGCCACAGCGCTGTCGGTCGCCTTCGATGCCGTGCTCGACGGTGATGGTGAACTCGTCGCCGCGTTCAAGAAGTACGGGGCCTTCGCGGAAGCGGCCGAGGCGGATCTTCGGGCCTTGAAGGTCGGCGAGGACGCCGACGCTGCGGCCGGTCTCCTCGGCGGCCTTTCGCACGCGCTGGTAGCGCTCCTCGTGCTCAGCGTAGCTGCCGTGGCTGAGGTTGAAGCGGGCTACGTCCATTCCGGCTTCGACGAGTGCCTTGATCTGCTCGTACGAGTCGGTGGCGGGGCCCAGGGTGCAGACGATTTTCGCTCGGCGCATGGGTCGAGCCTAGGGCTTACCGGCGGGTAGAGAATTGGCCAGGGGCGACTACTCAACAACCTTTGCGTAAAGGGCTATTGACAAACATCGCCAAGTTTTGAATATGCGCGCGCGGCCGCTCTGATGAGCACAGAAATGAGCGTTCACGATCGGTCGGCGCCCGGTCGGCGTGCGGTCATCGGATCGAAACCTGCGGGGGGTGTTGCCGGGGGTGTGTTCTGAGCCAGAATCTACGCGCGTTACCGGCGCGTACCAGCGCGTTGGCCCGGGGTGCCCCGGGGTGCCCTTCAAGGAGTACAGAGATGCCGTTGAACCGCAGAAGGTTTCTGGGACAGTCCGCCGCGACGGGTGTGGGGGTGGCCCTGACCGGTGCCGTGGCCGCGCCCGCGGCGGAGGCGTCCGCGGACAAGCACCACGAGCCCCATCCGCGGAAGCCGAAGGGGAAGCGGTACTCCTTCACCGTCATGGGCACGACGGACCTGCACGGGCATGTCTTCAACTGGGACTACTACAAGGACGCGGAGTACAAGGACGCGGCGGGCAACGCGCAGGGCCTGGCGCGGATATCGACGCTCGTCAAGCAGGTGCGTCAGGAGAAGGGGCGCGGCAACACGCTTCTGATCGACGCGGGTGACACGATCCAGGGCACGCCGCTGACGTACTACTTCGCGCGCGTGGAGCCGATCACCGCGAAGAACGGTCCGGTGCATCCGATGGCGCAGGCGATGAACGAGATCGGGTACGACGCGGCGGCGCTCGGCAACCACGAGTTCAACTACGGCATCGACACGTTGCGGAAGTTCGAGTCGCAGTTGCGGTTCCCGCTGCTCGGGGCGAACGCGGTGGACGCGAGGACGGAGAGGCCGGCGTTCCGCCCGTATGTGATCAAGGAGCTGCGGACGCCGCACGGGCGGAACGTAAAGGTGGCGATCCTGGGGCTTACCAACCCCGGCATCGCGATCTGGGACAAGGCGTACGTGCAGGGCAAGTTGAAGTTCCCGGGGATCGAGGAGCAGGCCGCGCTGTGGGTGCCGAAGCTGCGGTCGATGGGCGCGGACGTGGTGGTCGTGTCGGTGCACTCGGGTGCGTCGGGCACGTCGTCGTGGGGTGACCAGTTGCCGTACGTGGAGAACGCGGCGGCGACCATGGCGGCGAAGGTGCCGGGGATCGACGCGGTGCTGGTCGGGCACGCGCACGTCGAGATCGAGCAGCAGGTGGTGAAGAACGAGAGGACGGGCAGGCCGGTCGTGCTCGCGGAGCCGTTGTGCTACGCGGAGCGGCTCGCGCTGTTCGACTTCGAGCTGGTGTGGGAGAAGGGCCGCTGGTCGGTCGAGTCGGTGAGGTCGAAGCTGCTGAACAGTGCTTCCGTGGCGGACGATCCGAAGATCACGAAGCTGCTCGCGGACGAGCACGCGCTGGTCGTGAAGTATGTGAACCAGGTGGTCGGGCGGGCCACGACGACGCTGACGACGGTGGACGCCCGGTACAAGGACGCGCCGATCATCGATCTGATCAACAAGGTGCAGGCGGATGTGGTGACGGAGGCGCTGAAGTCGACGCAGTACGCGTCGCTGCCGGTGCTCTCGCAGGCGTCGCCGTTCTCCCGTACGTCGGAGATCCCGGCCGGTGACGTGACGATCCGGGATCTGTCGAGCCTGTACGTGTACGACAACACGCTGGTGGCGAAGTTGCTGACGGGGGCGCAGGTGCGGGCGTACCTGGAGTTCTCGGCGCAGTACTTCGTCCAGACCGCGGCGGGTGCGCCGGTGGACGTGGAGAAGCTGACGAACGCGGGGAACCGGCCGGACTACAACTACGACTATGTGTCGGGCGTGACGTACGACATCGACATAGCGCAGCCGGCGGGTTCGCGGATCAAGAACCTGAGGTTCGGGGGCAAGGATCTGGACGATGCGGCGCGGTTCGTGTTCGCGGTGAACAACTACCGGGCGAACGGTGGTGGCGCGTTCCCGCATGTGGCGTCGGCGCAGGAGTTGTGGTCGGAGTCGACGGAGATCCGGACGCGGATCGCGGAGTGGGTGACGGCGAAGGGTGTCCTGGACCCGGCGGACTTCGCGTCGGTGGACTGGAGGCTGACGCGGGACGGGACGCCGGTGTTCTAGTTCCGGTGGGTTGGCCCTGACTAGCCCTGTAGTTCGATGAGGGGGCCGCGCTCTTCTGCCTGGTGTCCGCCGGGCCGGGGGGCGCGGCTTTCGTGTGGCTGGTGGGGTTGGAGGCCGAAGGTGGTGAAGGCGGTGCGCCGGGGCTGCGGGTAGGGCTCCCTCTTCGTCAGGGTGTTGAGGATGGTGGCGCTGCGCCAGGCGGCGAGGCCGAGGTCGGGGGCGCCGACGCCGTGGGTGTGGCGTTCGGCGTTCTGTACGTAGACGGAGCCTTGGACGGTGTCGTCGAGGACGAGGCGGAAGTGTTCGTCGACGCGGGGGCGGGCGGAGGCGTCGCGGCGGAGGTGGGGGTCGAGGCCGGCGAGGAGTTGGTCGAGGGGGCGTTCGCGGTAGCCGGTGGCGAGGACGACGGCGTCGGTGGTGAGGCGGGAGCGGGTGCCCTGGCGGCGGTGTTCGAGGTGGAGTTCGACCTTGGCGGCGCCGACGCGGCCCGCGGTGCGGACGCTGACGCCGGGGGTGAGGGTGGCGTCGGGCCAGCCGCCGTGGAGGGTGCGGCGGTAGAGCTCCTCGTGGATGGCGGCGATGGTGTCGGCGTCGATGCCCTTGTGGAGCTGCCATTGGGCGGGGACGAGGTGGTCGCGTTCGGCTTCGGGGAGGTGGTGGAAGTAGCGGGTGTAGTCGGGGGTGAAGTGTTCGAGGCCGAGCTTGGAGTACTCCATGGGTGCGAAGGCTTCGGTGCGGGCGAGCCAGTGGATCCGCTCCTTGCCCACGGGGCGGGCGCGGAGGAGGTCGAGGAAGATCTCGGCGCCGGACTGTCCTGAGCCGATGACGGTGATGTGGTCGGCGGTGAGCAGGGACTCGCGGTGGGTGAGGTAGTCGGCGCTGTGCAGGACGGGCACGGTGGGTTCGAGGGCGAGGGGTTTGAGGGGTTCGGGGATGTGGGGTGCGGTGCCGATGCCGAGGGCGATGTTGCGGGTGTAGGTGCGTCCGAGGGCTTCGGCCTCCCCGTCGGCGTCGAGCTGGGTGTGGTCGACCTCGAAGGCGGCGCGGTCGGGGTTCCAGCGGACGGCGTCGACCTGGTGGGAGAAGTGCAGGCCGGGGAGGTTCGCGCTGACCCAGCGGCAGTAGGCGTCGTACTCGGCGCGGTGGATGTGGAACTGCTCGGCGAAGTAGAAGGGGAAGAGGCGGTCGCGGGTGCGCAGGTAGTTGAGGAAGGTCCAGGGGCTGGTGGGGTCGGCGAGGGTGACGAGGTCGGCGAGGAAGGGGACCTGGAGGGTGGCGCCGTCGATGAGCAGCCCGGGGTGCCAGTGGAAGGCGGGGCGCTGGTCGTAGAAGACGGCGTCGAGCTCGGTGAGGGGGTGCGCGAGCGCGGCGAGGGAGAGATTGAAGGGCCCGATACCGATGCCGACGAGGTCGCGGGGGGTGTCGGCGGGTCGGCGTTCGGCTGGGGCGGCGTTCATCGGGGGTCCTTCCACCGGGTTCGGGGCGGGCGGGGTCGGGAGGGCGGTGCGATGGGGCGCGGTGGGGGCGGGGGCGTGCGGCCCTTCCGTCGGTTTCCGAGGGCGGCCCGGGGCTCGGTCTCAGTGGGGCATGTGGCCCTCCACCAGTTTCAGGAGGGCTGACAGGTCGGTGGGGTCCGTGTGGGGGTTGAGCAATGTCGCTTTGAGCCAGAGGGTGCCGTCGGGCGTGCGGGCGCGGCCGAGGACGGCTCGGCCCTCGGTGAGCAGGGCGCGGCGGATGGTGGCGATGGTGCCGGCGTCGGCGCCGTGGGGGCGGAAGAGGACGGTGGAGAGGGTGGGGGTGTCGTAGAGGTCGAGGCCGGGGTGTGCGTCGATGAGTGCGGCCAGGTGGTGGGCGTGGGCGATGACCTGGTCGGTGAGGGCGCCGAGTCCGGTGCGGCCGAGGGCTTTGAGGGTGACGGCGATCTTGAGGATGTCGGGGCGGCGTGTGGTGCGCAGGGAGCGGCCGAGGAGGTCGGGGAGTCCGGCTTCGGTGTCGTCGTCGGCGTTGAGGTAGTCGGCCTGGTAGGTGAGGGCGGCGACGTCGGCGGGGTCGCGTACGGCGAGGAGTCCGGCGGCGACCGGCTGCCAGCCGAGTTTGTGCAGGTCGAGGGTGGTGGTGTGGGCGCGGTCGAGGCCGGTGAGGAGGTCGCGGTGGCGGGCGCTGAAGAGGAGGCCCGCGCCGTAGGCGGCGTCGATGTGGAGGCGGGCGCCGTGGCGTTCGCAGATGTCGGCGATCTCGGGGAGGGGGTCGATGAGCCCGGCGTCGGTGGTGCCGGCGGTGGCGGCGACGAGTGTGGGGCCGGGGAGGTGGGTGAGGGCGTCGTCGAGGGCGGCGGGGTCGAGGGTGCCGCCCGGGGCGGGCACGGTGACGGGGGCGGGGAGGCCGTGGAGCCAGGTGGCGCGGGGCAGGCTGTGGTGGGCGTTGGCGCCGACGAGGAGCTGGACGGGTTCGGGGTGGGGGTTGGTCTCGCGGGCGAGGAGGACGGCGAGCTGGTTGGCCTCGGTGCCGCCGGTGGTGACGAGGGCGTCGGCGTCCTGGCGGGGGTTGTTCGTGCCGTAGACCTCGCGGGCGAGGGTCGCGGTGACGAGGTCTTCGAGGGCGGAGGCGGCGGGGGCCTGGTCCCAGGAGTCCATGGAGGGGTTGAGGGCGCTCGCGGCGAGGTCGGCGGCGGTGGCGACGGCGAGCGGCGGGCAGTGCAGGTGGGCGGCGCAGAGGGGGTCGGCGGGGTCGGCGGCGCCTTCGGTGAGGGCGGTGACGAGGGTGCGCAGGGCGTCGTGGGCGCCGGTGCCGTGTTCGGGGAGCAGGGGTCCCGCGTGTTCCCGCAGGAGGGCGGCGACGGTGTCCGGGCCGCCCGCGGGGAGGGGGCCGTCGCGGCGGACGGCGCCCTCGTGGAGCGCGTCGAGGACGGTGTCGAGCAGCGGCCGCAGCGCGGCGGGTCCCTGGGTTCCTCCGGCGAGGGGCGGGGTGCTGCTCATGCGTGTCCTTCGGTCCGGTGACGGGTGGGGTGGGCGCGGCTCGGGTGAGCCGCGCCGCACCAGTCTTGGACCTCAGGTAAGGGTGCCTTTACCGAATGGAAGGAGGGCAACCCGAAAGGGGTACTCGTGTACGGGGAAAGGGTGTTGGTGGTGTATAGGGCGTCGGGGTCTGTTATGGGTGGCGGGGTGCCCGGACCTTCAGGGCGCGGGTGAGGTCGTCGAGCTGGTCGACGAGTTTGCGGCGCAGGGCCGGGGTGGGGGCGCCCGTGGTGAGGCACTGTTCGCCGAGGCGGAGGGTGTCCTCGTCGACGGCGTGCGCGGGGAAGGCGTGGCGTCCGGCGGCTTCGGCGATGGCGGGGCCGCGGCGGGCGGCGAGGGCGGTGGCGTCGTCGAAGTAGCGGGGGACGTAGCGGCGCAGGAGGTCGGCCTGTTCGGGTTGCCAGAAGCCCTGGGCGGTGGCGGTGAACAGGTAGTTGGAGAGCTCCTGGTCGGGGTCGGTGGTGAACAGGGCTGTCCAGGCGGCTTCCTTGGCCTGGGGGTCGGGCAGGGCGGCGCGGCAGCGGGCGGCGCCTTCCTGGCCGGTGGCGCTGGGGTCGTGGGCGAGTTCGGCGTCGATGACGGCGTCGTCGATGGCGCCGAGGACGCTGAGGCGGCCGAGGATGCGCCAGCGCAGTTCGGGGTCGAGGTCGGGTCCGCCGGGGACGGCGTTGCCGTCGAGCCAGCCGCGGATGGTGTCGGCGTGCTGGGCGGCGTCGATGAGGTGGCGTACGGCGGTGAGGCGCAGGCCGGGGTCGGTGCCGTTCTCGGTGCGGTGCAGCAGGTTCTCGCCGAGGGTGGTGAGGAGGGTGAGGGCGTCGGGGCGCTCGGCGGGGGTGCTGTAGCGGTCGGCGATCTCGGTGCGGGCGAAGGCGAGGACGCCCTGGACGAGGGCGAGGTCGGTCTCCTCGGGGAGGTGTGCGGCGGCGGTCTCCAGGTAGGCGCGGGGTTCGAGGTCTCCGTCGCGGACCATGTCCCGCAGGGTGTTCCAGAGGACGGCGCGGGTGAGCGCGTCGGGGACGCCGGAGAGGTCGCGCAGGGCGGCTTCCTGGGAGGCCGGGTCGAGGCGGATCTTGGCGTAGGTGAGGTCCTGGTCGTTGGGCACGATCAGGGCGGGCCGGGCCCCGGGGAGGGTGAGGGTCTTCCCCGGCACGTCGACGTCCACGCGCTCCCGCAGGACGAACCGGCGGCCGTCGCCGGGGTCGCGGTCGTAGAGGCCGACGGCGATGCGGTGGGGCCGGGTACCGGTGCGGTCGAGGGCAAGGGCCCAGGTACCGGCATCGGCGGCCTCCGGGTCACCGGACGCGGTGGCCTCACCGGCTCGGGCGCCGTGGGCGGGTGCGGCGGGCGTGGCGGACTGGGCGAGAGCGGCGCCCGCACCGGACTCGGCGGTCCCCTCGGAACCGAAGCCCCCACCGGACACGGCAGCCCCACCAGGCCTCACGGACTCAACCGGAACGGCGCCCGCACCGGACTCGGCGGCTCCCCCGGGCGTCGCGGACTCAGCGGGAGCGGCGCCCGCACCGGAGTCGGCGGTCCCCTCTGCGCCGAAGCCCCCACCAGACACGGCAGCCCCACCATGCCTCGCAGACTCACCCGGAACGGCGCCCCCACCGGACACGGCAACCCCACCGGGCCTCACGGACTCAGCCGGAACGGCGCCCGCACCGGACACGGCAGCCCCACCGGGCCTCGCAGACTCAGCCGGAACGGCGCCCCCACCGGACTCGGCGGCTCCCCCGGAGCCGAAGCCCCCACCGGACACGGCAGCCCCACCAGGCCTCACGGACTCGGTGGTCCGGTTGGCGGAGTTGAAGGCGGCGCCGGGCGTGCTGGTTTCGGCGGGGTCGTGGTCGGCGCCGGGGATGTGGGCTGTCAGCGTGTCCACGCCGGTGGTGCGGAGCCAGGCGTCCGCCCAGGCGTGGACGTCGCGGTCGGTGTTGGCGGACAGGGAGTCGATGAAGTCCGCGAGGGTGGCGTTGGCGAATTTGTGGCGGGCGAAGTGGGTGTTGATGCCGGCCAGGAAGTCCTTCTCGCCGAGCCAGGTGACGAGTTGGCGCAGGGCGCTGGCGCCCTTGGCGTAGGAGATGCCGTCGAAGTTGAGGAGGGCGGAGGCCGTGTCGGGGACGGCTTCGGGGGCAACGGGGTGGGTGGAGGGGCGCTGGTCGGCGTCGTAGCCCCAGGCTTTGCGGGCGACGCCGAAGTCGACCCAGGTGTCGGTGTAGCGGGTCGCCTCGGTGAGGGTGTGGTAGCCCATGTACTCGGCGAAGGACTCGTTGAGCCAGATGTCGTCCCACCACTTCAGGGTGACGAGGTCGCCGAACCACATGTGGGCCATCTCGTGGGCGACGACCATGGCACGGGTCTGCCGCTCGGTGTCGGTGACGGCGGAGCGGTAGACGAACTCGTCGCGGAAGGTGACGAGCCCGGGGTTCTCCATCGCGCCGGCGTTGAACTCGGGGACGAACGCCTGGTCGTAGGAGTCGAAGGGGTAGGGCTCGGCGAACTTCTCGTGGTAGCGGTCGAAGCACGCGCGCGTGATGTCGAGGATCTCCTCGGCGTCGGCGTCGAGGTACGGCGCGAGGGAGCGGCGGCAGTGGAGGCCGAAGGGCAGGCCGCGGTGTTCGGTGCGGACGGAGTGCCAGGGGCCTGCCGCGACGGCGACGAGGTAGGTGGAGAGGAGGGGGGTGGTGGCGGCGCGCCACGTGCCCTCCCCCAGGTGCTCGGTGACGGAGTTGGCGAGGACGCTCCAGCCGTCGGGCGCGGTGACGGTGAGGTCGAAGACGGCCTTGAGGTCGGGCTGGTCGAAGGCGGCGAAGACGCGCTGGACGTCCTCCATGAAGAGCTGGGTGTAGACGTACGTCTCGCCGTCGGTGGGGTCGGTGAAGCGGTGCATGCCCTCGCCGGTGTGCGAGTAGCGCATGGCGGCGTCGACGCGGAGTTCGTGGGCGCCTTCGGTGAGGCCGGTGAGCGGCAGCCGGTTGCCGTCGAGGGCGGCCGGGTCGAGGGGCTGTCCGTCGAGGGTGACGGAGCGCAGATCGGCGGGCTTGAGCTCGACGAAGGTGTCGCCCGGGGTGTGGGCGGTGAAGTGGATCTCGGTGCGGGAGTCGAAGGTGTCGCCGCCGCGGGTGAGATCGAGGTCGACGGTGTACCGCTGGACGTCGATCTGTCGGGCTCTGGTCTGCGCTTCGTCGCGTGTCAGTACGGGCATGGGGTCATGCTGCCGTACGCCTCGGACATCGGGACAGGGAGATTCCGCGGGGCCCGCTCAGCGCTTGCTGTCCTCGGCGATCTGCTCGTGGTGGCGGATCACCTCGGAGATGATGAAGTTGAGGAACTTCTCGGCGAAGGCGGGGTCGAGTTTGGCGTTCTCGGCGAGCTGGCGCAGCCGTTCGATCTGGCGGGCCTCGCGTGCGGGGTCGGCCGGGGGCAGCGCGTGCTGGGCCTTGAGGTGGCCGACCTGCTGGGTGCATTTGAAGCGTTCGGCGAGCATGTGGACGACGGCGGCGTCGATGTTGTCGATGCTGTCGCGGAGGCGGTCGAGCTCGGCGCGGACGGCGGGGTCGACGGGCGGCTGGGATGCGGACGTGCTGGAAGTCATGACAGGTCAGCCTACGTGGAGCATGGGCGGGTCGTCAGGGTCGGGGATGCGATCCGACCAGCCGCCGGGCACGGCGCGGCCCTGCTGCTCGCGGAAGCGGACGGGCGCGGTGCCGACGCGGCGGGTGAACAGGCGGGAGAAGTAGGCGGGGTCGTCGTAGCCGACGCGGCGGGCGACGGCGGCGACGGGCAGTTCGGTGGCGGCGAGGAGTTCCTTGGCGCGGCCGAGGCGGATGCCGAGGAGGTAGTCCTTGGGGCTGCAGCCGGCGCCGCGGCGGACGGCGGTGCGCAGTTCGGCGGGGGTCATGCCGTGCCGTGCGGCGTGTTCGGCGACGGACATCGGCCGGAAGGCGTCGCGGGCGAGGGCCTGGAGGACGGGGTCGCCGTCGGGGGCGATGTCGGCGCGGGCGCGGCGCAGGGTGACGAGGAGTTCGTGGACGGCGGCGCCCGTCTCGACCTCCAGGAGGGGGTTGCCGCGGCGGGCGGCGCGGGCGATGCGGCCGACGACGGCGCGGGCCGGGGCGGCCTCGGAGAGCGGTACGAGGGGCCGGTCGGCGTCGATGTAGCCGAGTTCGGTGTAGGTGGTGGTGGCGGGTCCTGTGAAGTCGACGAAGCATTCGTCCCAGCCGGTGTGCGGGTCGGCGCCGTAGTGGTGGGGGCGGCCGGGGGTGAGCCAGAGCAGGGCGGGGGCGGTGACGGGGGCGCGGCCGCCGTCGGGCAGTGCGGTCCAGCCGCTGCCCGCGGTGACGACGACGGCGACGTGGTGGTCGAGGGTGCGGGGGCCGACAGGGGGCAGCAGTCCGTGCTGGAGCCCTACGCCTAGGCAGACCAGGCCGAGGCGGTGGTGGACGGGGCTGGGCGTGAAGTACCGCATCCAGGTGTGGTACGTGGACATGTGTGCCCTCCCGTGGTGCCGGCCTCGGCTGTTCGTGTGGCTCCCGTCCAACACCAGCCGATCTTTGTCCATGGACCGCCCCGCCCGCCAGGGGTGACAGTGGCGGGCGAGGCGCCGGCAGGTACGAAGGAGCAGGTCATGGCCGAGTTCAGGGTGGGCGAGGACGATTTCGAGGTGGACGGCCGCCCGGTACGGCTGCTCTCGGGCGCCCTGCACTACTTCCGGGTCCACGAGGGGCAGTGGGGGCACCGGCTGCGGATGCTGCGGGCGATGGGCCTGAACTGTGTCGAGACGTACGTGCCGTGGAACCTGCACGAGCCGCGCGCGGGTGAGGTGCGGGACGTGGCGGCGGTGGGGCGGTTCCTGGACGCGGCGCGCGAGGCGGGCCTGTGGGCGATCGTGCGGCCGGGCCCCTACATCTGCGCCGAGTGGGAGAACGGTGGCCTTCCGCACTGGGTGACCGGTCCCCTGGGCGCGCGGATCCGCACCCGGGACCCGGAGTTCCTGGCGGCGGTCGAGCGGTGGTTCCGGGTGCTGTTGCCGCAGGTCGTGGAGCGGCAGATCGACCGGGGCGGTCCGGTGATCATGGTTCAGGTGGAGAACGAGTACGGGAGCTACGGCTCGGACGCCCGCTATCTGCGCGGCCTCGCCGATCTGTTGGCCGGTCTCGGTGTGACAGTGCCGCTGTTCACCTCGGACGGGCCCGAGGACCACATGCTGACGGGCGGCACGATCCCGGGCGTCCTCGCGACGGCGAACTTCGGCTCCCACGCGCGCGAAGCCTTCGGGACGCTGCGTCGGCACCGTCCGGCGGGGCCGTTGATGTGCATGGAGTTCTGGTGCGGCTGGTTCGACCACTGGGGTGCGGAGCATGCCGTACGGGATGCGGCGGACGCGGCGCGGGTGCTGCGCGAGATCCTGGAGTGCGGGGCGTCCGTCAATCTGTACATGGCGCACGGCGGGACCAGTTTCGGCGGCTGGGCCGGGGCGAACCGGGCCGGTGAGCTGCACGACGGGGCGCTGCGACCGGATGTCACCTCCTACGACTACGACGCGCCCGTCGACGAGTTCGGCCGCCCGACGGAGAAGTTCTGGCTGTTCCGGGAGGTGCTCGGCGCGTACGCGGAGGGGCCGCTGCCGGATGTTCCGGCGCCGCCGGCCGTTCTGGCCGGCCCCGTCGCGGTGGAGTTGGGGGTGTTCACGCCGCTGGAGGAGGTCATGGCGGTGCTCGGCGGGCCCGAGTCCGAGTATGCGGTGCCGCCGTCGTTCGAGGAGCTGGACGTGGACCGGGGGCTCGTCCGGTACGAGGTGACCCTGCCGGGTCCGCGCCGGCCCTACCCCCTCCGGGCCGACGGGCTGCGGGACATCGCCGTCGTGTACGTCGACGGGGAGCGGGCCGGGGTGCTGACCGAGCGGGAACCGGTGCTGGGGGAGCCGGTTGCCGGGCACGCGCGCGTGGTGCTGTGGGTGGAGTCCCTGGGGCGCGTCAACTACGGCCCGCGTACGGGTGAGCCGAAGGGGATCACGAGCGGGCTGCTGCACGAACGCCAGTATGTGCACGGGGTGCGGGCGCGGGGGCTCCGCCTTGACCGGATCGTGGCTGAGGGGGTTGCGTCGCTGGGTGGTGGGGTGCCGGGGGGTGGGGGTGCGGGGCGGGGTCTGTACCGGGGGGCTTTCAAGGTGGGTGGGGGTGAGGTGGCTGGGGATGCGGTGCTTGAGCTGGGTGGGGGGTGGGTGCGGGGGTTTGTGTGGGTGAACGGGTTCTGCGTGGGGCGGTATTGGGGGGTCGGGCCGCAGCGGGGGTTGTTTGTGCCGGGTCCTTTGGTGCGGGTGGGTCGTAATGAGGTGTGGGTGCTGGAGTTGGAGGGGGTGGGTGGGGGTGGGGTGTTGTTGCGGGCGGTGGCTTGATTGGGGGGCGGGTTGGTTGGGGGCCCCGCGCCCTTGTGGGCCGCCCCATCTGCCGGGCGGGTGAGCATCGGCGAGTGCCGGTGCATCGTGGCTGGTCGCGCAGTTCCCCGCGCCCCTGAGTGGGCGGGCGATCGTCGGCGAGTATCGGTGTGTCGTGGCTAGGCGCGCCGTTCCCCGCGCCCCTGATTGGGCGGGCGATCGTCGGCAAGTATCGGTACGTCGTGGCTGGTCGCGCAGTTCCTCGCGCCCCCAAGAGTCGCCCCGCACTCCAGGCGAGCACGCCGCCCCGTCTGCCGAATTCTTGGCACGTTGGCGAGTGCGACTCGCATGTGGCTGGGCGCGCCGTTCCCCGCGCCCCTGGAAGTCGCGGCTTCGCCGCGCTTCCCCCTGGCCCTGAAATGGTGCACGCAGTGTGCATTTCAGGGGCGCGGGGAACTGCGCGGCCAGCCACGACGGCAGTGGTACTCGGGGGCGGCGCCGCAGGGGCAGGACGTGATCCCCTGCCCCCGTCTCAGCTCGTCACTTCGAACGCGTCCAGGACGAACTCCGCCGTCCCGTCGTCCCCCACCTTCCGGAGCCCCACCCAGGCATCCCCGTCCACCGGCGCCGAGAACTCGTACTCCAGCGTGCGGGGATCGACGGACACGGGCAGCTCGGCCCGGTTCAGCTCCGTGGCCCCGGGCCCGTCCACCCCGGTGACCCAGGCGTACTGGCCCGCCACCTCGCACGCGTACCGCAGCCGCACCCGGTACCTCCGCCCGGGCAGGAAGCGGACGGTGTGCGGGACCGTGCGGTAGACGAGGCCCTCGTTCTCGCCGCGGGACTTGAGGGACTGCGTGCCGTCGATGACGTCGTCGATCCGTTTGCCGTTCCAGCCGCGCTGGGTGAAGGGCGCGTGGCGCTGGGCGATGTGGGTGCGCGGGTCGGTGGAGCCGCCCGCGTCGCCCTTGACGAACGGGCCCCAGCCCTGCGGCACGTGTTCGAAGTCCTCGGAGATCACGACGCCGGGCCGCGGGTCCGGGCGCCGCGCCCGCACCACCCGCACATTGTCGAACCGCACGCGCGCCTGCCCGGCCTCGGCGCGCAGTGTCAGCGTCGTCGGGCCTCCGCCCTGCGGCACCGTGAAGTACACGAACATCCGCTGGAAGCGGGTGCCGTGCTTGCGGTCGGCGGCGACGTAGTTCACCGCCGTCGACCGGTCCGTCCAGTTCGTCGCCGTCATGCCGTCCGCCGTCCGTACCTCCAGCGACGCCTTGCGGCGCTCGCCCGGTGTCGCTCCGACCTCCACCTGCACGGACGCCGCGTACGTGCCGGGGGCGAGCCGGGACAGGCGTTGTCCGACGGTGGCCTCCGCGCCGGGCGCGATCACCAGTTCGTAGTCGCCGAGGGCGCTGCGCTCGACCGAGGCCGGGCCCGTCACCTGCCAGCCCCGCAGGGAACCCGCGTGGAATCCCGGGTCGTGCAGTGGTGTGCCCTCGCCCCAGGCCGGGTCGCGGGTGAGGTCCGTGCGGCGGCGGTACAGCACGTAGGGCTGGTCCGCCTCGGCGGTGAGCGTGACCTTTCCGGCGACGACAGGGACGTAGGAGTGGAAGACCCGGCCCTGGTCGGTGAGGCGGTGGAGCACGACGCGGGACAGGTGCGCCCACGCGCGCGGGAGCCGCCAGGTCGAGGTGCCGCCGGCCGGGTTGTAGTGGTACAGCTTCGCCGGGTCGTTCGCTCTGCGGGGTTCCCAGGGCAGCAGGTAGGTGCCGTCGTCGTAGACGAGGCGGTCGTCCGTGGTGATGCGGCGGGCGCCTGTCGCGTCGCTGACCGAGGTCCGTTCGTCGCCGAAGAACGTGATCTCATGCGCGCCCCATGTCTTGATCGGCCGGGCCTGGAGGTACTTGGCGGGGAGGGCGTGGGTCCAGATGAGGCGGTAGAAGCTCGTCCAGTCCGTCTTGCCCGTCCAGCCCTCGAAGTTGCCCATGCGGGCGATGCCGAGCAGGGTCGGCCACTTGTCGGCGAAGACGTCCTTCTGGTGGTGGCGGATGAAGCGGATGAGCGGGGAGTTGATGCCTCGGGAGGTGTCGGGGCCGTAGTCGGTCTCGGTCGCCCAGTGCGACCACAGCGAGGAGCGTTCGAAGCCGTGGCCCCATTCGGACGTGACGTTCCAGCCCTGGTCGCGGAAGGCGCGCTGGAGGCGGTCGGAGGTCCAGCCGGACTCGCGGAAGACGTCGACGTAGAGGGTGTCGAGTGCGGGGTCAGTGTCGCGGCGCAGGGCGGCGAAGCGCTTGATGATGTCGCCGGAGACGAGGTCGCGGCGCTGGTCGATGCGGTAGCTCTGGTCGAGCCAGTCCCACTGCTTGTTCGTCTTGTCGACGAGGGTCTCGGAGAAGGCGTGGGCGACGGGGTAGGACTCGGTGGCGTTGACGTGGACGCCGAAGTCGCTGTTCCAGGTGGCGCCCGCGCGGACCAGGGTGTTGAGGTCGGGGAGGCCGCCCGCGCGCGTGTTGTAGTTCCCGGCGTAGTCGGGGTGGGCGGAGTCGTGGCCCTCGGACTGGTAGCCCTTGAGGAGGGTGTACTGGCGCAGTCCGTCGGTGGCGAGCGAGATGCGTTTGACGTTGTCGAGGGTCGCCAGGAAGGGGTTGGTGGCCTGGGAGGCGAAGTTGAAGGGGATGTGCGGGACGACGCGCAGGTGCTGGGTGTCGGCGCCGCGCGGGGTGACGGCGATGTCCCGGAAGGCGATGGCGGCGTCCTGCCAGTCGACGCGGCCGTCGCCGTTGCGGTCGCCGGTGATGATCACGGTCGCGTACGGGAGGGGTTCGGTGGCGTCGACCGGTGACGTGGCGGCCCGGTGCGTCCACTGGCCGGGGGTGAGACGGGCCTCCGTGTGTCCGCCGGGCACGCGTACGGTCTCGCGCCACAGGCGGCCGTTCTCCCAGGTCGTGGCGCCGGTCGGCTTGTCGTAGACCGTGTTGGTCTCGATGGCGCCGCCGAGCGTGTCGTGCGCGAGCACGGCGTAGGCGCAGCCGGCCGGGGCCTCGGCGGGGCTGTCGGGTGTCGGCGTGACGAGGGTGTCGCCGCTCTGCGCCTTGTCGAGCTGGACCTTCGCGGCGAGCAGCGCGGCGCCGGGCTGGTCGCTGCGGACGGAGAGCAGGGCGAGCCCGGGGATCTGGAGGGTGCCGACGCGCAGGGCGGCGGTGTCGCGGAGGCGGGTGACGCGCCAGTCGACGCGGTGGCCCTCGACGGTGATCCGTACGTCGAGGGTGGCGGCGCCGCCGACGAGGGTGAGCCGGTAGTCGGCGTGGTCCTTGCCGAGGACCGGCACGACCTCCGGGGTGTGCGCGACGCCGTCGACGAGGACCGTCGTGACCGGGTCGGTAGTGCCGTGCAGGACGGCGCCACTGGCGCGGTCGGTGTAGGAGAGGACGGCGGGGAAGCCGGTGGCCACGCGGACGTCGAGGTCCGGGGAGCGGAGCACGGCGGTGTCGGGGGTGTCGGCGCCGCGGGCGGTGGTGGCGCCGGTGAGGCCGAGCGTCAGGCTCACGCCCGTGGCGGCGCCCGCGGCGACGACGGCCCTGCGGCTGGGGTGCTGCTCGGACTCCTCTGACGGGGCGGTGGGCGGCACGTTGCACTCCTTAAAAGGGGCTGAACGAGGTGCCGATCACCATGCGCCGCGTGGGGCGGGGGCGCCCATGGACAAAGGAGGGACAGGTGTTGGACTAACGGGCGTCCGGCGCGGTCCCGGCCCGTACGGAGTGGGGGCGGGCGGCCTTACGCTGGGAGCGCCGGGTCCGGGGGCGGGCCCCGGGACACACGGCCCGGCGGCCCTGGGGGTGCGCGGTGAACGGCGGTCCTGTGGTGCACGGCTATCCGCATCTGGAAACCGTGCGGGCGGCGGTCACCGCGCTGTACAAACGGCTCTCGTACGACACCGTGTGCACGTTCGCGCCGAGTGTCGCCCCGGCGGACGTGGCCTTCGGCGACGAGGACGATCTGCATCTGGGGGCGCAGCGGGTGGCGCGCGAGCTGGTGCGCCACTACCACCTGCCGGACGCCCGCATGATCGTCGGGTTCCGGGAGATGGAGCACGCGGCGAGCGTCGAACTGGCGGCGGGCCCCGAGTACTTCATCGAGCTGAACGACCGGTTCCGTACGCACCGCAGGGACATCGGGGCGGCCCTCGCGCACGAGATCATGCATGTGTATCTGCACCGTCTGGGCCTGTCGTTCCCGGGGACGCGGGACAACGAGATCCTCACCGATACCGCCGCCACCTATCTGGGCGCGGGCTGGCTGCTCCTGGACGCCTACCGGGAGGACGGGGCGTCGTCGCAGAAGCTGGGTTATCTGACGCCGGAGGAGTTCGGGTACGTCCTGGCGAAGCGGTCGCTGGCGTTCGGGGAGGCGCCGGAGACGTGGTTCACCAGCGCGCAGGCGTACACGGCGTACACGAAGGGGCTCGCGCAGGCGCGCCGCGACGAGCAGCAGCCCCCGCTCACGGCGGCGGGCTGGGCGGGCCGCCGCCGCTATGCGAAGGACCGCCGGTACGCGCAGGACCACGGCGCGCGGGGTCCGGCCCCGGCGGGCCCGTACGCCTTCTCGGCGGACGGCCCGCAAGGCCGCGCGGGACTACGGGTGTCGTTCCCCTGTCCTACGTGCCACCAACGGATCCGGGTTCCGGTGCGGGGACGGGTGCGGGCGCGGTGCGGGCTGTGCCGGACGGTCCTCGAATGCGACACATGAAACCCGGCCAGGGCTCCTACGAGGTTCCATAGACGGCTCCCGGTGGCTCCGCCCGCACCAGCAGTTCCCGTACCGCCGCGCCCGCGCCCGCCGGGGTCCACCGTTCCGCCTTGTCGGCCGTCGGGCCGGGGCGCCAGCCCTCCATGACGGTGATGCGGCCGCCCTCGACCTCGAAGACGCGGCCGGTGACGTCGTCGCCGGTGGCGGCGGAGCCGAGCCAGACCACCAGCGGGGAGACGTTCTCCGGCGCCATCGCGTCGAAGGCGCCGCCGCCCGGGGCGGCCATCGTCCCGGCGAACACCGCCTCGGTCATACGGGTGCGCGCGGCGGGCGCGATGGCGTTGACCTGGACGCCGTACCGGCCGAGTTCGGCGGCGGCGACGAGGGTGAGGGCCAGGATCCCGGCTTTCGCGGCGCTGTAGTTCCCCTGCCCGACGGAGCCCAGCAGCCCGGCGCCGGACGACGTGTTGACGACCCGGGCCGTCACCGGCCGCCCCGCCTTGGCCTGCCCGCGCCAGTGCGCCGCCGCGTGCTTCAGGGGCAGGAAGTGGCCTTTGAGGTGGACGCGGAGCACGGCGTCCCAGTCGTCCTCGTCCAGGTTGACGAGCATCCGGTCGCGCAGGAACCCGGCGTTGTTGACCAGGGTGTCGAGGCGGCCGAAGGTGTCGAGGGCGGTGGCGACGAGCGACGCGGCGCCCTCCGGGGTGGCGATGTCCCCGCCGTGGGCGACCGCGTCACCGCCCGATCCCCGTATCTCGCGCACCACTTGTTCGGCCGGGCTCCGGGCGCCCGGTGTGCCGTCGAGGCGCACCCCGAGGTCGTTGACGACGACGTGCGCGCCCTCGGCCGCGTACGCGAGGGCGTGCGCCCGGCCGAGGCCCCTGCCCGCGCCCGTGATCGCGACGACGCGCCCCGCGCACAGCCCGCTGCCGCCACCCGCCGCGTCCGCCATGTCACGCCCCTTGTCGACTGTTGTTGACCGTCGCCGCGTCCAGGAAGGCGGGGCGTTCGCCGCCGCCGTGCACGAGCAGGCTCGCTCCGGTGATGTACGAGGCCGCGTCCGAGGCCAGGAAGACCGCCGCGGCGCCGATCTCGCGCGGCTCGGCGAGCCGGCCGAGGGGGACGGTGGCGCCGACCGCCGCGATGCCGGTCTCGTCCCCGTAGTGCTGGGCGGAGCGTTCGGTGCGCACCATGCCGAGCACGAGGGTGTTGACGCGGATGGCGGGGGCCCACTCCACGGCCATGGACCGCGCCAGGCTTTCGAGCCCCGCTTTCGCCGCCCCGTACGCGGCCGAGCCGGGCGAGGGGCGGGCCCCGCTGACACTGCCGATCATGATGATCGAGCCGTGGACGGCGGCGAGGCGGGGGCGGGCGGCGAGGGAGACGGTCAGGGGCGCGGTCAGGTTCAGCTCGACCACGCGCGCGTGGCCCTCCGCGTCGGCGTCGTCGAGCAGCCGGTACGGGGTGCCGCCCGCGTTGTTGACCAGGACGTCGACGCGGTCGAGTCCGGTGAAGAGGTCCTGGACGGCGGTCGCGTCCCGTACGTCGACGGGGACGAACTCGCGTCCTGGCAGTGGGTGTGGTGGGGGGTGGCGGGCGCAGACGACGGTCCGGGCGCCCGCGCGTACGAAGGCGTCGGCGATCCCCGCGCCCACTCCCCTGGTGCCGCCGGTGACGACGGCGGTGCGTCCACTGAGGTCTGCGCCGGCCGCCATCATGCAGCCTCCCTCCCACCTAACAAACGTTAGGTGGGAGGGAGGGGGTGCGTCCAGGCCGCGGCCTCACGGTGTCGTCAGGCGGCTGCCTTGCGGGGGCCGCGCGGGCCCTGACCGCGCCGGCCGGCACCTGACGCCGTACCGTTCGCCGCGCCGGAGCCGGCCCCGGATCCCGAGCGGCGACGGCCGCCGGACGCGCCCTGGCCGGAGCGCTGGCCGCCCTGGCCGGACCGCTGGCCGCCCTGCGCCGAGCGCTGCCCCTCACCGCGACCGGCTCCCGAGGAGCCTCCGCGCGAGCGGCGCGGGCGGCGGGGCTTGCCCGCCGACTCCGCCGTCGGCTGCTCGGGCACCGCGATGGTCACGGCCACGCCGGAGGGCTCACGGGCGCCGGTGATCGTCACCAGCTCCTCGTCGGTGGAGCGGACCTGGGTCGTGCGGGGCTGCACCTTGGCGTCCCGCATGAGCCGCTGCACGTCCCGCTTCTGCTCGGGCAGGACGAGCGTGACGACGCTGCCGGACTCGCCCGCGCGGGCGGTGCGGCCGCCCCGGTGCAGGTAGTCCTTGTGCTCGGTGGGCGGGTCGACGTTGACGACGAGGTCGAGGTCGTCGACGTGGATGCCGCGCGCGGCGACGTTCGTGGCGACCAGGGCGGTGACCCGGCCGTCCTTGAACTGCTCCAGGGTGCGGTTGCGCTGCGGCTGGCTGCGGCCGCCGTGCAGGGGCGCGGCGAGCACGCCGCTGGCCAGGAGCCGCTTGGCGAGCCGGTCGGCGGAGCGCTTGGTGTCGACGAAGAGGATGACGCGGCCTTCGCGGGCGGCGATGCGCGCGGTGACGGCCTTCTTGTCGGTCTCGTCGAGGACGTGCAGGACGTGGTGTTCCATCGTGGTGACGGCGCCCGCGGACGGGTCGACGGAGTGCACGACGGGGTCGGTGAGGAACTGCCGCACGAGCCGGTCCACGTTCCGGTCGAGGGTCGCCGAGAACAGCATGGTCTGGCCGCCGGGCGCGACCTGCTTGAGCAGGGCGGTGACCTGCGGCATGAAGCCCATGTCGGCCATCTGGTCGGCCTCGTCCAGGACGGTGATCCGGACCTGGTCGAGGGCGCAGTCGCCGCGCTCGGTGAGGTCCTTGAGGCGGCCCGGGGTGGCGACGACGACTTCGGCGCCGCGGCGCAGCTGTCCGGCCTGGCGGCCGATGGACATGCCGCCGACGACGGTGGCCAGGCGCAGGTGGAGCGCGGTGGCGTACGGGGTGAGGGCGTCGGTGACCTGCTGGGCGAGTTCACGCGTGGGGACGAGCACGAGCGCCAGCGGCGTCCTCGGCTCGGCCTTGGCCCCGGCGGTACGGGCCAGGAGCGGGAGGCCGAAGGCGAGGGTCTTGCCGGAGCCGGTGCGGCCGCGGCCGAGCAGATCGCGTCCGGCGAGGGAGTTGGGCAGCGTCGCGGCCTGGATCGGGAAGGGCGCGGTGACGCCCTGGGCGGCGAGGGTCTTCAGGAGCGCGGCGGGCATGTCGAGGTCGGCGAAGGACTCGACCGGGGGCAGCGCGGGGCTGGTGTTCTCCGGCATGGTGAACTCGCGGGGCGGCGTCGGCTGCTGCCTGCGCTGCTGCTCGGGGGCGCGCCGCCTGCCGGCTGATGCGGGGCGGGGACTGCGACGGCTGGACGGGCGGGCTGAGCTGGCCATGCGGCATGCCTTCCGGGGGAAGCTCCGGGGGTCCGGGGGGTGGGGACAGCATGAGCCGGGGCCCGCACCGTGACGGTGCGGACCCCGGCCCGGTGGTGCTGGGTCAGGCGGGGAGGATGTTCTCCGCCTGGGGGCCCTTCTGGCCCTGCGTGACGTCGAAGGTCACCTTCTGGCCTTCCTGGAGCTCGCGGAAGCCCGAGGTGGCGATGTTCGAGTAGTGGGCGAAGACGTCAGCGCCGCCGCCGTCCTGCTCGATGAAGCCGAAGCCCTTTTCCGAGTTGAACCACTTGACGGTACCGGTGGCCATGAAATTCTCCTTGAAACAGGTAGCAGCCCCCCACTTCCGAGAATTTCCCGGTAAAACAATAATGCGCCTGAGGAACATTCCCGTCAGGCGCACATAAAGTCTATGGGTACCAAAACTGCAACACGCTTACCGTAGCACGGATCTTCCGTCGGCCGCGAGTCCGTCCAGGACCATGGTCAGGTACTGGCGTGCGATCTCGTCCGGACTGTGGTGTCCGCCGGGCCGGTACCAGGAGGCGGCGACCCAGACGGTGTCGCGGACGAAGCGGTAGGCGAGGCGGAGATCGAGGTCGGCGCGGAAGGCCCCGTCCGTGACGCCGCGCTCCAGCGTCGTCAGCCAGGTCTCCTCGAAGCGGCGCTGGGACTCGGCGAGGAACGCGAACCGCTCCTGCCCGGCGAGCTGCCTGGCCTCGCGCTGATAGATGGCGACGGCGGAGCGGTGCCGGTCGATCTCCCGGAACGACTCGGTGACGAGCGCCTCCAGGGTCTCCCGGGGGCCGAGTCCGGCGTCGAGCACGCTGTCGTAGCCGGACCACAGCTCGTCGAGGAAGGTCCGCAGGATCTCCTCCAGCATCGATTCCTTGGAGTCGAAGTGGTAGTAGAGGCTGCCGGCGAGCAGGCCCGCCTCGTCGGCGATCCGGCGGACGGTGGTGGCGTCGTAGCCCTGGGCGGCGAAGACCCCGGCGGCGGTCTCCAGGAGCTCCCGCCGCCGCACGTCGGGACCGGCCTGTGGCTTCTTCTTCGTAGGCACGCCCCTATTGTGGTCCGCCGGGGCACCCGGACCGGACCGGTGGGCGGGGTTGGTTATGTTGGTCGCGCCTACGTTGATGACCTCAGGAGCCGGCCGTGGAGCCCACCCCTCAGTCCGCCGCGACGCCGACGTGCTACCGCCACGACGACGTTGTGACGCACATCACCTGCACGCGCTGCGACCGGCCGATATGCCCCGACTGCATGCGCGATGCCGCGGTCGGCTTCCACTGCCCGGAGTGCGTGCGCGAGGGGTCACGGTCGGTGCGGCAGGCGCGCACGGTCGCCGGGGGCCGGATCTCGGCCGTGCCCGTGGTGACGTACGCGCTGATCGCGGTGAACGTCCTCGCGTACGTCGCCGAGATCGTCCGGCCCGGCATCGTCGAGCAGTTGCAGATGCTCGGCCGGGGCCTGGTCGGTCCCGACGGGGCGCGCTACGTCTACCAGGAGTACTACCCGGCGGGCTTCCACGTCGACGGCGTGGCCGAGGGCGAGTGGTACCGGCTGCTGACCGGCGCGTTCCTCCATCTGCCGCCCTCCGAGAACGCGTTGGGGTTCCTGCACATCCTGTTCAACATGGCGTCGCTGTGGAGCCTCGGCCGGATCGTCGAGGCCCATCTGGGCCGCGCCCGCTACCTCGCGCTCTATCTGATCTCCGCGCTCGGCGGTTCCGTCGTGGTACTGCTGCTCGCGCCCGAGACCCCGACGGTCGGCGCGTCCGGCGCGGTCTTCGGGCTCGGCGCGGCGTACTACGTGACGATGCGGCGGCTCGGCGCGGACCGGCGCCAGCTCAACCAGTTCATGGCGTACTTCCTGCTGTGGATGCTGATCTCCGCCGGATTCACGTCCTGGCAGGGGCACTTGGGCGGGCTGCTCACGGGCGCGCTGGTGACGGTGGCGCTCGTGCACGCGCCCCAGGAGCGGCGTGGCCTGGTGCAGGGCGTGGCGTGCGGGGCGGTCGTGGCGCTGCTGGTGTTCCTGGCGGCCGGGGCGGTGGCGGCGCTCTAGATGAACCGCGCGGGCCGCCTCCTCCTCTCCCTCCTCGCCGTGGCCTCACTGTCCGCGACGGCGGTCGCCTGCGGGGCCGCCGACAAGGCCCCCGCGCACGGGGCCGCCGCGTCCGGGCTCGCCGCGCCGGACAAGAAGGAGCTGGCGCAGCGGCTCGTGTCCAGCGCCGAGAACTCGACGCTGGACTGGCGCGGGCAGTACGGCTACATCGAGGACATCGACGACGGCCGGGGCTACACGGCGGGCATCGTCGGCTTCTGCACCGGCACCCACGATCTGCTCGCCCTGGTCGAGCGGTACACGAGGGCGCGTCCCGGCAACGGCCTGGCCCGCTATCTGCCCGCCCTGCGCGCGGTGGACGGCACGGACTCCCACGAGGGGCTCGGCCACGGGTTCCGGGCGGCGTGGCGGGCGGAGGCGAAGGTGGCCGCGTTCCGAAAGGCGCAGGACGCGGAGCGCGACCGCGTCTACTTCGATCCGGCGGTGCGTCTCGCGAAGGGCGACGGCCTGGGCGCGCTGGGCCAGTTCATCTACTACGACGCGCTGGTCATGCACGGCCGCTCCGGCCTCCGTGACCTGCGCGAGCGCGCGATGCGGGAGGCGGACACCCCGGCCGAGGGCGGCTCCGAGAAGGAGTACCTCGACATCTTCCTGGACGCCCGCGTCGCGCGGATGCGGACGGAGAGGGCCCACCAGGACACCTCCCGCGTGGAGACCGCCCAGCGCGCGTTCCTGTACGACGGCAACCTGTCCCTGCGTACGCCGTTGACGTGGCGGGTGTACGGGGACACGTACAGGGTGCCGTAGGCGGACGCGCCGCGACGCCCGTCGGGTCGTCCGGTCGGGGACAGTTGGACGGGCGTCGCGCTCAGTTCCGTACGCCGTTGTACGGGACGGTCGGGGGTGGGGCGTCAGACCGCGAGGGCGCGGTCCGTGGGGCGGATCGGGGCCGGGAGTTCGGAGGCGCCGGTCAGGTAGCGGTCGACGCCGCGGGCGGCCGAGCGGCCCTCCGCGATGGCCCAGACGATCAGGGACTGGCCGCGGCCCGCGTCACCGGCGACGAAGACGCCGGGGACGTTGGTCTGGAACTCGGCGTCGCGGGCGATGTTGCCGCGGGCGTCGAGTTCGAGGCCGAACTGCTCGACCAGGCCGTTCTCCTGGTCGGTACCGGTGAAGCCCATGGCGAGGGTGACGAGCTGCGCGGGGATCGTGCGCTCGGTGCCGGGCTTCGGGGTGAGCTTGCCGTCGATGAACTCGACCTCGGTGAGGTGCAGCGCCTGCACGTTGCCGTCCTCGTCGCCCTCGAAGTGGGTGGTGGAGACGGAGTAGATCCGCTCGCCGCCCTCCTCGTGCGCGGAGGTGACCTTGTAGAGCATGGGGAAGGTCGGCCACGGCTGGTTGGCGTTCCGCTCCTCGCCCGGACGCGGCATGATCTCCAGCTGCGTGACCGAGGCGGCGCCCTGGCGGTGGGCGGTGCCCACGCAGTCGGCGCCGGTGTCGCCGCCGCCGATGACGACGACGTGCTTGCCCGCGGCGGTGATGGGGGGCTGCACGAAGTCGCCCTCCTGCACCTTGTTGGCGAGCGGCAGGTACTCCATGGCGAAGTGCACGCCGTTCAGCTCGCGGCCCGGGACGGGCAGGTCGCGGGAGACGGTGGCACCGGCGGCGATGACCACGGCGTCGTAGCGCTTGCGGAGCTTGGCGGCGTCGATGTCGCGGCCGATCTCCACACCGGTACGGAACTTGGTGCCTTCCGCGCGCATCTGCTCGATGCGGCGGTTGATGTGCCGCTTCTCCATCTTGAACTCGGGGATGCCGTAGCGGAGCAGGCCGCCGATGCGGTCGGCGCGCTCGTAGACGGCGACCGTGTGACCGGCCCGCGTGAGCTGCTGGGCGGCGGCGAGACCGGCCGGGCCCGAGCCGATGACGGCGACGGTCTTGCCCGACAGGCGCTCGGGGATCTGCGGGGCGACGTCGCCCCGGTCCCACGCCTGGTCGATGATCGACACCTCGACGTTCTTGATGGTGACGGGCGGCTGGTTGATGCCGAGCACGCACGCCGACTCGCACGGGGCCGGGCACAGGCGGCCCGTGAACTCCGGGAAGTTGTTGGTGGCGTGCAGACGCTCCTGCGCGGCCGACCAGTCCTCGCGGTACGCGTAGTCGTTCCACTCGGGGATCAGGTTCCCGAGCGGGCAGCCGTTGTGGCAGAACGGGATGCCGCAGTCCATGCAGCGCGACGCCTGCTTGCTGATGATCGGCAGCAGGGAGCCGGGGACGTAGACCTCGTTCCAGTCCTGCACGCGCTCGCCGACGGGACGGGTCTTGGC
Source organism: Streptomyces sp. NPDC046939 (assembly GCF_040644575.1). Classification (NCBI taxonomy): domain Bacteria; kingdom Bacillati; phylum Actinomycetota; class Actinomycetes; order Kitasatosporales; family Streptomycetaceae; genus Streptomyces; species Streptomyces sp. NPDC046939. The sequence goes on from NZ_JBEYWV010000024.1 coordinate 51,975, forward strand.
GACCTCGCGCCCGTGGTTGAGAAAGCCCTTGGGATCAGCCATTGGTCGCCGCCTCCATCATCTTCTCGGTGATCTCGGTCTCGCTGAGACCGGCTCGCTCGGCGGCGTCCTTGGCGGCGAGCACTGCCTTGTACGTACTGGGGATGATCTTGCTGAAGCGCTCGACGGACGCGGTCCAGTCGGCGAGCAGCTTCTCGGCGACCGTCGAGCCGGTCTCCTCGGCGTGGCGGCGCACGACGTCGTGCAGCCACTGCTTGTCGGTGTCGTCCAGGGGCTCGACGGCGCCCTGGCTGGTGACGTTGACGTTGTCGAGGTCCAGGTCGATGACGTAGGCGACGCCGCCGGACATGCCGGCCGCGAAGTTGCGGCCCGTCGCGCCGAGGATCACCGCGTGGCCGCCGGTCATGTACTCGCAGCCGTGGTCGCCCACGCCCTCCGAGACGACGGTGGCCCCGGAGTTGCGGACGCAGAAGCGTTCGCCGGTACGGCCGCGCAGGAACAGCTCGCCGCCGGTCGCGCCGTACGCGATCGTGTTGCCGGCGATCGTCGAGTACTCGGCGAGGTGGTCGGCGCCGCGGTCCGGGCGGCCGATGATGCGGCCGCCGGACAGGCCCTTGCCGACGTAGTCGTTGGCGTCGCCCTCCAGGCGCAGGGTGATGCCGCGCGGCACGAACGCGCCGAACGACTGGCCCGCGGAGCCGGTGAAGGTGATGTCGATGGTGTCGTCGGGCAGGCCCGCGCCGCCGAACTTCTTCGTCACCTCGTGGCCGAGCATGGTGCCGACCGTGCGGTTGATGTTGCGGATGGCGACCTGGGCGCGGACCGGCTGGGCGTCGGTCTGGTCGCTCGCGGCGAGGGCGTCGGCGGCGAGCTTGATCAGCTCGTTGTCGAGCGCCTTCTCCAGGCCGTGGTCCTGCGTCGTCACCTGGTGGCGGACGGCGCCGTCCGGCAGCTCGGGCACGTGGAACAGCGGCTCCAGGTCGAGACCCTGCGCCTTCCAGTGGTTGACGGCCCGCTCGGTGTCGAGGAGTTCGGCGTGGCCGACGGCCTCCTCGATGGAGCGGAAGCCGAGCCCGGCGAGAAGCTCGCGGACCTCCTCGGCGATGAACTCGAAGAAGTTGACGACGAACTCGGGCTTGCCGGAGAACCGCTCGCGCAGCGTCGGGTTCTGCGTGGCGATGCCGACCGGGCAGGTGTCCAGGTGGCAGACGCGCATCATGACGCAGCCGGAGACGACGAGCGGCGCGGTCGCGAACCCGAACTCCTCGGCGCCGAGCAGCGCGGCGATGAGCACGTCACGGCCGGTCTTGAGCTGGCCGTCGGTCTGCACGACGATGCGGTCGCGCAGGCCGTTGAGGAGCAGCGTCTGCTGGGTCTCGGCGAGACCCAGCTCCCAGGGACCGCCCGCGTGCTTGAGCGAGGTGAGCGGCGAGGCGCCCGTACCACCGTCGTGACCGGAGATGAGGACGACGTCCGCGTGCGCCTTGGAGACACCGGCGGCGACGGTACCGACACCGACCTCCGAGACCAGCTTCACGTGGATCCGCGCCTGCGGATTCGCGTTCTTCAGGTCGTGGATCAGCTGGGCCAGGTCCTCGATGGAGTAGATGTCGTGGTGCGGCGGCGGCGAGATGAGGCCGACGCCGGGCGTCGAGTGCCGCGTCTTGGCGACCCACGGGTACACCTTGTGGCCGGGGAGCTGACCGCCCTCGCCGGGCTTGGCGCCCTGCGCCATCTTGATCTGGATGTCGTCGGCGTTGACCAGGTACTCACTCGTCACGCCGAAGCGACCGGAGGCGACCTGCTTGATGCTGGACCGGCGCGCCGGGTCGTACAGGCGCTCCGGGTCCTCGCCGCCCTCACCGGTGTTCGACTTGCCGCCGAGCTGGTTCATGGCGATGGCGAGGGTCTCGTGGGCCTCGCGCGAGATGGAGCCGTAGGACATGGCGCCGGTGGAGAACCGCTTGACGATCTCGGAGACGGGCTCGACCTCGTCGATCGGGATCGGCTGGCGGTCGCCCGCCTTGAACCCGAACAGGCCGCGCAGCGTCATGAGCCGCTCGGACTGCTCGTTCACGCGGTCCGTGTACTTCTTGAAGATGTCGTAGCGGCGCGAGCGCGTGGCGTGCTGGAGGCGGAAGACCGTCTCCGGGTCGAACAGGTGCGGCTCGCCCTCGCGGCGCCACTGGTACTCGCCGCCGATCTCCAGGGCACGGTGCGCGGGCGCGATGCCGGAGGCCGGGTACGCCTTGGCGTGACGGGCGGCGACCTCTTCGGCGATGACGTCGAGACCGGCGCCGCCGATCTTGGTGGCGGTGCCGTTGAAGTACTTCTCGACGAAGCCCTCGTCCAGGCCGACGGCCTCGAAGACCTGGGCGCCGCGGTAGGAGGCGACGGTCGAGATGCCCATCTTGGACATGACCTTCAGGACGCCCTTGCCGAGCGCGTAGATGAGGTTGCGGATGGCCTGCTCGGCCCCGCCGTCCTCGTCACCGGTCAGGAAGGTGCCCGCGCGGACCAGGTCCTCGACGGACTCCATCGCCAGGTACGGGTTGACGGCGGCGGCGCCGTAGCCGATCAGCAGGGCGACGTGGTGGACCTCGCGGACGTCACCGGCCTCGACAAGCAGACCCACCTGGGTGCGCTGCTTGGTGCGGATGAGGTGGTGGTGGACGGCCGCGGTGAGCAGCAGCGACGGGATCGGCGCGTGCTCGGCGTCGGAGTGCCGGTCGGAGAGCACGATCAGACGGGCGCCCGCCTCGATGGCGGCGTCGGCCTCGGCGCAGATCTCGTCCAGGCGGGCCGCGAGGGCCTCGCCGCCGCCGGAGACGCGGTACAGGCCGGAGAGGGTCGCGGCCTTCATGCCGGGCATGTCGCCGTCGGCGTTGATGTGGATGAGCTTGGCCAGCTCGTCGTTGTCGATGACCGGGAACGGCAGGGTCACGGACCGGCAGGAGGCGGCTGTCGGCTCCAGCAGGTTGCTGCCGGGTCCCAGCGACGAACGCAGCGAGGTGACGAGCTCTTCGCGGATGGCGTCCAGCGGCGGGTTCGTGACCTGCGCGAACAGCTGGGTGAAGTAGTCGAAGAGGAGGCGCGGGCGCGCGGACAGCGCGGCGATGGGCGTGTCCGTGCCCATGGAGCCGATCGGCTCGGCGGCCGTCTTCGCCATCGGCGCGATGAGGATGCGCAGCTCTTCCTCGGTGTAGCCGAAGGTCTGCTGGCGGCGCGTGACGGAGGCGTGCGTGTGCACGATGTGCTCGCGCTCGGGCAGGTCGGACAGTTCGATCTCGCCGGCCTGGAGCCATTCCGCGTACGGGTTCTCGGCGGCGAGACCGGCCTTGATCTCGTCGTCCTCGATGATGCGGTGCTCGGCGGTGTCGACGAGGAACATGCGGCCGGGCTGGAGGCGGCCCTTGGTGACGACCTTCGCGGGGTCGATGTCGAGGACGCCGACCTCGGAGCCGAGGACGACGAGGCCGTCGTCGGTGACCCAGTAGCGGCCCGGACGCAGACCGTTGCGGTCGAGAACGGCGCCGACCTGGGTGCCGTCGGTGAAGGTGACACAGGCCGGGCCGTCCCAGGGCTCCATCATCGTGGAGTGGTACTGGTAGAAGGCGCGCCGGTCGGGGTCCATGGAGGCGTGGTTCTCCCAGGCCTCCGGGATCATCATCAGGACGCTGTGCGGCAGCGAACGCCCACCGAGGTGGAGCAGTTCGAGGACCTCGTCGAAGGACGCGGAGTCGGAGGCGTCCGGCGTACAGATCGGGAAGATCCGCTCCAGCTTGTCGCTGCCGAACAGGTCGGAGGCGAGCTGCGACTCACGGGCGCGCATCCAGTTGCGGTTGCCCTTGACGGTGTTGATCTCACCGTTGTGCGCGACGAAGCGGTACGGGTGCGCGAGCGGCCACGACGGGAACGTGTTCGTGGAGAAGCGCGAGTGGACGAGCGCGATGGCCGAGGCGAAGCGGCGGTCGGACAGGTCCGGGAAGAACGGCTCGAGCTGGCCGGTGGTGAGCATGCCCTTGTATACGAGGGTGCGGGCGGAGAGCGACGGGAAGTACACGTCGGCCTCACGCTCGGCACGCTTGCGCAGCACGAACGCCTTGCGGTCGAGATCGATACCGGTGCTGACGCCGTCGGTGACGAACAACTGCCGGAAGACGGGCATCGTCGCGCGAGCGGTGGCACCGAGGAGCTGCGGCGCGACGGGAACCTCGCGCCACCCGAGAACGGTCAGCCCCTCCTCACCGGCGATCGTCTCGATCTGCGAGACGAAGGAGGAGGTGTCCTCCTCGGGCAGGAAGGCGATACCGACGGCGTACGCACCGGCGTCAGGCAGATCGAAATCGACCACCTCGCGCAGGAAGGCGTCCGGAACCTGGGACAGGATGCCCGCGCCGTCACCCGAGTCGGGCTCGGAGCCGGTGGCACCGCGGTGCTCCAGGTTGCGCAGGACCGTGAGCGCCTGTTCGACCAGCGTGTGGCTCGCCTCGCCGGTGAGGGTGGCCACGAAGCCGACGCCGCAGGCGTCGTGTTCGTTGCGCGGGTCGTACATGCCCTGGGCGGCAGGGCGAGCATCCATGTGCGACCACTTCTGGCCGTTGGGGTGCTGGGACGGCTGGCGCGGCGTACGCATCGGCTCTCCCGTCGTCGTCGTGGCATTTGGCGTGCCGAGGGACGACGTTGGCCCTCTGCGAAAGTTCATGCTGCTGCAAAATTTCGTGCAGGTTACATGATGGAACGAATCTCGGGAACCGGATACTTCGGTCCAACATGCGGACACCGCGGTGGCGGTGGAGGGAGACCCTGGCGGGTGAGCGGGTGACCCGGGGGCCGGTACGTCGTAGGGCGACGTGGGCCTCATTGCCCACAGCGCTTACGGCTCATGCCCCGCGGTCAAACAGTCGAAACCGTCCAGTAACGACTAGTTATGCAAGCCCCTGTATAGCCATCTTCCGGCCGTGACCGGCGAGCCGTCAACCTACCGCCGTCCCGAAAAGGCTGCCCAGGAGATACGTCACACCCGCCGCGGCACCGCCCAGGGCCAGCTGCCGCAGGCCGCTGAACCACCACGACCGGGCCGTCACCTTCGCCACGACGGCACCGCAGGCGAACAGCCCGAGCAACGCGAGCACCACGGCCGGCCACAGGTCGCTCGCCCCCAGGAGATAAGGGAGTACGGGCAGCAGGGCGCCCAGCGCGAACGAGCCGAACGAGGAGACGGCGGCGACCATCGGCGAGGGCAGCTCGCCCGGGTCGATCCCCAGCTCCTCGCGCGCGTGGATCTCCAGCGCCTGCTCGGGGTCCTTGGACAACTGCTTGGCGACCTCGGCGGCCAGCTTCGGCTCGACACCGCGCGAGACGTACAGCTCGGCCAGCTCCCGCTCCTCGTCGACCGGGTGCTTGCGCAGCTCGCGCCGCTCCACGTCCAGCTCGGCCTCGACCAGCTCGCGCTGCGAGGCGACGGAGGTGTACTCACCGGCGGCCATGGAGAAGGCCCCGGCGGCGAGCCCCGACAGACCGGTGATGATCACGGTGTGCTGCGAGACGTCCCCACCGGCGACACCGGCCATCAGGGCGAAGTTCGAGACGAGCCCGTCCATCGCACCGAAGACCGCCGGACGCAGCCAGCCGCCGTTGACGTCGCGGTGGGTGTGATTGTCCCGGTGCGCATCGTGCAGCGCCGCCTCGGTCTCGATGATGGACATGCTCGTGAACTCCACTCCCCTAGGCCGTCTACACCGTCGAAAGTACGCGCGAAAAGGGACCGCCGCTAGCAAGGAAGGCCGTACTTACCTGCGGCTTTGCGCGGTACGCAACGCGCGGCGCCCCCAATGAGATGGCCCGGCAATTCGAACGGGGAGTCCCTTCTCGAATTCCCATGCCTGACCTGGCCGGTAAATCGATGAACGCGAACAAAAAATTGGTCAAACAGTGGGACGACACCCACGCCGAAGTGAAAATCAAAAGCGTACAAGGCAGCCGGGACACCGACGACGACCAGCCCCTCACCTCCCCGAAGACGATGAGGCACCGCTGAAGAAGGCCGCAGTACGCGCCCCCACGGCCGAGCGCGCGTGGCCGAGCCGGAATGCGATCGACCAACACTGCCGGCGCCCTTTCATCACTCGGCCGCACTGCGCACGACCCCACGAAAAGAGCACGAACACCATGAGCGTCAGCGTCGACCCGGAGCACCCCGAGGACGACCGTGTGGCCCCCAGGCTGACCACGGTCCCCCCGCCGCCACCGCCCGGCGTGATCTCACCCCGCGACCGGGCCAGGGGCGCGCTCCTCGGCCTCGCCGTCGGCGACGCGCTCGGCGCACCCGCCGAGAACATGAAACCGTCCCAGATCCGCGAACGCTGGGGCCGCATCGAAGGCTTCGTCGCCGACAACCCGGCGGGAACGGATGACACCGAGTACGCGATCTTCTCCGGCCTGCTCCTCGCCGAACACGGCTCCGCGCTGACCCTCGCGGACGTCGAGGCTGCGTGGCACACGTGGATCGCGGACCGGGACGAGGGGCCGTTCAAGGGGGCCGGATTCAGCGAACGCGGCACCCTGGAGAACCTGCGCCGCGGACTGGCGGCCCCCATCTCGGCACAGCACCGGCACGCCTGGAGCGACGGACTCGCCATGCGGGCGGCGCCCTTCGGGGTCCACGCGGCCGGCCGCCCCGCCGAAGCGGCCCGCCTCGTCGCCATCGACGGCACGGTGTCCCACGACGGCGAAGGCATCCACGGTGGCCGGGCCGTCGCCGCGGGCGTGGCCGCCGCGATGGTCAGCCACAACCCCGACGCGGTCGTCCAAGCGGCGCTGTCCGTGGTCCCCGACGACTCCTGGACGGCACGCTCCCTGCACCGGGCCGTGCAAGCGGCGCGGCGGGCCCGGCGGGACCCGGACGGTACGCAGCTCTCCATGGAACGGGCCGTACGCAAAGCCGTCGTCATCGGCGGCTACCCCTGGACGGACCTGGCGCCCGAGGCGGTGGGGCTCGCGTTCGGGGCGTTCGCGGTGGCCCGGGGCGACTTCCGGGAATCGGTCCTCACGGCCGTCAACATGGGCCGGGACGCGGACACGACCGCGGCGGTCGCCGGCGCGCTGGCCGGGGCCCTGCGCGGAGAAACCTCCATCCCGGCGCCCTGGGCGACGGCGATCGGCCCCGTCCGAGGAAGCTGCCTCCCCTCCATGGCGGGCCGCCACGTCCTGGACGTCGCGGACGCGTTGGCTTCGCCGCGGCGGGGGGCGGTGGCATGACGGTCCCTCCGGGGGTGCGCGGGATCGTCGACCTGGCCCGCTCGTGGGGTTCTACGGGGCCGGGGGAGGCCAGTTGCCGGAGGCGGGCGGGGCGGTCGCTGGGCGGGGCGGGGTACTCGCGGAAGCCTGCTCGCACGGTCAGCCGGCGCTGGGGGTGCCGCCTTGCCCACCCTGCCGCCCCAGGCGGCAGATTGCCCAAGGCGGGGCGGGGGTGGTGGACGGCAGGGTGCCCAAGGCGGGGCGGGGGTGGTGGACGGCAGGGTGCCCAAGGCGGGGCGGGGGTGGTGGACGGCAGGGTGCCCAAGGCCGGCGGAGGCGCTCGGGGCGGGGAACGGCACATTGCCCCCGGCGGGGGCGCCCGGGGCGGGGGCGGCCGGTTGTCCTCTGCGGCGGCACTGGGCGTACCCGGCCGTGTTTTGGCCACCGTACGGGCCACCGGGGTGCAGTCGCCTCGCTGCGGGAGGGGACGTGTCGGGGTGCCCCCGCAGGACACCGCCGGAACCCCGCGCCGGATACGCGACCTCTGGGCGGACAGCAGGCGACCAGACCTATCCGGCCGAGGAGGTACGCCGGCGCGGCCCCGACCCACCATCCGACCGACCGCGCCCTACAGCGCCCCGCATGTACCCCTCACAGCACCCTCCGTTCCCACCGAGAGGACCCATGAGCCGCACCGTTGGAACCAGAGCCGGTGTCGATGTCGCCGCCCGTGTCGAGGGGCTGCTTCTCGGGATCGCCGCGGGGGACGCCGCCGGGTGGCCGTCGGGACGACATCGCGCGGCGCGGCTCCCCGACTGGACCCGCCGCCTCACCCGCGAACTCGACACGTTCGCCGAGCAGAACGCCACGACGACCCTCCCCGTCCCGATCGCCCTGAACCAGCCCCCCGAACCCCTCCGCCTGGGCCCGTCGGACGACGCGGAATGGGCCGCGTTCACCGCGACGGCCGTCCTCGACGCCCACGCGGACGGCCTCGGCGACCTCCCCCGCGACCACCGCGTCCGCTCCGCACTGGCCCTCGCCTGGAACACCCTGGCCGACGAGATCGCCGCGGCAGCGGCCCGCGCCGACGAGATCGAGTCGGCCGAGATCCCGCTCCGCGCCCGCATCTCCGTACGCGCGGGCCTCGGCAACCTGGCCGCGGGCCTGCGCCCACCCGCGACGGGCCACGACAACCCGCACTACTTCGACGACGCGGCCTGCGTGCGCGCCGCGGTCCTGGCGACGGTCCACCCGGCGGACCCGCCCCGCGCGGCGGACCTCGCGGAGTTCGACGCCCGCTACACCCAGGACGGCGACGGCGTGCACGGCGCGAGGGCGATGGCGGCGGCGGTCGCGGCTGCCCTCGGCGGCGCCCCGGTGGAGGCGTGCGTGGACGCGGCCCTCGCCCAGCTCCCCGAGGGCACGGAGATCCACCGCAACGCGCACCGCGCCGTCGAACTCGGAAGGGCGACGGCGGCTGCCCGCCCGGGCCTGCCGGGCAACGCGTTCGCGCTGGTCCCGGTCCTGGAGCACGAGATCGTCGACCACGTGTACAGCTACGGGATCGCGGCCGCGGAGACGGTCCCCGTGGCGCTGGCGGTGGCGACGGCGGCGGCGGGCGCGGTCACCGAGGCGGTGCCGACGACCGCGTGCCTGTCCCGCGTGGCGGACTCGGCACCGGCGCTGGCCGGCGCGCTGACGGGTGCGATCGGCGGCGCGGACGCGCTGCCGAGGAGCTGGCGGGAGGCGTGCCGCACGCTGGCGGGCTGCGCGCTGCCCCGCTTGGCGGGGACGGACCTGACGGAGCTGGCGACCCGCCTGGCGGCAACCCACACACCGACACGCGACAACCAGACACCCACGCCCACGCCCGCCCCCACCTCCACCCCCACTCCCACTCCCACACCCGCCCCCACAGCCACTCCCACTCCCATCTCGACCCCGGAGGGAAGCCCGACATGAGCACAACCCCGAACCTGGCGGACCGCACCACAGGCGCCCTGATAGGCGCGGCGGTGGGCGACGCGCTCGGCGGCCCGGTCGAGGGCTGGACCCCGGAGGCGATCGCGGAGCGGCACGGCGGCCGGGTGCGCGGCATCGTGGAGCCGTTCCACGGGGACGAGTGGCGGACGGCCCGCCCGATCGCCCCGTACCACAAGGGCGACGGCCACGTGACGGACGACACGCTCATGACGCACGCGCTGGTCCGCGTGTACGAGAAGGTCCGCGACCACTTGGACGCGTACGCGGTGGCGGACCACCTGGTCCCGGACCTGATGACGAACCCGCGCTGGATCCCGGAGCTGGAGGCGGAGGCGCTCCCCCTGCAGCGCGTCTTCCTGGCGGAGAAGTGGATCGTGGCGCGGATCCACTACGGGCACGTGGACCCGCGCGAGGCGGGCGTGGGCAACATCGTGAACTGCGGCGCGGCGATGTACATGGCCCCGGTGGGCGCGGTGAACGCGGGCAACCCGTTGAAGGCGTACGAGGAGGCGCTGGACGTGGCGGGCGCGCACCAGAGCTCGTACGGCAGGGAGGCGGCGGGCGTGTTCGCGGCGGCGGTGGCGGCGGCGTACAAGCCGGACGCGACGCCCGCCTCGGTGGTCGACGAGGCGCTCGCCCTGGCGAAGGACGGCACGCGGTCGGCGATGGAGGCGGTGTGCGAGACAGCGGCCCGCTACGACGACTTCGAGGAGGCTCTAACCCCTCTTCGCGAGGCGGTCACCCCGTTCGACACGGTCGGCCCGAACTATCGCAGGCCGTCGCTGGGCGCGCGTCGCCCGTCCCGTCTGCACGCGATCGAGGAGCTGCCGATCGCGCTGGGCATGGTGCTGGTCGGAGGGGGCGATTTCCGGCACACGGTGCTCGGCGCGGTCAACTACGGCCGGGACTGCGACTCGATCGCGACGATGAGCGGCGCGATCGTCGGCGCGCTGTACGGGGAGAGCGCGGTGCCGAAGGAGTGGAGCACGGAGGTGGCGCGGGCCAGCAGGCTGGATCTGCACGCCCCGGCGGCGGCCCTCACGGAGGTCACCCGCGAGGTGTACGCCCGGGATCTGGAGCGGCGCCGCGCGCACGAGTCGGCGTTCGCGGCGATCGACGGGCGGTGAGGCCGGTGACGTTACGTCTGACCTGGGTGCAGCCCGAGGATCTGCTGGGCCACGAACTCCGCCAGGCGGCGCAGGACGGCCGGGACGCGTCGGAGATCGAACAGCGCTGGCGGCGGGCGGGCGGCCACCTGGCCCCGGCCCGGGCGGGCGCGTCACAGGCACCCGCGAACCCGCATCTCCGCGCCCTGGCAAAGGACCTACTGGACGAACTGTCGGCCCTCCCCTCCCCCCTCAGCGAAGCCGAACCCACCACACTCCAGAAGATCAAGGCAGCGTGCCCAACGTGGCCACCCAGCAACAACGAGGCCGCCTCCATCCCCCACAAAGCCCTGCACGCCGCCTGGCTGGGCCGAGCGATCGGCTGCCTCCTGGGCAAGCCGGTTGAGAAACTCCCCTTGGCGGCCATCCGCGCCCTGGCGAAGTCCACCGGCAACTGGCCCCTGGCCAACTACTTCACAGCGACCGGCCTGCCCCCGGAGCTGGCCGCCGCCCACCCCTGGAACCGCCGCTCCGCCCCCACCTCCCTGGCCGAGAACATCGACGGCATGCCGGAGGACGACGACCTCAACTACCCACTCCTCGCCCTGCTCCTGCTCCAGCGCCACGGCCCTGACTTCACCACCGCCGACGTGGCGCGGCTGTGGCTGGACGAGCTCCCGGCGGGCCGCACGTTCACCGCGGAACGGGTGGCGTACCGCAATCTCCTGGACGGCATCGAGCCACCGGCCACCGCCGCGTACCGCAACCCCTTCCGCGAGTGGATCGGCGCCCAGATCCGCGCGGACGTCTTCGGCTGGACGAACCCGGGCGACCCGGCCCGCGCCGCCGAACAGGCACACAGGGACGCCGTACTGACGCACACGGCGAACGGTGTGTACGGGGAGATGTTCACGGCGGCGGTCATCGCCTCGGCCGCCACGGGCACGACGACCGTCCACGAGGCACTCCGTACGGGCCTCAGGGTGATCCCCCCGACATCGCGCTACGCGCAGGCGATCACCCTGGGCATCCACCTGTCGAACGACCACAGCAACAAGGACTTCGACACCGTCGTCGACGCCCTGCACGCCACCTACGCCGCGACCCACCACTGGGTCCACGTCCTCCCCAATGCGGCGCTGCTCGCCGCCGCCCTCACCCACGCCGACGGCGACTTCGAGGGCTCGGTCTGCCGCGCGGTGTCGGGCGGCTGGGACACGGACTCCAACGGCGCGACGGCGGGCTCGATCGCGGGCCTGCTGGCCGGCGACCCGAGCGTGCTGGGCGAGCGCTGGACGGCCCCGCTGAAGAACCGGCTGGCGACGACGGTCGCCGCGTTCGACGGCATCGGCTTCGACGAACTGGCCAGTCTGACGCAGGAGGCCACGGCATGACGACAGCATCCCCGCACACACCCGGAGGACAAGGGGGCCCACTGGCGGGCCTCCGCGTCCTGGACTTGGCCACCCTCTTCGCCGGCCCTCTCTGCGCCACGATGCTCGGCGACTTCGGCGCCGAGGTCGTCAAGGTCGAGCACCCGCGCAAGCCGGACCCGTCCCGGGGCCACGGCCCATCGAAGGACGGCGTGGGCCTGTGGTGGAAGCACCTGGGCCGCAACAAGAAGAACCTGACCCTGGACCTCTCCTCCCCCGACGGCCGCGCCCTCCTCCTCCGGCTGGCGGCCGAGTCGGACGTGATCATCGAGAACTTCCGCCCCGGCACCCTGGAGAAGTGGGGCCTCGGCTGGGAGGAGCTGAGCGCGGCGGGCCCGGGCCTGGTCCTGGCCCGTGTGACGGGCTTCGGCCAGTTCGGCCCGTACGCCCGCCGCCCCGGGTTCGGCACGCTCGCGGAGGCGATGAGCGGCTTCGCGGCGATCACGGGCCAGCCGGACGGGCCCCCGACCCTTCCCCCTTTCGGCCTGGCCGACTCGATCGCGGCGCTGGCGACGTCGTACGCGGTGATGGCGGCGTTGCACGCGCGCAGCGCGACGGGCCGGGGCCAGGTCGTGGACATGGCGATCATCGAGCCGATGCTGGCGATCCTCGGCCCGCAGGCGACCTGGTACGACCAGCTCGGCTACGTCCAGCCCCGTACCGGCAACCGCTCGACGAACAACGCGCCCCGCAACACGTACCGCACGAGCGACGACAAGTGGGTCGCGGTGTCGACCTCGGCGCAGTCGATCGCGGAGCGGGTGATGCGCCTGGTGGGGCGGCCGGAGTGCGTCGAGGAGGAGTGGTTCGCGACGGGGGCCGGCCGGGCGGCGCACGCGGACGAGCTGGACGCGGCGGTCGGGAGCTGGATCGCGGGGCACACCCGTGACGAGGTGGTGGCGGCGTTCGAGGAGGCGCAGGCGGCCATCGCCCCCGTCTACGACGTCCGCGACGTGCTCCAGGACGCCCAGTACCGCGCCCTGCACACGATCACCGAACTTCCCGACCCGGACCTCGGCACGGTCAAGATGCAGAACGTCCTCTTCCGGCTCTCCGAGACGCCGGGCGCCGTCCGGTGGACGGGCCGCCCGCACGGCGCGGACACGGACGAGATCCTCGCCGGCCTCGGCCTCTCGGAGGCGGAGATCGCGGCCCTCAGGGAGGCTGGTGCGGTATGAGCCCTCTGTACCTGACGTGGCTGTACGTCCCTGGCGACCGCCCCGACGTGGTCGCGAAGGCGCTGCGCTCGACGGCGGACGTCGTCCTGGTCGATCTGGAGGACGCCGTCGCCCCCGACCGCAAGGCGTACGCCCTCGACGCGACGGCGGAGCTGCTCACGGACCGCCCGCCGCTGCCGGTGCACGTCCGCGTGAACGCGCTCGACGGCCCCCTCGCGGAGCAGGAGGTACGCCGCCTCGCCCCGCTCCCCGGCCTCGGCGCCCTGCGCCTGCCCAAAGTCGACGACAGGGCCGATCTGACCCGAGCTATTGCCTGGTCGGGCGGCGCCTCTGCCCCTCCCCTGTACGCCCTGCTCGAATCCGCCCTCGGCGTCGAGCACGCGTACGACATCGCCTCGCACCCGGCCGTGCACGGGATCGCGCTCGGCGAGGCCGATCTCCGCGCCGACCTCGGCGTCACGGACGGGCGCGGCCTCGCCTGGGTGCGCGGCCGGACCGTGGTCGCCGCCCGCGCGGCGCATCTGCCGCCGCCGCCCCAGTCGGTGTACCCGGACGTCCGGGACGCGGAGGGGCTGGCCCGTTCCTGCGCCGAGGGCCGCGCGCTCGGCTTCTCCGGCCGTACGGCGATCCACCCGCGCCAGCTCCCGGTGATCGAGGAGGCGTTCCGTCCGACGGCGGCGGAGGTGGCGGCGGCGCGGGAGATCGTCCACGCCGCGACCACCGACGCGGGGGCGCTCGCGCTGCCGGACGGGCGGTTCGTGGACGCGGCGGTGGTGGCGGGCGCGCGGCGGGTCCTGGCGCTCGCCGGACGGGACGGGAGCCGGTCCGGGGTCTGAGGGGGCGACGCGAGAGGGCGCCGGACTGTGCGGTCCGGCGCCCTCATCGACGTACAGCGGCGGAAGACGGTCAGGTCTTCTCGGCGTCAGCGGTGTCCTTCTCCTGAGCCGAACCCTTGCCGTCGACCGAGTCCTCGGACTTGGCGGCCTTGTCACCCGGCCCCTCGCCCGAAGTGCTCGGCTCCTCATCGGAGGCGCCAGGCTCCTCACCGGGGGTGTCGGGCTTCGCGCCGGAGGCGTTCGGCTCCACGATCTCCTCGCGCCCCGGCCGCTTCTTCGCCGACAGCACCAGGTAGACCACGGCGAGCAGGAAGACGACGAGCGCGGTCCAGTTGTTGAGGCGCAGTCCGAGGATGTGATGGGCGTCGTCGACGCGCATGTACTCGATCCAGAAGCGCCCGACACAGTACGACGCCACGTACAGCGCGAACGCCCGCCCGTGCCCGAGCTTGAACCTGCGGTCGGCCCAGATGACGAGGAGGGCGACGCCGACGCACCACAGGGACTCGTACAGGAACGTCGGGTGGTAGGTGCCGGGCACCCGCCCGTCCGTGTTCGAGGTGATCTTCAGGGCCCAGGGCAGATCGGTTTTGCGCCCGTACAGCTCCTGGTTGAACCAGTTGCCCCAGCGGCCGACGGCCTGCGCGAGGGCGATGCCGGGGGCGAGCGCGTCGGCCCAGGCGGGGAGCGGGATGCCACGGCGGCGGCAGCCGATCCAGGCGCCGACCGCGCCGAGCGCGATGGCGCCCCAGATGCCGAGGCCGCCCTCCCAGATCTTGAAGGCGTCCACCCAGTCACGGCCGTCGCTGAAGTACAGCTCGTAGTCCGTGATCACGTGGTAGAGGCGCCCGCCGACCAGGCCGAACGGCACTGCCCAGACCGCGATGTCGGCGACCGTGCCGGGCTGCCCGCCGCGGGCGACCCAGCGCTTGTTGCCGAGCCAGACGGCCACGAAGACGCCGATGATGATGCAGAACGCGTAGCCGCGCAGCGGGATGGGCCCGAGGTGGACCACGCCCTGCGAGGGACTGGGGATGTAGGCAAGTTCCATGGCAGGGTCGACGCTACCGTGCCGGGCCGTGGACACGTCCGCCAGCCCGGCTACGGCTCCATAACAAGGGGTTTGAAGGACAACGGTTACTTGTTCGCTTCCTGCACCGTCTGCTTCAGCTTCGCCGGCGTCATGGTCTGGTCGTCCATGAGGTTCTTGCCGTCGAGCAGGACCGTCGGCGTGCCCTTGAACTTGGCGTCCTGGAACGCCTTGTAGGACTTGGCGATCCAGCCGTCGTGCCTGCCGTCGTTGACACACGTCTTGAAGGAGTCGGTGACCAGGCCGTCGACCTTTCCGGCCAGGTCGATCAGCTTGCCGTTGTCCGAGAAGGCGTCCTCGGTCTCCTTCGGCTGGTTCTCGAACAGCACGTCGTGGTACGCGGAGAACTTGCCCGCGTCCTGCGCGCACGCCGCCGCGTTCCCCGCGCGCAGGGAGCCGCTGCCGCCCATGTTCGAGTCGATGAGCGTGACCGTGTGGTACTCGGCCTTCAACTGGCCGGCCTTGGTCAGCTCATTGATCGTGGAACGGAAACCGTCCTCGAAGGACTTGCAGGCGGGGCAGCGGAAGTCCTCCCACACCGTGAGCGTGGACTTGGCGCTGTCCTTGCCGACGGGGACGGCCAGGCTGTCCTTGCCCGTGGCGCCCTTGGGCTCGGCCACGCTGCCGGAGGAGTCCCCCGAGCTGTCGTCCCCGGTGTTGGCGGCGACGATCCCGATGACGGCGGCCAGGCCGAGCACGCAGACCACGGCCGCGGCCACGATCAACGTGCGGCGCCGCTTCTCGGCGACTTTCTGCTTCTCGCGCTCCTCGGCCAGCCGTTCCCGGGCCGTGCGCTTTCCCTCTCGGTTCTTCTCGCTCACACCTGCGCCAACGAACCGGGGAGGCACGAGCGTGCCTCCCCGGTCCACTTCCACCCATAAGGGTGACTTGACCCATTACATGACCAAGGCGCCGAGGATGACTAGGCGTTGCCCCGTACGCCCGCCGCGAGTTCACCGGCGAGCGCCCGGACCGCCGCGAGGCCCATGGTCTCGTCCTCGGCGTCGAGCAGCCGCTTCACGAAGGCGGAGCCGACGATGACGCCGTCGGCGAAGGAGGCGACCTCCTTGGCCTGCTTGGCGTCGGAGACGCCGAGGCCGACGCAGACCGGCAGGTCCGTGGTGGCCTTGGTGCGGCGTACGAGGTCCTGTGCCTGGTTGCCGACGGACTCGCGGGTGCCGGTGACGCCCATGAGGGAGGCGGCGTAGACGAAGCCGGAACCGGCGGCCGTGATGGTGGCGAGGCGCTCGTCCTTGCTGCTGGGCGCGACGACGAAGACGGTGGCGAGGCCGTGCTTCTCCGCGTGCTCGCGCCAGACCGCCGACTCCTGGACGGGCAGGTCGGGCAGGATGCAGCCCGCGCCGCCCGCCTCGGCCAGCTCGGCGGTGAACCGCTCGATGCCGTAGCGGTCGATGGGGTTCCAGTACGTCATGACGAGGACCGGCTTGCCGGTGGCCGCGTGGGCCTCGCGGACCGTGCGCATGACGTCCTTGATCTTCAGGCCGCCGCGCAGCGCGATGTCGTCGGCGGTCTGGATGACCGGGCCGTCGAGCACCGGGTCGGAGTGGGGCAGGCCCACCTCGACGACGTCGGCGCCGCCGTCGAAGACGGCCTTGATCGCCTCGATGCCGCCGTCGACCGTCGGGAACCCGGCGGGCAGGTAGGCGATGAGGGCGGAGCGGCCCTCGGCCTTGGCGGCCGCCAGGGTGTCGGACAGGAGTTGGATGTTGCCGCTCACTTGGCGTCCCCCTCGATCTCGGCGGTGTCGGCGGCGTCGGCCGCGACCTCGGCGTCGGCACCCTCGTCGTAGAGGCCGAAGTAGCGGGCGGCGGTGTCCATGTCCTTGTCGCCGCGCCCGGAGAGGTTGACGACGATGAGCCCGTCCGGGCCCAGCTCCTTGCCGACCTCAAGCGCCCCGGCGAGGGCGTGCGCGGACTCGATGGCCGGGATGATGCCCTCGGTGCGCGAGAGCAGGCGCAGCGCCTGCATGGCGGCGTCGTCGGTGACGGCACGGTACTCGCCGCGTCCGCTGTCCTTGAGGTAGGCGTGCTCGGGGCCGATGCCCGGGTAGTCGAGGCCCGCCGAGATGGAGTAGGGCTCGGTGATCTGCCCCTCCTCGTCCTGGAGGACGTACGACCGCGAACCGTGCAGGATGCCGGGGTCGCCCGCGGTCAGGGTCGCCGCGTGCTCGCCGGTCTCGACGCCGTGTCCCGCCGGTTCGCAGCCGATGAGGCGGACGTCCGTGTCCGGGATGAACGCGTGGAAGAGGCCGATGGCGTTGGAGCCGCCGCCGACGCAGGCGAGGGCGGCGTCGGGGAGGCGTCCGGCGCGCTCCAGGATCTGGCGGCGGGCCTCGACGCCGATGACGCGGTGAAAGTCGCGGACCATCGCGGGGAACGGGTGCGGGCCCGCGACCGTGCCGAAGAGGTAGTGCGTGCGGTCGACGTTGGCGACCCAGTCGCGGAACGCCTCGTTGATGGCGTCCTTCAGGGTGCGGCTGCCGGACTTCACGGCGATGACCTCGGCGCCGAGCATCCGCATCCGGGCCACGTTGAGGGCCTGGCGCTGGGTGTCGATCTCGCCCATGTAGATGGTGCATTCGAGGCCGAACAGAGCGCAGGCGGTGGCCGTCGCGACGCCGTGCTGGCCCGCGCCGGTCTCGGCGATGACGCGGGTCTTGCCCATGCGCTTGGTGAGCAGGGCCTGGCCGAGCACGTTGTTGATCTTGTGGGAGCCGGTGTGGTTCAGGTCCTCGCGCTTGAGGAAGACGCGGGCGCCTCCGGCGTGCTCGGCGAACCTCGGCACCTCGGTGAGGCTGCTCGGGCGGCCGGTGTAGTGGACCATGAGGTCGTCGAGCTCGCGGGCGAACTCGGGGTCGTTCTTCGCCTTGTCGTACTCGACGGCGACCTCGTCCACGGCGGCGACGAGCGCCTCCGGGATGAACTTGCCGCCGAACGCGCCGAAGTAGCCTTCGGCGCTGGGGACCTGACCGTCCGGGTCCGGGTGGAAGTACTCGGGCATGCGTTTACCTCGGGTGGCGTGAATGGATGATCTCCGCTGTGATCAACCCCGCCTGGGGGCGCGGGGAACTGCGCGAGCAACCCCCGCCGGGGTGAGGACGGCTACGCGCCGTTGATGGCAGACGAGTCGTCCGGCCGACGCGACATCGTGGCTGGTCGCGCCGTTCCCCGCGCCCCTAGCGGGGCGCCGGCCATCGCATCCCGTTCACTTGGCCCGGCTCGTCGCCGATGACATAGCGCACTCGGCGACCATGAACGCGCCGCGCAGGCGCCCGGCAGCCGCGCGGGCGGCAGCCGGGTGCGAGGCGGGCGGCGATGGGCATGGCGCGGGTCAGCCCCGTCCGTGCCGGAGGGCCGGGTGGGCGCCCGCCGCGACCAGGTCGGAGACGGCCGTGCGCGGGTCGCGGCCGGTCACCAGGGACTCGCCGACGAGGACGGCGTCCGCGCCCGCGTTGGCGTACGCGATGAGGTCGTGCGGGCCGCGCACACCGGACTCCGCGACCTTGACGATGTGGTCCGGGATGTCCGGGGCGACGCGCTCGAAGGTGCCACGGTCGACGGAGAGGTCCTTGAGGTTGCGGGTGTTGATGCCGATGACCTTGGCCCCGGCGTCGACGGCCCGCTCCACCTCGTCCTCGTCGTGCGCCTCGACGAGCGGGGTGAGGCCGATGGACTCGGCGCGCTCGATGAGGGACTCCAGGGCGGGCTGGTCCAGGGCGGCCACGATCAGCAGGGCGAGGTCGGCGCCGTACGCGCGGGCCTCCCACAACTGGTACGAGGTGACGATGAAGTCCTTGCGCAGGACCGGAACGTCCACCTTGGCGCGGACCGCCTCCAGGTCGGCGAGGGAGCCGCCGAAGCGCCGCTGCTCGGTGAGGACGGAGATGACGGCGGCGCCGCCCGCCTCGTAGTCGGCGGCGAGCCCCGCCGGGTCGGCAATCGCGGCGAGCGCGCCCTTGGACGGGCTGGACCGCTTGACCTCGCAGATGACCTTGACGCCGTCGCCGCGCAGCGCCGCGACCCCGTCCTTGGCGGCGGGTGCCTTGGCCGCGCGCTCCTTGAGCTCGTCGAGGCCGACCCGCGCCTGCCGTTCCGCGAGGTCGGCACGGACTCCGTCGATGATCTCGTCGAGCACACTCACGCGCGCGGACTTCCTTTCCTGCAATTCGGTTCTTTGAGCAACCGAGCGGTCACAGTGATGGTATCCGCAGGAGGCCCGAGGCTCCGCATCCGGTTGACGACACTCTCACTACCTGGACAAACGTCGTTGATCAAGGCTGCAGGAAGCCATGGAGGGGCAGGTTCCGGACAACGGTGAAGACGGTGACGACAGCGCCGAGCGTCCACAGGTGGGCGCGGGTGAGGACGAGGCCGAGGGGCCGTCCGCGCGCCGCGCGTGTCACCCATACGGCCCACACCACGGCGAACAGGGCGTAGCCGGCGACGGCGAGGGCGTTGGCGCCGAGGGCGCCGCTGAGGTCGCCGTGGACGAGGGCGTGGGCGCTGCGCAGCCCGCCGCAGCCCGGGCAGAACAGGCCGGTGGCGCTCAGGAGCGGGCAGGCGGGGTAGTGGCCCGCCTCGTTCGGGTCGACGGCGCCGACATAGGCGAAGGCCGCCGCGACGCCGGCGAGGACGCCCAGCGGGACCCCGGTCCGGCGCAGGAGGCCGGGGCGGGCGGTGCGAGTCGTCTGCACGGTCACGCGGGGATTGTCCCCCGGCGCGGCGCGCTCCGCCCCTCGGGCGACACGGGACATGGCGAAGGGGCGGGCGGCGATGATCGCCGCCCGCCCCTTTCCCGTAGCGGAAGTGCCAGGGGTGTCAGGCCTGCGAGCCCGCGGCGTGGCCCGGGACGTCCAGCTCGGCGCGCTTGGGCTTGCCCAGGCCCATCATGCTCATGACGCCGCCGACGATGGCGGCGACGAGCAGCAGCGCCATACCGACCCAGAAACCCACCACGTTCGCCATCACCATGAAGGTGCCGGCGACGATGAACCCGATGAAGGCGATGATGACACCGGTCCAGGCGGCCGGGGTGTGTCCGTGGCTCTTGTCCGCCATGGCTTGCTCCTCGTTGCTTATGGCCTCTGCGTACGCAGGGCGTACGGCTCTCCTGCCCATTCTCCCGCACGCGCGCGTGCGGGACTAACCCGGGGTCAGGCGGCGCCCGTGGGGTCCTCGCCCCGGTCGAGGGCCTTCCACAGTTCCTCGGGGCGGTCGGGGTCGACGGCCTTGCGCTTGCGGGGGCGCGGGGAGCCGTCGCGCTCGTAGCGGCCGCCCATCGAGGGCCAGGCGGCGCCGTAGACGACGGCGAGGATCCCGGCGATCAGGAGGAGGGCCCCGCCGCCTGCCGCGACGTAGGGCCAGGCGGTGTGGGAGAGGGCGTCGATGCCGGTCGTGGTGCCGCCGGAGGCTTCCGCGGCCTTCTCGTCGAGGGCGGCGCTGTCGTCGGCGCCGAGGACGGCGGCTGCCACGGCGCCCGCGCCGCTCAGCGCGAGCAGGACGGCGACCAGGACGCGGCCCGCCTTGCGCACCGCGAAGACGGCGACCAGGGCGGCGAGGCCCACTATGGCGAGGGCCGCGGGGACGCCGGTGACATCGCTGCCCCGGGCGGTCAGCGGCAGCTTCCCGCCCGCGACGGCGGCGACGCCGGAGCACCACTCCTGCCGGGACGCGAGCAGCGCGACCGCGGCGCCCGCGGCACCGAAGAGCAGGGCGACACCGAGACTGCGCCTGCCGTTCTTGCTCGGCCCGGCGGTCTCGGAGGCTTCGGTTCGGGGGTGCGGTACAGCAGTCACGTACTCCACTATCGCCTGTCCGCACACCTGTATGTGTACGGGGAGCGGGAGGCGTGGGTCACTTCACACCGGTTCCGGCGGCGCCCATGCGGTTGGCGGTGTGGACGGCGCGGAGCACGGCGGCGGCCTTGTTGCGGCACTCCGTGTCCTCGGCGACGGGGTCGGAGTCGGCGACGACGCCCGCCCCGGCCTGCACGTACGCGGTGCCGTCGCGCAGCAGGGCCGTACGGATGGCGATGGCGGTGTCGGAGTCCCCGGCGAAGTCGAGATAGCCGACGCAGCCGCCGTACAGCCCGCGCCGGGACGGTTCGAGCTCGTCGATGATCTGCATCGCACGGGGCTTCGGGGCGCCGGAGAGGGTGCCGGCGGGGAAGCAGGCGGTGAGCACGTCGAAGGCGGTGCGCCCGGCGCTGACCTGGCCCGTGACCGTCGAGACGATGTGCATGACGTGCGAGTACCGCTCGATGGACATGAAGTCGACGACCTCGACGGAGCCGGGCTCGCAGACCCGCCCGAGGTCGTTGCGGCCGAGGTCGACGAGCATGAGGTGCTCGGCGCGCTCCTTGGGGTCGGCGAGGAGTTCGTCGGCGAGCGCCTGGTCGGCCTGCGGCGTCGCACCACGCGGCCGGGTCCCGGCGATGGGGTGGAGGAGGGCCCGCCCGTCCTCGACCTTGACCAGGGCCTCGGGCGACGACCCGACGACATCAAAGCCATCAAAGCGGAACAAATACATGTAGGGCGACGGATTGGTGGCGCGCAGCACGCGATAGACGTCGAGCGCGCTCGCGGTGCACGGCGTCTCGAACCGCTGCGAGGGCACGACCTGGAACGCCTCGCCCGCGCGGATGCGCTCCTTGATGTCCTCGACGGCCTCCTGGTACTGCTCGCCGCCCCACAGCGCGGTGAATTCCGGCAGCTCGGAAGGCGGAAGCGCGACCGGGGCGGTGTGGACCGACGTACCGAGGTCGGCCTCCATGGCATCGAGACGGGCCACGGCATCGGCGTACGCCTCGTCCACGCCCGTATCGAGATCATTGTGGTTGATGGCGTTGGCGATGAGGAGAACCGACCCGTCCCAGTGGTCGAGGACGGCGAGATCGCTGGTGAGCAGCATGGTCAGCTCAGGCAGCCGCAGATCGTCGCGCTCACCGGGGCCGATCTTCTCCAGGCGGCGCACGATGTCGTAGCCGAGGTAGCCGACCATGCCGCCGGTGAACGGCGGCAGGCCGTCGTAGCGCGGGGTGTGCAGGGCCTCGACGGTGGCGCGCAGGGCGGCGAGCGGGTCGCCGTCCGTGGGGACGCCGACGGGCGGGGTGCCGAGCCAGTGGGTCTGCCCGTCGCGCGAGGTCAGCGTGGCGGCGGAGCGTACGCCGACGAAGGAGTAGCGGGACCAGGAGCGCCCGTTCTCCGCGGACTCCAGGAGGAACGTGCCGGGCCGCTCGGCGGCGAGCTTGCGGTACAGGCCGACGGGCGTGTCGCCGTCCGCGAGGAGCTTGCGGCTGACGGGGATCACTCGGCGGTCGGTCGCGAGCTTGCGAAAGGTCTCGAGATCCATGGGAGGAGCTTAGGTCTTACGCGGCCGGGCCGGTGACGGGCAGTTGGTCGGCGTCGAAGCAGGTCCGGGCGCCGGTGTGGCAGGCGGCGCCGACCTGATCGACCTGGACGAGCACCGTATCGGCGTCACAGTCCAGGGCGACGGACTTCACGTACTGGAAGTGGCCGGAGGTGTCGCCCTTGACCCAGTACTCGCTCCGGCTGCGCGACCAGTACGTGCAGCGGCCCGTGGTCAGGGTGCGGTGCAGCGCCTCGTCGTCCATCCAGCCGAGCATCAGGACCTCGCCGGTGTCGTACTGCTGGGCGATGGCGGGGACCAGGCCGTCGGCGCTGCGCTTGAGGCGGGCGGCGATGGCGGGGTCGAGGTTGCTTGACTGGGGCGCGCTGGTCATAGGGCCATTGTGCCGCGCCGCGCCGGGACTCCCCCGGGGCGTCCACTGTCCGGACGGTGCGGGCGGTCGTAGGGTTGCGCTCATGTCGACCCATGCCAAGCGTGAACGTCTTCTCCTGGCCGACCTGTTGGAGGCGGCGGGCCCCGAGGCCCCCACCCTGTGCGAGGGCTGGACCGCCCGCGACCTGGCAGCGCACGTCGTGGTGCGCGAGCGCCGCCCCGACGCGGCCGGCGGCACCCTCGTCAAGCAGCTCGCCTCCCGCCTGGAGCGGGTGCAGAACGAATTCGCGGAGAAGCCGTACGAGGAACTGATCCAGCTCATCAGGACCGGCCCGCCGCGGTTCTCGCCGTTCGCCCTGAAGCAGATCGACGAGGCGGCGAACGTGGTCGAGTTCTACGTCCACGCCGAGGACGTGCGGCGGGCACAGCCCGACTGGTCGCCGCGCGAGCTCGACCCGGTCTTCTCCGAGGTGCTCTGGTCCCGCCTGGAGCGGATGGCGCGGGTGATGGGCCGCAAGGCGCCCGTCGGCCTGGTGCTGCGCCGCCCGGACGGCCAGACGGCGGTCGCGCACCGGGGCGCGCCGGTGGTCACGGTCACGGGCGAGCCGTCGGAACTCCTCATGTACGCCTTCGGCCGCCAGGACGCGGCCAAGGTGGAGCTGGAGGGCGACAAGTCAGCGATCACCCAGCTCAGCGAGACGAAGGCGCTGGGGCTTTAGCCAGGCGCAGGCGGTGGGCGTGCAGGGCCAGGGCCAGCTCCACCTGGTCGGCCGGGCGCGTCAGGCTGCGCCCGGTGAGCTGTTCGCAGCGGCGCAGCCGGTTGAGGACCGTGTTGCGGTGGCAGTAGAGCCGGGCGGCCGCGCGCTGGGCCGAGCCGTCGCAGTCCAGCCAGGCGGTCAGGGTGTCCAGGAGCAGGGCGCCGTCCGCGGGCGGCAGGGCGCGAAGCGGGCCGAGCACCCGGTCGACCAGGAGCGCGCCGAGCGCGGGGGCGCCCGCCACGAGGGCGGCGGGCAGTTCGTCGTCGAGGAGTACGGTGCCGCCGCCCGGCGGGCAGATCCGCAGGGCGGTCTCGGCGAGGCGCCGGGCGACACCGACGCCGGCGAGTCCGTCGACGGCTGAACTGATCCCGATGCGGACCCCGTCCCCGGGGGCGGTCGACTCCCGCCAGCAAGCGGCGAGTTCCGTTACGTCGTAGGGGCCGAGGGCGACGATGCCGCGCTCGGCGTCCGGTCCGGGGTGCCAGACGGTACGGATGCCATGGGCGTGCGGCGCTGCGCCCCGGCCGCCGGCGACGAGCACCACGGCGTAGCGGCCGTGCTCGGGCAGGTCCAGGGCGTGCGCGGCCTCCGGGAGATCGGCGATGCGGGTGGCGCCGTCGAGGAGGGCGGCGGCCATGAGGCGGCGCCGGTTCTCGCGCCGCCAGGTCAGTTCGTGCTCCGCCTTGCGGTAGGCGTCCGAGACGCAGGCGCAGTGCTCGTCCACGAAGCCGCGGACGTCGGCGGCGAGATGGACGAGGAGGTGGGCGTCGCGCGGGTGGTGCCGGGTGACCTCGTCGACCAGCGCCTGCCAGACCAGGGCGCCGCCGAGCCGGAACGCGTGCACCAGGGGGTCCAGCGGGAAGCCGCGGGTGGCGCGTTCGGTGCCGATCCGGGCGGTGCAGGCGCGGGCCGCGTCACGGGAACGGACGGGGTCGAGCAGGCTGGCGACGCTGTGGCGCAGGGAGCGCTGTATCTCGCGGCGTACGTCGCCGGGGTCGGCGTCTATCGCGGCGCGGTAGGCGGGCTCCTCGGCGTGCAGCTCCGCTGTCAGGCGGTCGGTGAGGGCGGGGATCTGGTCGATGAGGGGGAGGGCGGCGCGGCGCAGGACGGCGACGGGGTCTGTGCCGGTGTTTTTGTCGGTGCCGGTGTCGCTGCCGGTACTCGTTCCGGTACGGGGGCGGGTTCTGGTGGGCGTGGTGCCGGGGCGGGTGCGGGGGTGAGGGCGTACGAGGTGCGCGGGCATCACGGTCCTCCTCGGTTCAGCTCGCCAGGACGTGTACCGGTGGGGTCGGCGGTCCTGGCCCCGAAGAATGACATACCGTCTGGTCGGTCTCCAGCCCTTTGGGGGTAACGGTTCGCGTACGGGCCTGTTGGAGGGGTGAGCCTGCGCTGCGCGAACGCCGGGTTTCCGCAGAGGCCCGCTTTACCGGTGGCCCGGCGCTGGGGTGCCGCCTTGCCCACCCTGCCGCCCCAGGCGGCAGATTGCCCAAGGCGGGCGGGGGCGCCCCGGGTGGGGAAGTGCGGGGAGCGGCAGGTTGCCCGCGGCGGGGCGGGGCGCCCGGGGTGGGGGCGGTGGGCGGCGGGTTGCCCTAGGCGGCGGTACTGGGCGTACCCGGCCGTGTTTTGGCCACCGTATGGGCCACCGGGGTGCACCCGCGTCGCTGCGGGAGGGGACGTGTCGGGGTGCCCCCGCAGGACACCGCCGGAATCCCGCGCCGGATACGCGACCCCTGGGCGGACAGCAGGCGACCAGACCTATCCGGCCGAGGAGGTACGCCGGCGCGGCCCCGCCCCACCACACAACCGACCGCGCACTACAGCGCCCCCGCATGCACACCTGGCCCGGCCGCGCCCCACAGCCCCCCGGACCGGCCGCGACCCGCCTACAGCGTCGTCGCTCGGTCCACCAAGCGGGCCAGTTCCAGGCGGGAGCGGACGCCCAGTTGGGCGAAGACGTTGCGGAGGTGGTGGTCGACCGTGCGGGGGCTGACCGAGAGGCGGGAGGCCACCTCACGGTTGGTGGCGCCCTCGGCCACACAGTGCGCGATCCGGAGCTGCTGCGGCGTCAACGACGACAGGCAGCCAGGGGACGGCTCCGGGTGCGGCGGAGCCTCCCCGGTCGCCCGCAGCTCCGCCGCCGTACGGGCCGCCCACACCGTCGCCCCGCACCGCTCGAAGGCGACCAGAGCGTCCCGCAGCAGCACGCGCGCGCGGGCCGGCCGCCGAGCCCGCCGCAGCCATTCGCCGTGCAGTTCAGCGGTCCGGGCCCGCTCAAAGTCCCCCCCGGCGCACTCGTGCCGGGCCAGCGCCTCGGTGAAGCGGGCGTCCGCACGGTCGGGATCACCGGACGCCAGCAGCGCTTCGCAGCGGGCGAGTTGCGCCCCGGCCTGGGGGTCGTACCCCCGCTCGGCCCACACCGTGAACTCCGCGACGGCGCCCCGCGCCCCCACCAGGTCACCCGCCGCCACGGCCGCCTCCACGAAGCAGGGCACGGCGAGCATCCGTACGGCGAAGTGCCCTTGCCGGGGCCCGGGCCGGACGAGCGGCGCGAGCCTGGCCGCCGCCTCGGGCGCCCGCCCGCGCGCCAGGTCGGCCCGGGCGAGCGCCCATTGCGCGAGGGTGGCGGCTTGGACGAGCCCGTGCCGGGCGGCGGTCTCCTGCGCGGCGGCGGCGTGCCGGGCGACGGTGTCGGCGTCGCTGTCGAGGGAGGCGACGAGGGCGAGGATGGCGTGCTGGTGGGCGAGGACGTTGCGCTGCCCGCTGGTGCGGGCGGCGCGCAGCCCTTCCTCGGCGTGGGCGCGGGCGCGCGCGTGGCGTCCGGCGCGCAGTTCCCCGTAGGCGAGCAGTTCGAGGGCGCGCGGCAGTTCGGGGCGTGCGTCGAGGGCGCGGGCGGCGGCGAGGGCCCGGCTGCCGAGGCGGCAGGCGGCGTCGACGTCCCCGGCGACGAGGGCGGCGGCCCCGGCCCGCAGGAGGGCGTCGGGGGCGCCGGCGTGGGCCGCGTCGGCGATGACGCGGCGCAGGGTGACGCGTCCGGCGGCGTACCGGTCGTCGAGCGAGGCGGCCATGCCGAGCCCGAAGGCGCGGGCGGTGTCGGCCCCGGCCTGTTGCTGCCCGGCGACGGCTTCCTGGTACGCGCGGGCGTCGCCGAGCGCCCAGGCGGCCTCGGCGGCGGCGAGCCGGGCGTCGAGGGCTCGTTCCCCGGGGCAGAGCCGGGCGGCGAGGAGGAGGGAGGCGCGGGCGTCGGCCATGGGTTCGTCGCGCAGGGCGAGCATGCCGCGTACGAGGGCGGCGTCGCCCCGCACGGCGTCGGTGGGGGTGAGTTCTTCGACGCGGCGGAGCAGTTCGCGGGCCCGGTGCGGACGGCCGGCGAGCCGGGCCTGGTCGGCGGCGGCGACGAGCCGCCCCGCGCGGATCTCGGGGTCGGCGGCGAGCGCGGCGGCGTGGGCGAGGGCGGTGGCCCGTTCCCCGTGCGAGGGGCCCGGCAGACGCGCGGCGGCGGCGAGTTCGGTGCCGAGGGCGCTGTCCGGGTAGGGCGCGGCGAGCGCCCGGTGCAGGAGACCTGCCGGCCGAAGCCGCTCCCCCAGGGCGGCTTCGGCCAGCAGGCGATGGGCGGCTCTGCGGTGCGCGGGGCGTGCCGCCTCGTACACGGCGCGACGGTTCGGCAGCCGCAGCCGTCCGTCGGGGCCGCGTTCGAGGCCCGCGCGTTCGGCGGCGTCCAGGGCGGTTTCGCCGAGACCGGCGCGGGCGGCGGCCCGCAGGACGAGCCCGCCGTCGACCCACGGCCCGTCCGGGTCGCTCTCGTAGGCGGCGGCCGTCAGCAACAGGACATGTCTCGCGGTCACTTACGTCACCGTACGAGCGGTCCGCCGCGCCCGCAGCGCCGGTTGGGAGCGGGCCCAACCGGCGCGGGCGGAGACTGTGCTCACGCACAGGGCCTCACGACGGGCCTCACGAGGTGTGCGGGCAGTTGCCCCGGTACTCCGCGATCGTCAGGCTCGGCGAGGGCAGCGGGCAGAGGAACTGCTCGTAGCGGGTGTCGTCGTCGATGAACCGCTTCAGCCACGAGATGCTGTACTTCGCGATCGTCGTGTTGGAGCTGTTCGGGGTGAAGTGGGTGGCCCCGCGCAGCTCCAGGTACGCCTTGTCGAGCGTGCTCGGCAGGGTCGTGTAGAACGGCTCGGAGTGCGTGGCGACCGGTGCGACGGTGTCCCCGTCGGCGCCCACGACGAGCGTCGGCGTCTTGATCTCGGGCCAGGTCTTGTCGGTGTTCCAGCCGGTGAGCGGGATCGCGGCCTGCAAGGACGGCCGGCTCTTGGCGGCTTCGAGCGTGCCGCCGCCGCCCATGGAGTGCCCCATGACACCGAGCCGGCTGGAGTCGATGCGGCCGCGTACCGAGCTCTGCTGGGTCAGGTAGTCGAGCGCGGCGAGGAGCTGCCGGCCCCGGCTGTCCGGCTGGTCGAGCGTGGTGTTCGTGTCGATGGTGAACACGACGAACCCCTGCGAGGCGAGGCGCGGGCCCAGCCAGGCGATCGACGACTGGTACGCGGTGTAGCCCGGGGAGATCGCGACGGCGCCGAACGTGCCGTCCGCCGTCGACGTCGGGTAGTAGATCGTCCCGCCGCCGAACCCGGTGACGCTCAGCGACGACACGCTGGTCTCCGACACGGCGTACGGGCCGCGCGTCGCCTCGATGCTGGACACGGTGGGGGCGGGGCCGCGCTCGTAGGGGTTGGCGGCGGTGGGGGCGGCCTGGGCCGTCGCGGCCGTGGCTGCGCCGCCTATGGCCAGGAGGGTGGCGAGGCCGGTGCGGATCAGACGGGTTCGCATCTTCAGCACGGATGCGGTCCTCTCGGGGGGAGGGGTTGATCTCTGACAGCGACCACGGTGCGGGGTCCCTGGCTGATCGTGCATCGGCGAAATCACCGGTTCCGTCTGCGGGCCCACCGTGGCTGGTCGCGCAGTTCCCCGCGCCCCTGAGATGCGCACTGCGTGCGCCATCTCAGGCGCCCATGGGGCTGCGGCGGAGCCGCATGCTCCAGGGGCGCGGGGAACTGCGCGACCAGCCACGACGAATGCCGCACCCGGCGATGACACAGAGAACGAACGGCGCTATCGCACCGGCCAACCCGCGGAGCGCAACGTCGACTTGACGTCCCCGATCCGCAAATCCCCGAAATGGAACACCGACGCCGCGAGCACCGCATCCGCCCCCGCCCCGACGGCAGGCGCGAAGTGTTCGAGCCGCCCGGCCCCGCCGGACGCGATCACCGGCACGGACACGTGCTTGCGGACCGCCTCGATCATCTCGAGGTCGTACCCGTTTTTCGTCCCGTCCGCGTCCATGGAGTTGAGCAGAATCTCCCCGGCGCCCAGCTCAGCGGCCTGGTGGGCCCATTCGACCGCGTCGATCCCGGCGGACCGGCGTCCTCCGTGGGTGGTGACCTCGAAGGAACCCGTCTCGGTGCGCCGCGCGTCGACGGAGAGGACGAGGACCTGCCGCCCGAACCGCTCGGCGATCTCGCGGATCAGTTCGGGGCGGGCGATGGCGGCGGTGTTGACGCCGACCTTGTCGGCACCGGCCCGCAGCAGCTTGTCCACGTCCTCGGCGGTGCGGACGCCGCCGCCGACGGTGAGCGGGATGAAGACCTGCTCGGCGGTGCGGCGCACCACGTCGTAGGTGGTCTCGCGGTTGCCGGAGGAGGCGGTGATGTCGAGGAAGGTCAGTTCGTCGGCGCCTTCGGCGTCGTAGACCTTGGCCATCTCGACGGGGTCACCGGCGTCGCGGAGGTTCTGGAAGTTGACGCCTTTGACGACGCGCCCGTTGTCGACGTCGAGGCAGGGGATGACGCGTACGGCGAGGCTCACTGGACCGCTCCCCCGGTGTCGGCGGGGCGGTAGGCCTCGACCTCCACCTCGACGACCAGGCTCGGATCGATGAACCCGGCGACGATGAGCATGGAGGCGGCGGGCCGCACCGTGCCGAACAGTTCCTTGTGGGCGCGGCCCACGTCGTCCACGTCGCGCGCGTGGGTGAGGTACATGCGGGTGCGCACGACGTGCTCACGGCCGAGGCCGACCTTCTTCAGCGCGTCGAGGGCGACGCCGAAGGCGTTGAGCGCCTGCTCGTAGGGGGTTCCGGCGTCGATGACGCCGTTGACCACGGAGGTGCAGCCGGAGACGAGGACCAGGCCGTTGGGGAGTTCGACGGCGCGGGAGTAGCCGATGGACTCCTCCCAGGGGCCACCCGTGTCCACCCGGCGTACGACGTCGCTCATGACGACGCCACGGCGGCGAGCGCCTCTTCCAGGGTGAACGCCTTGGCGTAGAGCGCCTTGCCGACGATGGAGCCCTCGACGCCGAGCGGGACGAGTTCGGCGATGGCGCGCAGATCATCGAGCGACGACACGCCACCCGAAGCGACCACCGGCCGGTCGGTCACCGCGCAGACGTTCTTCAACAGCTCCAGGTTGGGCCCCTGGAGGGTGCCGTCCTTGGCGATGTCGGTGACGACGTAGCGGGCGCAGCCCTCGGAGTTGAGGCGCTCCAGGGTCTCGTAGAGGTCGCCGCCGTCGCGGGTCCAGCCACGGCCGCGCAGGGTGGTGCCACGGACGTCGAGGCCGACGGCGATCTTGTCGCCGTGCTCGGCGATGACCTTGGCGACCCATTCGGGGGTCTCCAGGGCGGCGGTGCCGAGGTTGACGCGGGTGCAGCCGGTGGCGAGGGCGGCGGCGAGGGTGTCGTCGTCGCGGATGCCGCCGGACAGCTCCACCTTGATGTCCATGGCTTCGGTGACCTCGCGGATCAGGGCGCGGTTGTCGCCGGTGCCGAACGCGGCGTCGAGGTCGACCAGGTGCAGCCATTCGGCGCCGGCGGACTGCCAGGCGAGGGCGGCTTCCAGCGGGGAGCCGTAGGAGGTCTCGCTGCCGGACTCGCCGTGGACGAGGCGGACGGCCTGTCCGTCGCGGACGTCGACGGCGGGCAGCAGTTCGAGCTTGGGAGCCATCAGAGGGTTCCGATCCAGTTCTTCAGCAGCTGGGCTCCGGCGTCGCCGGACTTCTCGGGGTGGAACTGTGTCGCCCACAGGGGGCCGTTCTCCACGGCGGCGACGAACGGCTCGCCGTGCGTGGCCCAGGTGACCCGGGGGGCGGGCAGGTGGGGGTTGTGCACCTCCATCTGCCAGTCCTGGACGGCGTAGGAGTGCACGAAGTAGTACCGCTCGTCGGCGTCGAGGCCCGCGAAGAGGCGGCTGTCCTCGGGCGCGCGGACGGTGTTCCAGCCCATGTGGGGCACGACGTCGGCCTTGAGGGGTTCGACGGCGCCGGGCCATTCGTCGAGGCCCTCGGTCTCGACGCCGTGTTCGATGCCGCGTGCGAAGAGGATCTGCATGCCGACGCAGATGCCCATGACGGGGCGGCCCCCGGAGAGGCGGCGGCCGACGATCCAGTCGCCGCGCGCCTCCTTGAGCCCCTGCATGCAGGCGGCGAAGGCGCCGACGCCGGGGACGAGCAGCCCGTCGGCGTTCATGGCCTTGTCGTAGTCGCGGGTGATCTCGACGTCGGCGCCCGCGCGGGCGAGGGCGCGCTCGGCGGAGCGGACGTTGCCGAACCCGTAGTCGAAGACGACGACTTTCTTGGCGGAGGAGTCAGTCATGAGGGTCATCAGTTCCAGTAGTCGAGCCGCAGCACGCCCGCGATCAAACACATGGCCGCGCCGATGGAGAGCAGTGTGATCAGGCTCTTGCCCATGCCCTGCTTGACGAACGAGTAGACGCCGCCGAGCAGGAACAGGCCCACGAGGATGAGGACGGTCGCGAGGCCGTTCATGGCTTACAGGGCACCCTTCGTCGAGGGGAGGATGCCGGCGGCGCGCGGGTCGCGCTCGCTGGCGTAGCGCAGGGCGCGCGCGAGGGCCTTGAACTGGCACTCCACGATGTGGTGCGCGTTGCGCCCGTACGGCACGTGGACGTGCAGGGCGATCTGCGCCTGGGCGACGAAGGACTCCAGGATGTGCCGGGTCATCGTCGTGTCGTACTCGCCGATCATCGGCGCCATCTTCTCGGGCTCGGTGTGCACGAGGTAGGGGCGTCCCGACAGGTCGACCGTCACCTGGGCGAGCGACTCGTCGAGGGGGACGGTGCAGTTGCCGAAGCGGTAGATGCCGACCTTGTCGCCGAGCGCCTGCTTGAAGGCGGCGCCGAGGGCGAGGGCGGTGTCCTCGATGGTGTGGTGCGAGTCGATGTGCAGGTCGCCCTCGGTCTTGACGGTGAGGTCGAAGAGGCCGTGGCGGCCGAGCTGGTCGAGCATGTGGTCGTAGAAGCCGACGCCGGTGGCGACGTCGACCTTGCCGGTGCCGTCGAGGTCGATCTCGACGAGGACCGAGGTCTCCTTGGTCTTGCGCTCTACACGTCCTACGCGGCTCATCGGCCGAACTCCTTTGTCGCTTCGCGGGCCGCGTCCAGGAACGCGTCGTTCTCCTCGGGGGTGCCGATGGACACCCGCAGGCGACCCGGTACGCCGTTGTCACGGATGAGGACGCCGCGGTCGAGGATGAACTGCCAGACGGCGTGCGGGTCCTCGAAGACACCGAACTGGACGAAGTTGGCGTCGGCGACGGTGACGTCGAAGCCGAGGCCGGTCAGCTCGGCGACGACGCGGTCGCGTTCGCCCTTGAGCTGCTCGACGTAGCCGAGCAGGGTGTCGGTGTACTCCAGGGCGGCGAGCGCCGTGGCCTGGTTGACGGCCGACAGGTGGTAGGGGAGGCGCACCAGCTGGACGGCGTCGACGACGGCCGGGTCGGCGGCGAGGTAGCCGAGGCGGAGCCCGGCGGCGCCGAACGCCTTGGACATGGTGCGCGAGATGACGAGGTTGGGGCGGCCCTCGATCAGCGGCAGGAGCGATTCTCCGTGGCTGAACTCGGTGTACGCCTCGTCGACGACGACGATCGCGTCCCGGCCGGCGGCCTCGTACAGGGCGAGGACGTCGTCGGCCGCGACCGCGTTGCCGGTGGGGTTGTTGGGGCTGGTGATGAAGACGACGTGCGGCTTGTGCGCCTTGATCGCCTCCACCGCCCCGGGCACGTCGAGCGAGAAGTCCGCCGTGCGCGGGGCGCTGACCCACCCCGTGTTCGTGCCGCGGGCGAGCAGCGGGTGCATGGAGTACGAGGGCTCGAAGCCGAGGGCGCTGCGGCCGGGGCCGCCGAACGCCTGGAGCAACTGCTGGAGCACCTCGTTGGACCCGTTGGCCGCCCAGACCTGCGCTGCGGTGACCTCGTACCCGGTGGTACGGGTGAGGTACCCGGCCAGTGCGGTGCGCAGCTCGACCGCGTCCCGGTCCGGGTAGCGGTTGAGGTTCCGGGCGGCGTCGGCGACGCGCTCGGCGATGCGGGCGACCAGCGGCTCGGGCAGCGGGTACGGATTCTCGTTGGTGTTCAGCCGGACGGGCACGTCGAGCTGCGGGGCGCCGTACGGGGACTTGCCGCGCAGCTCGTCCCGTACGGGGAGGTCGTCGATGCCGGTCACGCGCTGGGCACCTTCCAGCCGAAGCGGGCCTTGAGGGCCGCGCCGTGCGCGGGCAGGTCCTCGGCCTCGGAGAGGGTCACCACGTGCCGGGTGATCTCGGCGAGGGCGTCGCGGCTGTAGTCCACGACGTGGATGCCGCGCAGGAAGGACTGCACGGACAGGCCCGAGGAGTGGCAGGCGCAGCCGCCGGTCGGTAGGACGTGGTTGGAGCCGGCCGCGTAGTCGCCGAGGGAGACCGGGGACCAGGGGCCGACGAAGACGGCGCCCGCGTTGCGCACCCTCTCGGCCACGGCTGCGGCGTCGGCGGTCTGGATCTCCAGGTGCTCGGCGCCGTAGGCGTTGACGACCGCAAGGCCGTCGTCGATCGAGTCGACGAGGACGATCGCGGACTGCTTGCCGCCGAGCGCGGGCTCGATGCGCTCCTCGCGGTGCTTGGCGACGGCGACCTGGGCCGCCAGCTCCTTGACGACGCCCTCGGCAAGGTCCTCGCTGTCGGTGACGAGGACGGAGGCGGCGAGCGGGTCGTGCTCGGCCTGGCTGATCAGGTCGGCGGCGACGTGCACCGGGTCGGCGGTGGCGTCGGCGAGGACGGCGATCTCGGTCGGGCCCGCCTCGGAGTCGATGCCGATGACGCCGGTGAAGTAGCGCTTGGCGGCGGCCACCCAGATGTTGCCGGGGCCCATCACCATCGGCGCGGGCGGGCAGGACTCGGTGCCGTAGGCGAACATGGCGACGGCGGTGGCGCCGCCCGCCGCGTACACCTCGTCGACGCCGAGCAGCGCGCAGGCGGCCAGGATCGTCGGGTGCGGCAGGCCGCCGAACTCCTTCTGGGCGGGCGAGGCGAGCGCGATCGAGGGGACCTCGGCCTCCTGGGCCGGGACCACATCCATGATCACGGAGGACGGGTAGACGGCGCGGCCACCGGGCGCGTACAGGCCGACGCGGTCCACCGGGACCCACTTCTCGGTCACCGTGCCACCGGGCACGACCTGCGTCGTCTCCGTCTTCCGGCGCTGGGCGCGGTGCACGATCCGGGCGCGCCGGATCGACTCCTCCAGGGCGGCCCGGACCTCCGGGTCCAGGGTCTTCAGCGCGTCGGCGATCGCCTCGGCCGGGACGCGCACGCTGTCCAGCGTCACGCCGTCGAACTTCTCCGCGAAGTCGATCAGCGCCGCGTCGCCACGATGATGTACGTCCTCGCAGATCGGACGCACCTTCTCCAGGGCGGCCGTGACGTCGAAGTCGGCACGGGGCAGCAGCGAGCGCAGGGCCTGGCCCTCGGGGAGGGTGGCGCCGCGCAGATCGATTCGAGAGATCACACTCCGATTCTCTCAGACGCCGGATCTCCGCCGGTGGCCCGTATCAGTGAGTGATACACGTCCGTTTTCGGCCGATGTCGGGCGAGTCTCCCGCATCCCCTCACCGTCGGCTTTCGGACGGTCACGCACCGGGCATGAACGGTTGTACGAACCAGGAGTGACGCGAGCAGGGAGAGGCGCACGGCTTGAACAATCCGACGACCGGCAGTGGCGACGGGGACGTACCGGAGGGGCTGAGCGCCGCCGAGGTCGGCATGTGGCTCGCGTTCCGCAACGGCACGGTCTACGACCTGCGCAGCGGCGACGCCGCCGTGGACGACCCGCACGGCGGCCACGCCTGGGGGCCCGAGCGCAGCGTGCGGGCGCGCATCGTGGCCTGGCTGCTGCTCGACGGACCGCCCGCGCTCTCCGGGCGTGTCTCCTCGCTCAAGCTCCAGGGCATCCAGATCACCGACGTGCTCGACCTGGCGGGCGGCACCGTCAGCCCGTACGTGGAGCTGCACCAGTGCCGGTTCGAGAAGGAGGTGCTGCTGCCCGAGGCGCGCTTCACCACGGTACGGATCGTCGACTGCTCCGTGCCGCGCCTGGAGGCCGCCCGGGTCCACACCGAGGGCGACCTGCACCTGCCGCGCTGCCGGTTCCACCACGGCATGCGGCTCACCGACGCCCACATCGGCACGGACCTGCTGCTCAACCAGGCCGTCGTCTTCCGCGACCGGCGCGGGAAGTCGCTCATGGCGGACGGTCTCTCCGTCGGCCAGGACCTCCAGGCGGAGATGGTGCAGACGCACGGCGAGGTCAGTCTGCGCGGCGCCACCATCGGCGTGTCGCTGTCCCTGCGCGGCAGCCGTCTGAGCAACACGCAGGGGCGGCGGGCCCTGAACGCGCCGCAGCTCACCGTCGAGCGGACCCTGTACCTGACCCCGGCGGGGCTCAATCCGTGGCAGACCCGGGGCACCACGCCCGCGCGCGGCACGCGCGTGCAGAGCTTCCAGTGCGTCGGCGGGGTCCGGCTCGACGACGGGCGGTTCGGTGACGCCGTCGACCTGGAGTCGGCGCGGTTCGTCATGGAGAACGACCAGGAGCTGTCGCTGCGCCGCGTCCAGACGCCCGAGCTGCGCTTCCTCGGCGAGCGGCCGGAGCGCGGGCGGGTCGTGCTGTCCGGTGCGAAGGTCGTCAACCTGGTCGACCAGGCGTTGAGCTGGCCCGGGCCCGGACAGCTGCGGATGGGCGGCTTCGCGTACGAGACGCTGATCCCGTTCGGCCCGTTCCCGCTCACCCGGCGCCTGGAGTGGCTCGCGGCGGCGACCCCCGAGTACAACCCGGAACCGTACGAGCGGCTGGCGACGGTGCTGCGCAACAGCGGCGAGGACGCCGACGCGCGCGAGGTGCTCCTCGCCAAGCAGCGGCGGCGCCGTGAGACGCTGCCGCTCGCCGCGAAGGTGTGGGGCTACGTGCAGGACTGGACGGTGGCCTACGGGTACCGGCCGGGCCGGGCCGCCGTGTGGATGGCGGTGCTGTGGGCGGTCGGCGCGTTCGCCTTCCGCCACGCCGACCATCCGCCGATGAAGCCGGGCGAGGGGCCGCAGTGGGACTCGACCCTGTTCGCCCTCGACCTCCTGCTCCCGGTGATCGATCTCGGCCAGGCCAGCAGCTGGCAACTGCGCGGCGGCTGGCAGTGGGCGGCGGCGGTCATGGTGATGCTCGGCTGGACGCTGGCGACGACGGTGGCGGCGGGGACGACACGGTTGCTGCGCCGCAACTAGGAACCGCCGCTGTGCGGCGGACCGTCCTGCTCCGGCGACCATTACGCTTGACCGTCGTGACCACCGTCCGGCTTCCGCTCTTCCCGCTCAACTCGGTGCTGTTCCCGGGGCTCGTGCTTCCGTTGAACGTGTTCGAGGAGCGTTATCGCGCCTTGATGCGCGACCTGTTGAAGGCGTCCCCCGATGACCCGACCGACCCGGACGGCGATCCGTCCGTGTCGGACGAGCCGCGCCAGTTCGTCGTCGTCGCGATCCGCGACGGCCACGAGGTCGCGCCGAGCGCGTCCGGCATGCCCGACGACGCCACCACCAAGGAGGCGGGCGCGGGCCCCGCGGCCGGGTTCGGCGACGACCCGCTGAAGTCGTTCCACGGCACGGGCTGCATCGCGGACGCGGCGACGATCCGCGAGCGCGCCGACGGCAGCTTCGAGGTCCTCGCCACCGGCACCCGCCGGGTCAGGCTGCACTCCGTGGACGCCTCGGGCCCCTATCTCACCGCCGAGGTCGAGGAGCTGCCCGAGGAGGACGGCGACGAGGCGGGCGCCCTCGCCGAAGGCGTCCTCCGCGCGTTCCGCACCTACCAGAAGCGGCTGGCCGGGGCCCGCGAGCGGACCCTCGCGACCGGCGCGGAGCTGCCCGACGAGCCGTCGGTCGTCTCCTACCTGGTGGCGGCCGCCGCCGTGCTCGACGTGCCGACCCGGCAGCGGCTGCTCCAGGCCCCGGACGCGGCGTCCCGGCTGCGCGACGAACTCACCCTCCTGCGCGCCGAGACGGCGATCATCCGGCACCTGCCGTCGCTGCCCGCGGTGGACCTGACGCGCCAGGCCACCAGCCGCAACTAGCCCTCACGACTCTCGAAGGACCGGCACGTTGGCGAAGAAGGCCAAGAAGCAGCAGTCCGGGGGGACGCCGGCCACGGTGGCGCTGACCGCCGCCGGGACCGCGTTCACCGTCCACTCCTACGAGCACGACCCCGCCCACCCCTCGTACGGCGAGGAGGCGGCCGAGGCGATGGGCGTCTCCCCCGACCGCGTCTTCAAGACGCTCGTCGCGGACGTCGACGGGCAGCTCACGGTCGCCGTCGTGCCCGTCGCGGGCCAGCTCGACCTCAAGGCGCTCGCCTCGGCGGTCGGCGGCAAGCGCGCCACCATGGCCGACCCGGCGCTCGCCGAGCGCACCACCGGCTATGTGCGCGGCGGCATCTCCCCGCTCGGCCAGCGCAAGAAGCTGCGTACGGTCATCGACTCCTCGGCGGAACGGCACGCCACGATCTGCGTCTCGGCGGGCCGCCGCGGCCTGGAGGTCGAACTGGCGCCGAAGTCCCTCGCGGACCTGACCGACGCGGTGCTCGCCCCCATCGGGCGTGCGTGACCCCTCGACGGCCCGCGCCGCTTCGGCTAAGCACCAAGGACATGTCGAAGAGGACGCGCAAGCGCAAATGGCGAATCAAAAAGGGCAAGGCCAACCACGGACGCCGCCCCGCTTGAGGCAGGGCGGGGCACGGCGGGCCATGGTGAAGCGCGGCGGGCCACGGTGAGGCCGGTGAGGCACAACGGGCCTGCGCGACACACGATGGGCCGCTGAGACACGGCGGAGCCGGCGAAGAGCACAGCGAGCCACGGTGAAGCCGGTGAGGCACGGCAGGCCGGTGAGGCACGGCAGGCCGGTGAGGCACTACGGGGCGCTCACGGCAGGTCAGGGCGCGGGCGGTGCTGGGTGTCTGGGTCTTGACACCTGCGTTGTAGGTGGCGCACTGTCACCAGCAAGGTGGGACGTCCCACGTCCTACCTTGCGTCACCTCGCCGTGCCGTGCCGAGCCGCCCCGGGAGACCACCGCCATGCCTCTCCGCGCCCCGTTCCCCGCCCCCCTGCGCGGTGTCGTACCGCCCCTGATCACGCCGCTCACGCCGGACGGCGAGGTGGACATGGTGTCGATGCGGCGGCTGGCCGCGCATCTGATCGGCGCCGGGGTGCACGGCCTGTTCGTGCTGGGTTCGAGTGGCGAGGGGGCGTTTCTGACGGACGGACAGCGCCGCGCCGCCCTGGAGGCCGCCGTGGAGGCGGCGGCCGGGCGGGTCCCGGTGCTCGCGGGGGTCATCGAGACGACGACCCCGCGCGTCCTGGACCGGGCGAAGGACGCGGTGAAGGCGGGCGCGGACGCCCTCGTGGCGACGGCCCCGTTCTACGCGCGCACGCACCCGGCGGAGACCGCCGACCACTTCCGGCGGCTCGCGGCGGCCGCCGGCCTGCCCGTGTTCGCGTACGACATCCCGGCCGCCACCCACACCAAGCTGGACCGCGCCACCGTCCTCGCGCTCGCCGCCGACGGCACGCTCGCCGGGCTCAAGGACTCCAGCGGCGACGAGGGCTCCCTGCGCCGCCTGCTGGCCCCGCTGCGCGCCGCCGCCCCCGCCTTCTCGGTGCTCACCGGCTCCGAACTCACCGTGGACGGCGCCCTCCTCGCGGGCGTCGACGGCGTCGTCCCGGGCCTCGGCAATGTGGACGCGCACGGCTACGTACGGCTGTACGAGGCCGCCCGCGCCGGCGACTGGGACGCCGCCCGGCGCGCACAGGACCGCCTCGCCGCGCTGTTCGCGATCGTGGACGCGGGCGACCCGGCGCGCATGGGCGGCTCGTCCTCGGCGCTCGGCGCGTTCAAGGCGGCCGTCCACCTCCAGGGCGTCATCGACTGCCCGGCGACGGCGGCGCCCCAGATCGCGCTGGACGCGGCCGAGACCGCGCGCGTACGCCGTGGTCTGGTGGCGGCGGGGCTGCTCCCGGCGGAGGCGGCCTCAGCCCTTGCTGTCGGGTGAGTCGTGCGCGGGCCGGGGCGCGTAGTACCCCGCGTACGGGTCGGGCTCGCGCGGGCCGAGCAGCCCCGTGAGCGCCAGGTGGACCACGAGGGCGGCCAGCGGCCAGGCGAGCAGCGCCCCCTTGGCCTTCAGCTCCAGCGGCGCGTCGAAGACGACGCCCTTGCCGACCTCCTTGGCGTGCGCGGCCACGTCCTGCGCGGGCCCGAGCCAGATGCCGAAGCGCCAGGCGAGCAGGCCGCCGAGGAGTGAGCCGAGCGCGAGCCCGACCACCAGCGGGACGCCGCCGCGCCTGCGCCACAGGAAGACGAGGGCGCCGGTGACCGCCCCGAACGCGAGGCCGAGCAGGGTGAACGTGCCGTCGATGCCGATGGCCTGCTCGCCCTCGGTGTCCTTGAGGTAGACCGCCGTGCTGTCCGAGACGAGCGGCACGCGCGGCGCGAGCCACAGCCACAGCGCCCCGAGCAGCAGGCCGAGGAGCGCGACGCCGACGGTCACCACGGCGGCCTCGCGCACCTCGGTCCGCAGCCCGGGTCCGTCGTCCGTGGCGGTGGACGGCGCGGGGGGCAGGGCGTGCGTCATGGGGTCGGGGGCCTGCCAGGGGTCACTGTGCCCGTTGTTGTGCGGGGGCTGATGGGGCGGCGGCGTCAGCGGTGCGGTCACCCTGCCATCGTGCCAGGCGTGCCCGCCGGGCGCGTCACCGGACGGCGGCCCGCCGGTACGCCCAGGCCGCGACGGCGAGCGAGGCGACGCCGACGGCGGCGCAGACGCCCAGGTCGAGCAGGACGGTCGACCAGTCGGGGTGGTCGCCGAAGGTCCGCGCGAACGCCTCGACGCCGTAGGTGGAGGGCAGCAGATCACGCGCGTACTGCACGATCCGCGGCATCCGGTCGGCGGGAAGGACGCCGAGGAGGAGCGCCGCCGACATGCCCAACTGGCCGAGCAGGGTCGCGAGTTCGGGCCGGGGCGCGAGCAGCCCGAGGGCGGCGCCGAGCCCCGCGAGGGCGGCCCCGGCGAGCGGGATCACGGCGGCGAGCACCCACAGGTGGGTCAGCGGCAGGTCGAACATGGCGCAGCCCGCGACGGCGGTGACGACGGTGCCGGGCACGGTGAAGGAGGCGTAGGCCCCCGCCGCGCCGAGGACCACGGACGCGGGGGGCACGGGCAGGGTCGCGTAGTGGTCGAGGCCCCCCGCGGCGCGGAGCTGCCCGAAGTACTGGGCGAGGAGGTTCAGCGCGACGAAGGCGACGACGAGCACGGCGGAGCCCGCGACGACGGCGCGCGCCTCGCTGCCGCCCGCGTCGACGACGCCGCGCATGAGGATCATGATGCCGATGGACTGGAACGTCGCGACGAACAGCAGCGGGATGCGCGCCACGCGCGCGCGGGAGAGCTGCGCGCGGTAGACGGCGGCGAGGGACGGCAGGAAGCGGGCGCGGGGCGCGAGTCCGTCGTCGAGCGCCGTGGCGGCCGGCCCGGCGCCGTCGACGGGCTGCCGCACGGTGTCGGCGGACGGCTCTGCGGATACGACGGTCATGCCTTCACCAGGCCCTTCACGCTGCTGCGGCTGCCGCCGAGCGCCAAGTACACGTCCTCCAGGCTCGGCGTGGCGAGCGTGAAGTCGTCGAGGAAGTCGAAGGCGGGGCCGCCGGTGACGGCGGCGACGGCGGTGCGGGCCGCCTCGGGCGCGAGCCTGAGCGACCAGCGCCGCCCGGCCTCCACGGCGTGCTCGCGCAGCCCGGCGACGTCGGCGAGGTGCAGCGGCGCCTTCTCCCGCCACACCAGCTCGACCCGCACCTCCCCGGCGACGCGGTCCTTGAGCCCGGCCGGTGAGTCGCAGGCGATGACGCGTCCGGCGTCGAGGACGGCGACGCGGTCGAGGACGGTCTCGGCCTCGATCACGTTGTGCGTGACGAGGAGGACGGTGGTGCCGCGCTCGGCGCGCCGCCGGTCCACGGCCGCCCATACGGCGCGCCGCGCCACGGGGTCCATGCCGGTGGTCGGTTCGTCGAGCACGAGCAGGGGGCGCTCGCCGACCAGGGCGGCGGCGAAGCAGGCGAGCCGCCGCTGTCCGCCCGAGAGCTTCTTCAGGGGCCGCGAGGCGAGCGGGGCGAGCCCCAGCTCCTCCAGGACGGCGTCCCGCTCGGCGCGGGCCTCCTTGAGGGGGAGCCCGCGCAGGCGTCCGGTGGTCTCGGCGGCGAGCGACACGGTCAGCTCGTCGAGCGCGGTCGACTCCTGGCCGAGGTAGGCGAGGATGCGGGCGGCCCGCTCGGGGTGGCGCACGATGTCGTGCCCGAGGATGGTGACGCTCCCGGCGTCGGGCCGCATGAGCCCGGTGAGCTGGCGTACGAGGGTGGACTTGCCGGCGCCGTTGGGGCCGAGGAGGCCGAAGATCTCGCCGCGCCTGATGTCGAGCCGGACGTCGTCCGTGGCCCGTACGGGCGGGGTCGCGGGCGCCCCGCGCCGCCCGCGCACGGCGGGGTAGGTCTTGCTGAGGCCCCGTACCGCGCACACGACAGCGTCCCGTTCATGGTCCGGGGCGGCATCATCGGTGCGCGTACTCACGAGGAACGAGAGTACGGGGTCCGGCGGCCCCCATTGCGCGCGGGGCCGGACAAATGAGGCGGGTGGCGGGTCCCGCGCACCCTGGGTGTCACTCCCCCGCCGTGGCGTGTTCGGCGGTCCGTACGTCGATCTCGCGCCAGAAGCCGGCCCGGATGGCGTACCGGTCGTGCTCGTCGATCTGGTCGTCCTTGTGGGCGAGGAGGCCGAACCGGGCGGCGTAGCGGAGCAGCTCGCCGTCGATGCGGTGCGGCACGCGCGGGTACATGGTCGCGAGCTTCTGGAGCTGCACGGGGTCGGCGAGGCGCGCCATCCACCGCCGGGCGAACACCTGTCCGACTTCGTAGGGGTCGCCGCTGACCGCGGTGATGTCCTCCTCGCGGTCGGCCCACCGCTGCTCGGCGGTGGTGAGCTGGGCGAGCGTCGGCAGGGACGCCGCCTCCGGGGGCTCACCGCCGCCGCCGGGGCGCTCGACCCAGCCCTTGTCACTGGACCAGCGCAAGGTCGCGCTCGTGGGCTGCTGCACGGCCGGCGGGGGCGGCGTGCCGGGGCCGCGCAGCGCGGCCAGGTCCTTCGGGGTGGGCACGCCCTTGGCGGCGTTGGTCCGGTCCTCCGTGTCGCTCTCGGGCCGGGCGGCCGGCGCATGCCGGGCGGGCGCCGCGTCCACCTGGTCGTCCACAGGACGGCCCGCGGCGGCCGGCGCCGACTCGGGCAGCGGCGCGGACAGGATCGCGGCGATCTCGGGGCGCGGCACGGGCTGCGGGGCGCAGATCCCGCCGATCTCCTTGGCGCGGACGGCCTTGGTGATCCAGATGCGGTCGAGGACGCGCCGCTCGTCGGCCTCGGCGACCAGGTCCTCGGACTGGTTGTAGTCGCCGTCGGCGGCCTGTACGGCCCAGAGGTGGACGGCGACGCCGTGCTCCTTGGCGGCCATCATGCCGGGCAGCAGGTCGCCGTCGCCGGTGACGAGCACCACGTCGGAGCAGGCGCGGTTGCGGGCCAGTTCGGTCAGCTCGGCGTGCATGGCGGCGTCCACGCCCTTCTGCGCCCAGCGGCCGTCGCTGCGGGTCAGGGCGCCGAGCCGGACGGTGACGCGGGGCATGACGCGCAGCCTGCGGTGCTCCGGCTGCGGCACCCGGTCGGGGGCGCCGTCGAACCAGTAGATGCGGAGCAACTGGCGCTCGGTCTCGGACTCGGCGCGATCGCGCAGGCCCTGGATGAGGGCGGCGTGATCGACGTGGATCCGGGAACGGGAGGGCTCGCCCGCGAGGAGGCTCGCGGCGGCCCCCAGGAGATATCCGGCATCCACCAGGACGATGCAGCGGTCCACGCGATCCACCCTCTTTCGCCGACTTACGACAGTCCGGACGCGCTCACGGGGCGGCGCCCGCGGATTCGCTTCGGGTTTCCTTCGAGTCTGCCCGACCGGGCGGGGGTTAACGGCCCGAACTCGATCTTCGGCGTGGCGGATGAGGTGAAGGTGCTATGTGCGCGCCCTCGACCAGCCGTGTCACGCACGGTGATTGCCCGATATGCGATCTTTGACCCCCCATGTGAATCTGAACGCGCCTGGCCCCAGAGATCTCCCAATCTCCCCCCATAGGAGGCAGATCAACATGGCCAAGAACAAGAATCGCAAGCAGAACAGCGACCTGAACCGCGCGTCCGTCACGGAAGAGACGCCGGAGCAGTCCAGGTCGGCGGCGCCGGACTCGCGGTCGTCGGACTCCCCGCTGATGGGCAGCCCGTCGGACGTGGCCCGCAAGCACCAGAAGCGCTTCGGCCACAACTGACGCCCGGCGCCGCAGCTTTGCAACGCCTGAGGGGCGCACCCAGGATCCGGGGTGCGCCCCTCTAAAAGTACTTACGCTGTCGGCTCAGCCCGCGAGGCACGACGGGCCGAGCAGCACCTTCAGGTCGCCGAAGAGCGCCGGGTCCGGCTTCACGCGGTGCCGGTCCAGGCGGAGCACGGTGGTCTTGCGCGGCCCCTGGAGCTTGATGCGGACCTCGCTGTCGCCCCGGTGGTGGCTGAGGATCTCG
Organism: Streptomyces sp. NPDC046939; assembly: GCF_040644575.1. Taxonomy (NCBI): domain Bacteria; kingdom Bacillati; phylum Actinomycetota; class Actinomycetes; order Kitasatosporales; family Streptomycetaceae; genus Streptomyces; species Streptomyces sp. NPDC046939. The sequence continues at coordinate 95,375 of NZ_JBEYWV010000024.1, forward strand.
CCGAGGCGGCTGACCATCGGCGGGGTCACCTTGAGCGCCGGGATGGTGAGGACCACGGGCGCGTTGGTGCCCGCGTTGGACAGGTCGGGGATCTGCATCTCCATGGCGACCAGGCGCGGCACGTCCTCGCGCTTGTCGAGGCGGCCCTTGACGAACACGACCGCGTCCTCGACCAGTTGGGTCGAGACGAGCTGGTACGTCGCCGGGAAGAACATGCACTCGATGGAGCCCGCGAGGTCCTCGACGGTCGCGATCGCCCAGGCGTTGCCCTGCTTGGTCATCTTGCGCTGGAGACCCGAGATGATGCCGCCGACCGTGACGACGGCGCCGTCGGAGAAGTCACCGCCGGTCAACTGCCCGATGCCCGCGTCCGCCTTGTCGGACAGGACGTGTTCGAGCCCGAACAGCGGGTGGTCGGAGACGTACAGGCCGAGCATCTCCCGCTCCTGGGCGAGCAGATACGTCTTGTCCCACTCGTCGGTGGTGAACTCGACGTCGAGGCCGAACCCCGGCTCGTTGCTGTCCTCGTCGCCCATGCCGCCGAAGAGGTCGAACTGCCCCTCGGCCTCCTTGCGCTTGACCGCGACGACATTGTCGATCATCGGTTCGTACTGCGCGGTGAGGCCCTTGCGGGTGTGGCCCATCGTGTCGAACGCGCCCGCCTTGATGAGCGATTCGGTGGTGCGCTTGTTGCAGGCGGCGGCCTCGACCTTGTCGAGGTAGTCGGGGAACGACTCGAACTTCCCCTTCGCCTTGCGCGACCGGATGATCGAGTCCACCACGTTGGTGCCGACGTTGCGCACCGCCTCCAGGCCGAAGAGGATCACGTCGTCACCCTGGGCGGCGAAGTTGTGCACCGACTCGTTGACGTTCGGCGGCAGCACGCGGATGCCCATGCGGCGGCACTCGTTGAGGTAGACCGCGGACTTGTCCTTGTCGTCCTTGACGGAGGTGAGCAGCGCCGCCATGTACTCGGCCGGGTAGTTGGCCTTGAGGTAGGCGGTCCAGTAGGTGACCAGGCCGTACGCGGAGGAGTGCGCCTTGTTGAACGCGTAGCCGGCGAACGGCACCAGGACGTCCCACAGCGCCTGGATCGCCTCGTCCGAGTAGCCGTTCTTCTTCGCGCCCTCCTGGAACAGGACGAAGTTCTTCGCCAGCTCCTCGGGCTTCTTCTTGCCCATGACGCGGCGCAGGATGTCGGCCTCGCCGAGCGAGTACCCGGCGACGATCTGCGCGGCCTTCTGCACCTGCTCCTGGTACACGATGAGGCCGTAGGTCAGGCCGAGCGTCTCCTTCAGGGGCTCCTCGAGCTCCGGGTGGATCGGCGTGATCTCCTGGCGGCCGTTCTTGCGCTCCGCGTAGTTCGTGTGCGAGTTCATGCCCATCGGGCCCGGCCGGTACAGGGCCGAGACGGCGGAGATGTCCTCGAAGTTGTCGGGCTGCATCTGGCGCAGGAGCGAGCGCATCGGGCCGCCGTCGAACTGGAAGACGCCGAGGGTGTCACCGCGGCAGAGCAGTTCGAAGGTCTTCGGGTCGTCGAGCGGGAGCGAGAGCATCTCCAGGTCGATGCCCTTGTTCGCCTTCACCATCTTGACGGCGTCGTCCATGATCGTGAGGTTGCGCAGGCCCAGGAAGTCCATCTTGAGCAGGCCGAGCGACTCGCACTGCGGGTAGTCCCACTGTGTGATCGTGACGCCGTCGGTGTGGCGCACCCAGATCGGGGCGTGGTCGACGATCGGCTCGCTGGACATGATCACGCCGGCCGCGTGCACGCCCATCTGCCGGACCAGGCCCTCGACGCCCTTGGCGGTGTCGATGACCTTCTTCACGTCCGGCTCGTTCTCGTACATCGAGCGGATCTCGCCCGCCTCGCTGTAGCGCGGGTGGCTGGGGTTGGTGATGCCGTCGAGGTCGATGCCCTTGCCGAGGACGTCGGCGGGCATCGCCTTGGTGAGCCGGTCGCCCATCGCGTACGGGTAGCCGAGCACGCGCGCGGAGTCCTTGATCGCGTTCTTGGCCTTGATCTTGCCGTAGGTGCCGATCATGGCGACCTTGTCGGCGCCGTACTTCTCGGTCACGTACCTGATCACCTCGACGCGCCTGCGCTCGTCGAAGTCGATGTCGACATCGGGCATGGAGACGCGCTCGGGGTTGAGGAACCGCTCGAAGATCAGCCCGTGGGTGATCGGGTCGAGGTCGGTGATGCCCATGGCGTAGGCGACGATCGAACCGGCCGCGGAGCCTCGGCCGGGGCCCACCGCGATGCCGTTGTTCTTGGCCCACATGATGAAGTCGGCGACGACCAGGAAGTACCCCGGGAACCCCATCTGGATGATGATGTCCATCTCGTACTCGGCCTGCTTCTGCCGGTCCTCGGGGACGCCGCCCGGGTAGCGGCGCTCCATGCCGCGCCGGACCTCCTCCTGGAACCAGGTGACCTCGGTGAAGCCCTCCGGGATGTCGAACTTCGGCATGAGGTCGCGCTTCTCGAACATGCCGGTCGTGTCGATCTGCTCGGCGACCAGGAGCGTGTTGCGGCACCCCTCCTGCCAGGCGTCCGAGGAGTCGATGGCGTACATCTCGTCGGTCGACTTCAGGTAGTAGCCGGTGCCGTCGAAGCGGAAGCGGTCCGGGTCGGAGAGGTTCTTGCCCGTCTGGATGCACAGCAGGGCGTCGTGCGCGGTCGCCTCGTGCGCGTACGTGTAGTGCGAGTCGTTCGTCACCAGGGGCGGGATGCCGAGCTTCTTGCCGATCTCCAGGAGCCCGTCGCGGACCCGGCGCTCGATCTCGATGCCGTGGTCCATCAGCTCCAGGAAGTACCGGTCCTTGCCGAAGATCTCCTGGTACTCGGCGGCCGACTTCAGCGCCTCGTCGAACTGGCCGAGGCGCAGACGGGTCTGCAGCTCACCGGAGGGGCACCCGGTGGAGGCGATCAGCCCCTCACTCCACTGGGAGATCGTCTCCTTGTCCATGCGCGGCCACTTCTGCAGCCAGCCCTCGGCGTACGCGTCCGAGGACAGCCGGAACAGGTTGTGCAGGCCCGTCTTGTTCGCCGCCCAGATCGTCTTGTGCGTGTAACCACCCGAACCGGACACGTCGTCGCGCTTCTGGTGCGGCTGGCCCCACTGGATCTTGCGCTTGTTGCGCCGCGACTCGGGGGCGACGTACGCCTCGATGCCGATGATCGGCGTGACGCCCGCCTTCTGCGCCGAGTGGAAGAAGTCGTACGCCCCGTGCAGGTTGCCGTGGTCGGACATCGCGATGTGCGTCATGCCCATCTCGTTGCACGCGTTGAACATGTCCTTCAGGCGAGCGGCACCGTCCAGCAGCGAGTACTGGGTGTGGACGTGCAGGTGCGTGAAGGGCGGCTTTGACACGGTTGCTGCTCCAAAGGCGAACTGGCGGCGACGGGACGGGGACGACTTGGAAGTCTACGACCGTGTGGTGACAGCCGACGGGCACTCCGGAGTACGGTCGGGCGTTGGACGGGACACAGGAACACCCGTCCTGCGTGTCACACCAGCCCACGCACCACCCGTACCAGGAGGCACCCGGCGATGTCGGTCCCGCAGCCCACCGCTGAGCAGCGCGGCGAGGAGATCCTTGCCGTCTTCGACACCGCGTTCGGCGAGCTCCTCGCCGCGGACCCCGCCGCGTTCCGGGTGAAGTTCCGCAAGATGGCCGCCTCCGCGTTCGCCTTCTACCGGGGCACGGCCTGCCTGTTCTACCGGGACATAGAGCGTGAGCAGCACGGCGGGCCCTATCTGGACGACCGCACCAGCCGGGTGTGGATCCACGGGGACCTGCACGCGGAGAACTTCGGCACGTACATGGACGCCACGGGCCGGCTGATCTTCAATGTGAACGACTTCGACGAGGCGTACGTCGGCCCGTTCACCTGGGACCTCAAGCGGTTCGCCGCCTCCGTGGCGCTGATCGGCTACGCGAAGGCGCTGAGCGACGAGCAGATCACCGACCTCGTGCGCACCTACGCGGCGGCCTACCGCGAGCGCGTCCACGCCCTCGCGACCGGCGCCAAGAGCGACGAGGTGCCGCCCTTCACCCTGGACACGGCCGAGGGCCCGCTCCTGGACGCCCTGCGCGACGCCCGCTCCCTGACCCGCTTCGGGCTGCTCGACTCCATGACGGTGATCCGCGACTTCGAGCGCCGCTTCGCCGACGACGGCGGCGCCATCGAGCTGGACGCGGCGACGCGCTACAAGGTGCTCGCGGCCTTCGACGGCTACCTGGAGACGCTGCCGGAGTCGTCGCTGACGCGCCCGGACTCCTACCGCGTGAAGGACGTCGTGGGGCGCCGGGGCATCGGCATCGGCTCGGCGGGCCTGCCCTCGTACAACATCCTCCTGGAGGGCAACAGCGACGCCCTGGAGAACGATGTCGTGATCTACATGAAGCAGGGCCAGACCCCGGCGGTCTCCCGGCACATCACGGACCCGGCGATCCGCGCCTACTTCCAGCACGAGGGCCATCGCACCGTCATCTCCCAGCGCGCCCTCCAGGCCCACGCCGACCCGTGGCTCGGCTGGACCGAGCTGGACGGGGCGGGCCAGCTCGTCGCCGAGGTCTCGCCCTACGCGGTCGACCTGGACTGGGGCGACATCGACGACCCCGACGAGATCACGGCGGTCGTCGCCGACCTGGGCCGGGCCACGGCCGCGATGCACGCGGCGGCGGACGACCTCTCCGGCCAGTCCCTCGTCCCGTTCTCCACGGAGCGCGCCATCGACGCGGCGATCGCCGCCGACGAGGACGGCTTCGCGGAGCTGCTCGTCGACTTCGCGCACAGCTACGGGGCACGCGCGCGTGCGGACCACCAGATCTTCGTGGACCTGTTCCGCAACGGCCGCATTCCGGGCCTGACCGCGTAGGGGGCGCGGCCCGAACCCACGATTCCATAACGCACAGGTCCCCTTTAGCCATCGCCTACAGCGAGCCATGGCACACTCCACAGCGATGGACGACATATCCGGGACCCAGCTCAGAGCCGTGCGCGCGGCCCTCTTCACGGCGCTCGCCGTGACGCTCTCCGCCGCGTCGCACGTCCTGCTGTCCCGGGCCCCGCTGCCGCTGACGACGGTCGCCGCGACCGCCGTCGCCGTCTTCGCGATCGCCTACGCGCTGGCCGGGCGCGAACGCGGGTTCGGCCGGATCGCCGCGCTGCTCGTCCCGCTCGAACTGGCCGCCGACACGATCTTCACCACCGGCCAGCACGTCTGCTACGGCGAGGCGGGCGGCCCGGTCGCGGGGCCGCTGCGCTCCCTCGGCTTCGACGTGCTGTGCGGCGGGACCGTCGGCACGCCCCTCGCCCGGATGACCGGCGGCACCAGCGACAAGGCCGCCGCCCTGCTCGCGCACAGCGACCCGGCGGCGTCCTGGCTGCTGCTCGCCGCGCACGTCACCGTCGGGCTGCTCGCGGCCGCCTGGCTGCGCCGGGGCGAGCAGGCGCTCGCGGGGTTGCTGCGCGCGGTCGCCGCGTTCGCGTTCCGCCCACTGCTGATCGCCTTCGCCGCGGTCACCGGCCGCCCGGAGCCCACCCCGCGCCGCCCGCGCCCGGCCCCGCGCGCGCGGGTCGCCCGTACGCGGGTCGCGCTGCACTCCGTAGGACGGCGCGGACCGCCGTGCCTGGCCGCCTGAGCCAGAGCCAGCCGCCCTCAGGGCGAGCGCACGACAGTCCCCCACCTCTTCACGTATTCACGGAGCGACAGAACATGAGCAAGCGCAACAGCCAGCAGGCGAAGTCGGCGGCCCGCGAGCGGCTGCGGATCGAGCGGGAGCGCCAGGCGAAGAAGGAGAAGGCGAAGCGGACGGCGATCGTCGCCGGCTCCATCGTCGGCGTCCTCGCGATCGCCGGCGTCGTCAGCTACCTGGTGATCCAGGGCAACAAGCCCTCCTACTGGGAGGCCGCGAAGGACGACGCCCTGGTCGCGCCGAAGAACACCAGCGGCAAGAACAACACCACGGTGATCCTCGGCAAGGACTCGGCCAAGAAGACGATCATCGCCTACGAGGACTCGCGCTGCCCGGTCTGCGCCAGCTTCGAGCAGACCGTCGGCCCGACGATCAAGAAGGACATGGACGCCGGCAAGTACAAGATCCAGTACGTCGGCGCGACCTTCCTCGACAACAACCTCCAGGGCGAGGGCTCGAAGAACGCGCTGAGCGCCCTCGGCGCCGCCCTGAACGTGTCCAAGGAAGCCTTCTGGGACTACAAGGAGGCCCTGTACTCCACCAAGTGGCACCCCGAAGAGACGTCCGACAAGTTCAAGGACGACGCGTACCTGATCAAGATCGCGAACACGGTCCCCGAGCTGAAGGGCGACAAGACGTTCCAGAAGGACGTCAAGGACGGCACCTTCGACAAGTGGGCCCTGGAGATGTCGAAGAACTTCGACGACAACAAGTACGGCGTCCAGGGCACCCCGTCCTTCGTCATGGACGGCAAGAAGCTCACCGGCCCCGGCAGCGACAACGCGCCGAGCACCGTCGCCGACTGGAATACCGCGGTCGACAAGGCCCTCAAGGGCTGACCGGCGCGAGAAGCCCCGCCCGGGCGCCCTACAGGGTCTCGAGGAAGCCGAGCGCCACCCGCCAGGTGGCCTCGGCGGCCTCCTCGTCGTAGTCGGGGAGGTCGGGGTCGGTGTAGAGGTGGCCGGCCCCGGGGTAGCGGTAGACCTCGACGTCCGCTCCGGCCCGTCCCATCCGCAGGTACCAGGCGGTCAGCCAGTCGTCCGTCTCGAACGGGTCGGGCTCGGCGACGTGCAGCTGGACCGGCAGCTCGTCCACCGACGCGTTCTCCGCGATGTCGGACGTGCCGTGCAGGAGCAGCAGCCCCTTCGCCTTCTCGTCGCCGAGCGCCAGCGTCTGGGCGGTCGCCGCGCCGAAGGAGAACCCGGCGTAGACGAGGCCGCGGTCCGAGTAGGGCGCGGCGGCGAGCACGGCCCGCTTCAGCAGTTCGTCCTTGCCGATCTCGTCCCGGTGGGCCATGCCCTCCTCGACGGTGTCGAAGGTCTTTCCCTCGAAGAGATCCGGGGTCCACACCTCGTGCCCGGCCGCGCGCAGCCGGTCGGCGGCGGCCTCGACGGCGGGCCGCAGTCCGAACGTGGAGTGGAAAAGCATGATGTTCATGGGGGCCATGGTGCCAGGAACGCCACAGGTTAGAGGCGACTGATCCCGGTTACCGTCGAGGGATGGAGAACGTACTGCGCCCTCTGATCGTTGTCGGTGGCTCGGTCGTGCTCACACTCCTGATCGGGTGGGCCGTCGACCAGCTGTTGCAACGCGCCGACCGACGCCACCACGAGACCCCGCTGTGGGGACTGCTGCGCCGCTGTCGTGTGCCGCTGCACCTGGTGCTCTGCGCGGCCCTGCTGCGCGGCACCTACGACCAGGCGGAGATCAGCAAGGAGCACTCCGCCGCGATCGGCCAGATCCTGAGCCTCGTCCTGATCGGCGCCACGGCGTGGCTGATCGTGCGGATCGCCACCGCCGTCGTCGAGTCGACCTACGCCCGCTACGCCACCACCCACCGCGACGCCGCCCGGGTCCGCCGGGTCCGCACCCAGGTCACCCTGATCCAGCGCATCGTCACCGCGATCGTCGGAGTCGTCGCGGTCTCGGCGATGCTGCTCACGTTCCCCGCGTTCAAGACGGCGGGGGCCTCGCTGCTCGCCTCGGCGGGCATCCTGGGCATCGTCGCCGGTGTCGCCGCCCAGTCGACGCTCGGCAACCTCTTCGCCGGGTTCCAGATCGCGTTCGGCGACATGGTGCGGATAGGCGACACGGTCGTGGTCGACGGAGAGTGGGGCACGATCGAGGAAGTCACCCTGACCTATCTCGCCGTCCGCACCTGGGACGAGCGCCGGATCACGATGCCTGTGTCGTACTTCACGTCGCGGCCGTTCGAGAACTGGTCGCGCGGCGGCTCCCAGATGACCGGCACCGTCTTCTTCCACCTCGACCACAGCGCGCCCGTCCCGCAGATGCGCGAGAAGCTGCACGACATCCTGCTCGACTGCGCCGCCTGGGACGGCCGCGACTGGAGCCTCGCCGTCACCGACACCACGCCCAGCACGATGCAGGTCCGCGCCGTCGTCACCGCCAAGGACGCGGACGACATCTGGACGGTACGGGTCCGGGTGCGCGAGGAGATGCTGCGCTGGCTGACCGAGCACCACCCCTACGCGCTGCCGCGCATCAACACGGCGATGGCCCTGATCGCCCCGAACGAGATCGGCACGGCGCTCCCCGACCACCGCGTCCTGATGCGCGACGGCCGCGCCCCGCGTACGGGCCGCGGCTGATCCGCCGTCCCCGCGGGGCTAGCGCAGACTGCGTACGTCGAGCTGCCGCAGCACCCGGTCGACGACCTCCGGGTCGGCGCCGGGCTCGCTGCGGGCGGCCAGCACCTCGTGGCGCGCCGCCGACAGCATCTCGTTCTGGATCCGCCGCACGCGCTTGATCCGGGCGTACCGCTTCTCGTGCGTCGCGCGCCGCTCCTCCGCCCCCATCTCCGGGTTGATCCGCAGGCCGATGTCGTAGGCGCGCCGCAACATCTGCTCCTGCATCTCCTCCGGCAACTCCTCGACCTCCTCGATCTCCTTCAGCCGCCGCTTCGCGGCCTTCGCGGCGCGCAGGGCGAGCTCCTTCTCGTACTCCTGCTCGAGTTCGGTGTCGGCCTGGACGCCGAGCTTCCGTACGAGCCAGGGGAGGCTGAGGCCCTGGAGGATCAGGGTCGCCATGATCACCCCGAAGGCGATGAAGATGATCTCGTCGCGCTTGGGGAAGGGCGAGTGGTCGTCCATGGTCAGCGGAATGGCGAGGGCAAGGGCGACGGAGGCCACACCGCGCATTCCGGACCACCACATGATCACGGTCTCGCGCCAGCTCACCGGGATCTCCTCGGCGACGTCGCGCCGCGCGTGCAGCCGCTGCGTCACCCAGGTCATCGGCAGCAGCCACAGCAGCCGTACGACGATGACGACGGCGACCACCGCGGCCGACCAGCCGAGCATCTCGCCCCAGTGGCCCTCCGCCGTCCGGACGACGTTGTGCACCTCCAGGCCGATGAGGCCGAAGGCGACACCGGTGACGAGGGTGTCCACGACGTCCCAGAACGCCCGTCCGGTCAGCCGCGTCAGCACGTCGTCGGCGTCGAAGGCGCGCTCGGCCAGGAACAGGGCGACGGTCAGGACGGCGAGCACGCCCGAGCCGCGCAGCTCCTCCGCAAGGACGTAGGAGGCGTACGGGACCAGGAGGGTCAGGCCGATCTGGAGGGTGGCGTCGCCGAGGTAGCCCATGAGCCGGTTCGCGGCCCAGCCGAGCGCCACGCCGACCGCGACGGCGACGACGGCGGACAGCAGCAGTTCCAGCGCGGCGTGCGGCAGGGAGAAGCTGCCGCTGACGGCCGCCGCGATCGCCACGTGGTACAGGGTGATCGCGGTCACGTCGTTGAAGAGGCCCTCGCCCTCCAGGATCGACACCAGGCGGCGGGGCAGGCCCAGTTGCCCGGCGACGGCGGTCGCGGCGACCGGGTCGGGCGGCGCGACGAGCGCGCCGAGCGCGACGGCCGCGGCGATCGACAGACCGGGCACGACGGCGTTGGCGACGAGGGCGACGGCGGCGGTCGTGACGAACACCAGCGCGACGGCCAACAGGAAGATCGGCCTCCTGTTGGCCGCGAACTGTCGCCAGGATGTTCGGTGCACGGCCGCGTACAGCAGGGGCGGCAGCACCAGGGGCAGGATCAGGTCCGGCTGGATGTCGACGTTCGGGACGGCGCGGATCAGGGCCAGGACGATGCCGAGCAGCGTCATCAGCACCGGCGCGGGCAGGCGGAGCCGATCCCCGAGCGGCACGCTCAGGACGGCCCCGAGCAAGAGCGCGAACAGCAGGGCCAATTGATCCACGGGGGCTCCGACCAAAGTCGACGATCAAGGACTCTTGGTGTCCAGAGTGCCACGCGCATCCGCTTTGATACCTGATCAGCCGAGCCGCGCCGCCGTCGGGGCCGGTCCCCGAGCGTCGCCGGGACCCGCCGCCCCGAAGCCGGGCCGCGGTGGTGGCTGGCCGCGCAGTTCCCCGCGCCCCTAAGCGTCTGCCCGGACCTGCCGTCACTTGCGACGCGCCACCGTGGTGGCTGGTCGCGCAGTTCCTCGCGCCCCTGAGGGTCTGCCCCGATCCGCCGTCACCTTCGCGCACCACCATCGTGGCTGAGCGCGCAGTTCCCCGCGCCCCTGAGCGTCTGCCCAGATCCGCCGTCACTTTCGCTCATCACCACCGTGGCTGAGCGCGCAGTTCCCCGCGCCCCTGAGCGTCTGCCCAGATCCGCCGTCACTTTCGCTCATCACCACCGTGGCTGAGCGCGCAGTTCCTCGCGCCCCTGGGAGGCGCACCTCGTGCGCCGTTCCAGGGGCATGGGGCTGCGGCGGAGCCGCATGCCTCAGGGGCGCGGGGAACTGCGCGACCAGCCACGACGAACCGGCACATCTCCAGGGGCGCGACCAGCCATGACACGAGCCGCGCGGCGACGCGAACCCCTAGCGCAGAGACTTCCTCATCGCCCGGTGAGGGATCCCCGCGTCAGGGAACTCCGGCCCGTACGCGACGTACCCCAGCCGCTCATAGAACCCCATCGCATGGGTCTGCGCATGGAGATCCACCGCCCTAATTCCCCGCCCCCGGGCAACCTCCTCGACGGCCCCCACAAGCGCCGCCCCCACACCAAGCCCCCGCGCAACCTTGCGCACAGCCAGCCGGCCGAGCGCACCCACGCCCGGATCCCCCGTCGTCAGGAACCGCCCCGCGCCGAGCGCGGCCCCGTCCTCGTCCCGTACCGCCAGCACATGGACCGCCCCGGCGCCATGCGCGTCGTACGCGTCGTACTCAAGTTCCTCCGGCACGCCCTGCTCCTCGACGAACACCTCCCGGCGCACACCGAAGCAGGCCTCCCGGTCCGCGGCGCTCTCGGCGACGCGCACGACGTACCCGGTCCGGGCGGAGCTCATTCGCTCTCCGCCCGCACCCGGTCCAGCGCGGTCTGGAGGTCCTCGGGGTAGTCGCTGGCGAACTCGACCCACTGCCCGTCGGCCGGGTGCTCGAAGCCGAGCCTGACGGCGTGCAGCCACTGCCGGGTGATCCCGAGCCGCTTGGCGAGCGTGGGGTCGGCCCCGTACGTGAGGTCACCGACGCAGGGGTGCCGGTGCGCGGACATGTGCACGCGGATCTGGTGGGTGCGCCCGGTCTCCAGCTTGATGTCGAGCAGGGACGCGGCGCGGAACGCCTCGATGAGGTCGTAGTGGGTGACCGAGGGCTTGCCCTCGGCGGTCACGGCCCACTTGTAGTCGTGGTTCGGGTGGCGCCCGATCGGCGCGTCGATGGTGCCGCTCATCGGGTCGGGGTGCCCCTGCACGAGCGCGTGGTACCGCTTGTCGGGCACGCGCTCCTTGAACTGCCGCTTCAGCGACGTGTACGCCCGCTCGGACTTGGCCACGACCATCAGGCCGGACGTGCCGACGTCGAGGCGGTGCACGATGCCCTGCCGCTCGGCGGCGCCGGACGTGGAGATCCGGTACCCGGCGGCGGCGAGCCCGCCGATGACGGTCGTCCCGGTCCAGCCGGGGCTCGGGTGCGCGGCGACCCCGACGGGCTTGACGATGACCACGATGTCGTCGTCGTCGTGCACGATCTCCATGCCCTCGACCGGCTCGGCGACGATCTGCACGGGCGCGGGCGCCTGCGGCATCTCGACCTCCAGCCAGGCCCCGCCGTGCACCCGCTCGGACTTGCCGACCACCGAACCGTCCACCGTCACCTTCCCGGCGGCGGCGAGTTCGGCGGCCTTGGTGCGGGAGAAGCCGAACATGCGGGAGATGGCGGCGTCGACACGCTCGCCCTCAAGGCCGTCGGGCACGGGCAGGGTGCGGATCTCGGGAATCGTGCTCACGCATCGAGTATGCAGGAGCGCACCGACAGCCTCGTACGCCAGCCCGGCTCCGGCGGCGCTCTCAGTCCTTGTGGACGGTGCCGTCCGGGTCGATGCCGCGGAAGGAGAGCAGCACGATGAGGATGCCGCCGCACACGATCGCGGAGTCCGCCAGGTTGAAGACGGGGTAGTTCTTCGGCGCGATGAAGTCGACGACGGCGCCCTCGAAGACGCCGGGGGCGCGGAAGATCCGGTCGGTGAGGTTGCCGAGCGCCCCGCCGAGCAGCAGGCCGAGCGCGACGGCCCAGGGCGTGCTGTAGAGCTTCTTCGCCAGGCGCGCGATGACGACGATCACCGCCACGGCGATCACCGTGAAGACGATCGTGAACGCCTCGCCGATGCCCCACGCGGCCCCGGGGTTGCGGATCACGTCGAGCTGGAGCCAGTCGCCGAGGACCCGGATGGAGTCCCGGTGCTCGAGCTTGGCGACGACGAGCAGCTTGCTGCCGAGGTCCAGGGCGTACGCGAGGACGGCCACGGCGAACAGCACGGCGATCCGCCGCCTGCCCCGGGGGCCCTTCTCCGGCTGGGGCTCCGCTGCTGCCCCGGCTTCCGAGTCCGGGGTGTCCGGCGTACCGATGATGCGCTCCGCCTCTGTCACGTGAGTCCCTCGACCTAGGTACCTGACTGAGGACGAGAGTACGGCACACGCGCGCGGGAACCCATGGACGGTACGCCCCTGGCCTCCCCCTGAGCTCAGTAGCGCCGCTCCTGCTTCTGCTTGCACTCCACGCACAGGGTGGCCCGCGGGAACGCCTGCATGCGCGCCTTGCCGATGGGGTTGCCGCAGTTCTCGCAGAGCCCGTACGTGCCCGCGTCGAGGCGCTCCAGGGCGCGCTGGGTCTGCAGCAGCATCTCGCGGGCGTTGGCGGCCAGCGCCATCTCGTGCTCGCGCGTGATGTTCTTGGTCCCGGTGTCGGCCTCGTCGTCCCCGGCCCCGTCCCCGGAGTCCCGCATCAGTCCGGCGAGCGCGGCCTCCGCCGCCTCGATCTCGCTGCCGAGCCGCATGGCCTCGCTCTGCAGCTCGGCCCGCGCCTCGTCGACCTCTTCCGGCGTCCAGGGGTCCTCGCCGGGCCGTACGGCCAGCTCACCGGCTTCCACGGCGGACTCCCGCGCCTTGGGAACCCCGCCGGGCTGCTGCGCCGCCGTGGCCGTGCCCTGACTCTTCTTCGCAACCACCGTCGTGGCTCCCGTCGTCTGCGCGGCATCGGCCGCGCCCTCGGCCTTCTTGGACGTACGTTTCCCAGATCCGGCCTCCCCCGCACCCGCCGGCTCCGCAGGGGTGCTCCCCGTGGTCTTCTTCGCCACCATGGCCGCGACCCCTTCACAAACTGTGATCTTGCACGCGAATCGTGCTGGGACGATAAATCGACTCGGGGCCCGCGGCAACGGGGCGCACAGTCCGATCCGGCCGTCTCACCGCCCGCGCGCGCGGGATCCGGGGGCGGCGTGCCCTGGTCGGCGCCCGGTCGGCCCCGCACTCCGGTCGCCTTCCGGGCCCGCCGGGCGACCGGCCGGGATCAGTCACCGTACGTATCGCCATTCGGGTCACCGCGCGCAGACGCACGCCGCGCCCGGCGGGCGCCGCGAAAAGCGGTCGGCCGCCGTTCTCCGGGCGCCGTACACTGGGCGCAGCGAGAGGCATGGATGGGGCCGAGTAGCGGCGTACGCAGCCAAGAGCGATCCGGGGACGGTGGGAGCCCGGAGGCGAGCGCGGCGTGAAGATCACCCCGGAGCCGCCGGAAGAACACCGCCACGCACGCGTGGCGGCCAGTAGAACCGGCAGCGCGACCCCAATGAGGGGGCTCACCGGAGCACACCACGCACCGGGGGCCAAGGAGGGTGGTACCGCGGGAGCGCGCCGCACACGGCGCACCGGCTCTCGTCCCTCCGACGGGAGAGATGCACGTCCGCCGGAGGAAGACTGATGACGCAGTACCGTCAGGTGCCCGCCCAGGTCGACCTGCCCGCCCTCGAGCACGCGGTGCTCGACTTCTGGGCCGAGCAGAAGATCTTCGCCAAGACCCTGGAGCAGTCCGAGGGGCGCCCCGAGTGGGTGTTCTACGAGGGCCCGCCCACGGCCAACGGCATGCCGGGCGCCCACCACATCGAGGCCCGCGTCTTCAAGGACGTCTTCCCCCGCTTCCGCACCATGCGCGGCTACCACGTGGCCCGCAAGGCGGGCTGGGACTGCCACGGCCTGCCGGTGGAGCTGGCGGTCGAGAAGGAGCTGGGCTTCAACGGCAAGAAGGACATCGAGGCGTACGGCATCGCCGAGTTCAACGCCAAGTGCCGCGAGTCCGTGACCCGGCACACCGACGCCTTCGCCGAGCTGACGACCCGCATGGGCTACTGGGTCGACCTCGACGACGCCTACCGGACCATGGACCCGGAGTACGTCGAGTCGGTCTGGTGGTCGCTGAAGGAGATCTTCAACAAGGGCCTGCTCGTCCAGGACCACCGCGTCGCCCCCTGGTGCCCGCGCTGCGGCACCGGCCTGTCCGACCACGAGCTGGCGCAGGGCTACGAGACGGTCGTCGACCCCTCGGTCTACGTCCGCTTCCCGCTCACCTCCGGGCCGCTCGCCGGCCAGGCCGCGCTCCTGGTCTGGACGACCACGCCGTGGACGCTCGTGTCCAACACGGCGGTCGCCGCGCATCCCGAGGTCCGCTACGTCGTCGTCAGCGACGGCCAGGAGAAGCTCGTCGTCGCCGAGCAGCTGGTGGAGAAGGCGCTCGGCGAGGGCTGGGAGGTGACCGGTGAGTCGTACACCGGTGCCGACATGGAGCGCTGGACGTACCAGCGCCCCTTCGAGCTGGTGGAGTTCCCGGCCGAGGCGCACTACGTCGTCAACGCCGAGTACGTGACGACCGAGGACGGTACGGGTCTGGTCCACCAGTCCCCCGCCTTCGGTGAGGACGACCTCAAGGTCTGCCGCGCGTACGGCCTCCCCGTCGTCAACCCGGTCCGCCCCGACGGCACCTTCGAGGAGGAGGTCCCCCTCGTCGGCGGCGTCTTCTTCAAGAAGGCCGACGAGGCGCTCACCGAGGACCTGAAGAACCGCGGCCTGCTCTTCAAGCACCTGCCGTACGAGCACAGCTACCCACACTGCTGGCGCTGCCACACGGCGCTGCTGTACTACGCGCAGCCGTCCTGGTACATCCGCACGACCGCGGTCAAGGACCGTCTCCTCCAGGAGAACGAGAAGACCAACTGGTTCCCGGGCAGCGTGAAGCACGGCCGCTTCGGCGACTGGCTGCAGAACAACATCGACTGGGCGCTCTCCCGCAACCGCTACTGGGGCACCCCGCTGCCGATCTGGCGCTGCGAGGACGGCCACCTCACCTGCGTCGGCTCCCGCGAGGAGCTGTCGCGGCTCAGCGGCACCGACCAGTCGGATCTCGACCCGCACCGCCCGTACATCGACGACGTCACCTTCCCCTGCACCGCCGAGGGCTGCGGCCACACGGCCGTGCGCGTGCCCGAGGTCATCGACGCCTGGTACGACTCGGGCTCGATGCCGTTCGCGCAGTGGGGCTACCCGTACAAGAACAAGGAGCTGTTCGAGGCGCGCTACCCCGCGCAGTTCATCTCCGAGGCGATCGACCAGACGCGCGGCTGGTTCTACACGCTGATGGCCGTCGGCACCCTGGTCTTCGACAGGTCCAGTTACGAGAACGTGGTCTGCCTGGGCCACATCCTCGCCGAGGACGGCCGGAAGATGTCCAAGCACCTGGGCAACATCCTCCAGCCGATCCCGCTCATGGACCAGCACGGCGCCGACGCGGTGCGCTGGTTCATGGCGGCCGGCGGCTCCCCGTGGGCGGCCCGCCGCGTCGGCCACGGCACGATCCAGGAGGTGGTACGTAAAACCCTCCTCACGTACTGGAACACCGTCGCCTTCCAGGCCCTGTACGCCCGGACGTCGCAGTGGGCGCCCAGCGCGGCGGACCCGGCCCCGGCCGAGCGCACCGTCCTGGACCGCTGGCTCCTGTCCGAGCTGCACCAGCTCACCGACGACGTCACCCAGGCCCTGGAGGCCTACGACACCCAGCGCGCCGGCAAGCTCCTGTCCGCGTTCGTCGACGACCTGTCGAACTGGTACGTGCGCCGCTCGCGCCGCCGCTTCTGGCAGGGCGACAAGGCCGCGCTGCGCACCCTGCACGACGTGGTCGTCACCGTGACCCAGCTGATGGCGCCGCTGACCCCGTTCATCACCGAGCGGGTCTGGCAGGACCTGGTCGTCCCGGTCACCCCGGACGCGCCCGAGTCGGTCCACCTCTCCTCCTGGCCCGAGGCCGACCGCTCGGCGATCGACCCGACCCTGTCGACGCAGATGGCGCTCGTGCGCCGCCTCGTGGAGCTGGGCCGCGCCACGCGCGCGGAGTCGGGCGTCAAGACCCGCCAGCCGCTCTCCCGCGCGCTCATCGCCGCGTCCGGCTTCGAGGCGCTCTCCGACGAGCTGCGCGCGCAGATCACGGAGGAGCTGAACGTCACCTCGCTCGCCACGCTGGCGGAGGTCGGCGGCTCGCTGGTCGACACGACGGCCAAGGCGAACTTCCGGGCGCTCGGCAAGCGGTTCGGCAAGCGCGTCCAGGACGTGGCCAAGGCGGTCGCGGCGGCGGACGCGGCGGCGCTCTCCCTCGCCCTGCGCGAGGGCACGGCGTCGGTCGAGGTCGACGGCGAGACGATCACCCTCGCCCCGGACGAGGTCATCATCACCGAGACCCCGCGCGAGGGCTGGTCGGTGGCGTCGGACTCCGGTGCGACGGTCGCCCTCGACCTGGAGCTGACCGAGGAGCTGCGCCAGGCGGGCCTGGCCCGTGACGCGATCCGGCTGATCCAGGAGGCCCGCAAGAACAGCGGCCTGGACGTCGCGGACCGCATCGCCCTGCGCTGGACGTCGACGGACCCGGCGGTGATCTCGGCCCTGACCGAGCACACGCCCCTGATCGCGGACGAGGTCCTGGCAACGGACTTCGCCCAGGGCGAGGCCAACGACACGTACGGCACTCCGTTCACGGACGAGGGCCTGTCCTTGACGTTCCGCCTCCGCAAGGCATAACGGTCACCTGCTACGGCTCACCCGCGAAGGGGTCGGCCCCCGCCGGAGCGTCTCCGGCGGGGGCCGACCCCTTCGGTCTTCCGACCGGCTGACAGCGGACGCGCCGGGGCGGGCCGGATTCGAACCGGCGTCCTCCCACATGCGGTGAAGGCGCGACAACCCACTGCGCTACGCGCCCCGGCGCTCCCCGCACAGTAGCGGCCGCCCAGCAACCCCCACCAGCGATTTCCAGGACGGTAAAGGCCGCGGCCCGGATCGTGAATACGATCCGGGCCGCGGCCTGAATGAACGCCGACGCCTGCTGTACAGGCGCGGAGCGCTTAGTTGTCGTCCTCGTCGATGAGGAACCCACGCATCGGCGAGGGCGCCTGCTGCATCGGCTGCGGCGCCTGCGGCCGCACCGGTGCCATCGGCTGGGTCATCGCGGGCGACATCTGCTGCTGGCCACCCCCGTAGGAGGGACCACCGCTCTGCTGGTTGCCGCCCATGCCCTGCCCACCGCCGTAGGACGGCGCACCCGCGCCGGCCGGGGCCATGGAGGGCGCCGGGGACGGCGGCAGCGAGGCGGTCGCCGGGGTCCGCGGCGGGGCGAGCGAGTCGTCCGCCTGGGTCTCCAGCTGGCGCAGCTGCGACTCGAGGTAGGACTTCAGGCGCGTACGGTACTCGCGCTCGAAGCCGCGCAGGTCCTCGACCTTGCGCTCCAGGGTGGCGCGGGCGGACTCCAAGGAGCCCATCGCGACGCGGTGCTTCTCCTGCGCGTCCCGCTCCAGGGCGTCGGCCTTGGCACGGGCGTCCCGCTCCAGACCCTCGGCGCGGCTGCGGGCCTCACCGACGATCTTGTTGGCCTCGGAACGCGCCTCGGCGATCGCCTGGTCGGCGGTCTGCTGGGCGAGGGAGAGGACACGCGCGGCGCTGTCGCCACCGGGACCGCCCTGGCCGGGCTGCTGCATCTGCGGAGGACCGCCGTGACCGCCCATGGGGCCGCCCATCGGTCCGCCCAGCTGCGGCTGGCCGCCCATCTGGCCCTGCATCGGACCCTGGCCCATGGGGCCCTGGCCCATCGGACCGGGACCCTGCGGGCCACCCGGTCCCTGCGGCCCGTGTCCACCGGGACCGGCCGGGAGCTGCGGGGCACCGCTCGGCAGCTGCGGGGGCCCACCCATGGGGCCGCCCATCTGCTGCTGCGGCGGGCCCGATATGCCGGCGGGCACCGGCTGGCCGGGACCTCGCATGCCCTGCGGGGGACCCTGCTGATGTCCCTGCTGGTCCTGCGGGCCGCCCTGGCCCTCGGGGCCACCGGGGCCCTTGCGCATTCCGCCCTGCTGCTGGTTCTGCGCGGCGGCGCGGGTGGCCGCGGCCAGCTTGGCGCGCAGGTCCTCGTTCTCGCGGAGCAGGCGGGTCAGTTCGGCTTCGACCTCGTCGAGGAAGGCATCGACCTCGTCCTCGTCATAGCCTTCTCGGAGGCGGACGGTCGTGAACTGCTTGTTCCGCACGTCCTCGGGGGTCAACGGCATCTCTTCACCTCAACGTAGTCGTCGGCATTCGGCAAGACCGTATCGTTCACAGCCGGCTCACGACGGAGATCAGGATGTAGACGATGATCATCAGTACGAAGAAGGACAGGTCGAGCGCCACGCCCCCGAGACGCAGCGGCGGGATGAACCGCCGCAGAAGCTTGAGCGGTGGATCAGTGACAGTGTAGGTGGCCTCGAGGACCACCACCATCGCCTTGCCGGGTTGCCACGAGCGGGCGAACTGGAACACGTAATCCATGACCAGCCGGAAGATCAGCACGATGAGGAAACACATCAGCGCGATGTAGACCACATCCAAAAACACGCCCATGTCGGCGGTTCCCTCTCCCCTGTTGCTCGTGCCTCGTGACTGGCCGGCCAGTCGTGTTGAACCGGTGTTGCGTCTCAGCTCTGGTTGAAGAACCCACCCTCTGCGATACGGGCCTTGTCCTCCGCCGTGACATCGACGTTAGCAGGAGACAACAGGAACACCTTCTGCGTCACCCGCTCGATGCTCCCGTGCAGGCCGAAGACGAGACCGGCGGCAAAGTCGACAAGTCGCTTCGCGTCGGTGTCGTCCATCTCGGTCAGATTCATGATCACCGGAGTGCCCTCGCGGAAGTGTTCCCCGATGGTACGGGCCTCGTTGTACGTCCGGGGGTGCAGTGTGGTGATGCGGTAGGGCTCCCGCTCGGACACGACCTTGGGCATGATCACCGGTGCGTTCTTCTCCAGGCTCTGTCGTTCAGGTGTGATGGATGCCACGGGGGCGATTCGCGCCGGACGTCCGGATTCAGCGGCGAGCGAAGCGGGCTGGCGCGCTGGCTCGCGCTGTGCGGGCGGCTGTACGACTCGCACCGATTCGTCCGTTTCCGGGGCGCGGGAGTTGTGTGACTGATGCGACGGCTCATGGCGTCGCCGGTCACGCTCGGGCTCCGGGTCGAGCTCGGGTTCGAAGTCGTCGTCGGGGTCGAACCCCCGGCCGTCGTACCCATCGTCCTCCACGAGGCCGAGGTAGACCGCCATCTTGCGCATCGCGCCGGCCATGCTCTGAGTCCTCCGCTCTGTGGTGGATCGGCTGACGTCAACCAAGCTGCCCGCGATCCACGTGATCTCCCCGCCCATCAGCGAGAATGACCATATTTTCTGCTGTGGTCCGACTTCTTGGCGACGTTACCCGAGCCTGGGTCGGACACCGAGTACCGCCGTACCGACGCGCACATGTGTCGCTCCGGCCGCCACGGCCTGTTCGAGGTCCGAACTCATCCCTGCCGACACCATGTTCGCAGTCGGACGGGAAGCGCGCAGGGCAGTCGACAAATCCATGAGCCGTTCGAACGCCGCCTGTTGCCGGCCCGCGTAGGCCCCCGTGAGCGGCGCGACGGTCATCAGACCGTCGAGCCGCAGCCCCGGCGCCTCGGCCACGCGCGCGGCCAACTCCTCGACGCCGCCCGGACCGACGCCCCCGCGCTCGCCCCGGCCGTCCTCCTGCGCGTCGAGCGCGACCTGGATCAGGCAGCCCAGCTCGCGGTCCGCCCGCTCGGCCTCCTTGGAGAGCGCCGTGACGAGCTTCGCCCGGTCCACGGACTGCACCATATCGGCATAACCCACCACGGAACGCACCTTGTTGGTCTGCAACTGGCCGACGAAGTGCCAGGTGAGCGGCAGGTCCGCGCACTCCTTCGCCTTGGGGGCGGCGTCCTGGTCGCGGTTCTCCGCGACGTGCCGCACGCCGAGTTCGGAGAGGATCCGCACATCGCTCGCGGGGTAGGTCTTGGTGACCACGATGAGGGTCACCTCCTCGCGCTTGCGGCCGGCCGCCGCGCAGGCGGCGGCGATGCGCTCCTCCACCTTGGCCAGGTTCGCCGCGAGTTCTTCCTTGCGTCCCGCGAGGTCCTGGTTGCCCTGATTGTCAGGGATATCCGTCATGTCGTATCAGTCCAGCCAGACATAGCCCGCGAGCCGACCGGTCGTCCTGTCGCGGCGGTACGAGAAGTGGTCGTGCGACTCCCGCGTGCAGACCGGCGACTGCTCCCGGTCGCGCACTCCGAGCCGCTCCAGTTGGGCGTGCACACCGGCGCTCACGTCGACGGCGGGAGTGCCCCAGCGGGTGACGGCGTACGCGGCCGGTTCCACCTCGGCGACCTCCGCGCGCATCCGCTCCGGCACCTCGTAGCACCCTCCGCAGACGGCGGGTCCGGTGCGGGCCACGATCCGGGCGGGGTCGGCGCCGAGCTTCACCATCGCCTCGACGGCGGCGGGCACGACCCCGGCGACCATCCCGGGGCGTCCCGCGTGCGCGGCGGCGACGACCCCGGCGGCCGGGTCGGCGAGGAGGACCGGGGTGCAGTCCGCGGTCAGGACGGCGAGGGCGAGCCCGCGCCGGGTGGTGACGAGCGCGTCCACCCGCGGAATGTCGGCCTCCGTGACCCAGGGCCCGTCCACCACGGCGACGTCGGGCCCGTGTACCTGGTTCATCCAGACGACCCGGGTCGCCTCCAGGCCGAGCGCCTTCGCCGCCAGCTCCCGGTTGCGCAGCACGGCGGCGCGGTCGTCACCGACCGCGCCGCCGAGGTTGAGCTCCTCGTACGGAGCGGCGCTCACCCCGCCCCACCGGTCGGTGAAGGCGAAGTGCGCGCCACCCGGAGAGGTCACAGCGCCGACCGAGGTCACGTCGTCCCGCTGGCCTATCACTGTCGTGCGGTTCCCGTCGGGCCCGGGACCGCCCCCGCGGGGTGGGTCACTGTCAGGAACGTCACTTCAGGAAGTCCGGGACGTCCAGCTCCTCGGCCTGGCTGTCCGGGTAGGACGGGCGCGGCACGTGGGGCGGGGTGACGGGCGCGGCGGGGGCCTCGCTCGCCGGGGCGGGCACCTCGATCGGCTCCGGCTTCTGCTCCTCGCGCGGGGTGACGCTGCCGAGGCCGCCGAAGGCCGGGCGCGCGGGCTCGGGGGCCGGCGCCGGGCGGGAGGCGGGGGCGGGTTCCTCGCGCTTGGCGGCTGACGAGCCGATCACGTTGTCCCGCTTGGCCGGGGGCTGGCCGCCGTCGAACCCGGCGGCGATGACCGTGACCCGGACCTCGTCGCCGAGGGCGTCGTCGATGACCGCACCGAAGATGATGTTGGCTTCGGGGTGCGCGGCCTCGCTGACCAGTTGCGCCGCCTCGTTGATCTCGAACAGGCCGAGGTCGGAGCCGCCGGAGATGGAGAGCAGGACGCCGCGGGCGCCGTCGATGGAGGCTTCGAGGAGCGGCGAGGAGATCGCCATCTCGGCGGCCGCCACCGCGCGGTCGTCGCCGCGGGCCGAGCCGATGCCCATGAGCGCGGAACCCGCCTCGGACATCACGGACTTGACGTCGGCGAAGTCGAGGTTGATCAGGCCGGGGGTGGTGATGAGGTCGGTGATGCCCTGGACACCGGAGAGCAGGACCTGGTCCGCCGACTTGAAGGCGTCGAGGACGGATACCTGGCGGTCCGAGATGGACAGGAGCCGGTCGTTGGGGATGACGATGAGGGTGTCGACCTCTTCGCGGAGTTCGGCGATGCCGTCCTCCGCCTGGTTCGCCCGGCGCCGCCCCTCGAAGGTGAACGGGCGGGTGACCACGCCGATCGTCAGGGCGCCGAGCGAGCGCGCGATGTTGGCCACGACGGGTGCGCCGCCGGTGCCGGTGCCGCCGCCCTCACCGGCGGTGACGAAGACCATGTCGGCCCCCTTGAGGACCTCCTCGATCTCCTCGCGGTGGTCCTCGGCCGCCTTGCGCCCGACTGCCGGATTGGCTCCGGCGCCGAGTCCGCGGGTGAGTTCACGGCCGACGTCGAGCTTGACGTCCGCGTCGCTCATCAACAGGGCTTGCGCGTCGGTGTTGATGGCGATGAACTCGACGCCCTTGAGACCGACCTCGATCATCCGGTTGATGGCATTGACACCACCGCCGCCGACACCGATGACTTTGATGACTGCGAGGTAGTTCTGCGGTGCTGCCACGTCGAAGGCCTCTCGCCTCGAGTTACGTGTCGCCGCTTCGTGTCTGCCGAGGCGACGACTGATGTCGAATGGGGACGGTCCGGACTACTAGTCGACTGCCGACCCGAACCCTAACGGTGAAGTTTAGGGTTACCAGTGTGTCTGTTCCCTGGACTCTTCCGAACCTGACACTAAGTCGACAAGTGGCGCCCGTTCAACGAACACGCCGAACCTCCCGTTTTTCTTTTCACCCTATGTGATCAGCCGTAGCGCTGCCCAACCAGGGTGCTGGCCTGCGCTGATGTGCGTCAACTCCCCGACGAGGCAGGGGCGGTGGGAACACTCACGTCGAAGTGCGAAGCCTTTGGAGCTGCTTTCATGAGGCCGCGCAGTACGCGCCCCTTCGCGCCGCCCTTCTCGGCACTTCCCCAGACGACGGTGCGCCCGCCGGTGAGCCCCAGCGAGATGTCGTCGTACGAACGGACCCTGACGGTACGGGTGTCGCGCCCGACGGCCGCCGGAAGGTTCCCGGCGACCCGGACCGCCTCGCGGAGCAGACGGTCGGTACCGAAGCGTCGCAGGCTCGCCGCGGCGCCCGCCTGATCCGGCGTCAATTCCAGCCGGGGAACGCCCTTCGGGGCTTTGTCGACCGTCGCAAAACGCACACCCTCATGGTCGACTTCGATGAACTTGCCCGAATTTCCGGCGTCCTCGATGAGGAGAACCGGCTTGCGTTCCGTCACTTTCAGCCCGATTCCATGCGGCCAGGAACGCACCACGTCCACCGAGTCGACGCGGGGCAGGCTCCGCCGGATCCGCTCCTCGATGGCGCCGGTGTCGACGGAGACCAGCGGGGCGCCGACCGGCACCGCGGCGGCCTCGCGCACCTGCCCGGGCGTGAGGACGTCGGTCCCGGAGGCGGTGACGCGCTCGACGCGCAGCCACTGCGATCCGTACAGGACCCAGACCACGCCCGCGCCGATCAGCGCGAGCAGGACGCCGCTCACGACGAGTGTGCGCAGGCGGGGCAGGCGCAGCCGGGGCGGCGGCGGGCCGGAGGGGCCCGCGGAGGACGCCTCGGCCTCGTCTCGTTCGCCGCGGTCCGCGGTGCTCGCTCCGGCCACGCTGCCCTGCCTCATGTGTCGTACGCCGTCAGCGGCGTGAGTTGATCGCCTCGTACACCATCCCGACGAGCAGGTCGTCGGCGTCCCTGCGGCCGAATTCGGAGGCGGCGCGGGACATCTCGTACAGCCGGTGCGGGTCGGCGAGCACGGGCAGGACGTTGCCCATGACCCACTCGGGGCTCAGCTCCGCGTCGTCGACCAGCAGGCCGCCGCCGGCCTTGACCACCGGCTGGGCGTTGAGCCGCTGTTCGCCGTTGCCGATGGGCAGCGGGACGTAGGCGGCCGGGAGTCCGACGGCGGAGAGTTCGGCGACGGTCATCGCGCCCGCGCGGCAGAGCATCATGTCGGCCGCGGCGTACGCGAGGTCCATCCGGTCCACGTACGGTACCGGGATGTAGGGGGGCATTCCCGGCATCTGCTGTACGTGTGGCAGTTCGTTCTTCGGGCCGACCACGTGCAGGATCTGGATGCCGGCCTGCTGGAGCAGCGGGGCGACGCGCTGGATGACCTCGTTGAGGTGGCGGGCGCCCTGGGAGCCGCCGGAGACGAGCAGCGTCGGCAGGTTGGGGTCGAGGCCGAAGGTGTGGCGGGCCTCGGGGCGCACGGCGGCGCGGTCGAGCATGGCGATGGTGCGGCGCAGCGGGATGCCGATGTAGCGGGCGTCGCGCAGCTTGCTGTCCGGGGTGGAGACGGCGACGCCCGCCGCGTACCGGGAGCCGATCTTGTTGGCCAGGCCGGGCCGGGCGTTCGCCTCGTGCACCACGATCGGCACGCCCGCGCGCTTGGCGGCGAGGTAGCCGGGCAGCGCCACGTAGCCGCCGAAGCCGACGACGCAGTCGGCCTTGGTGCGCTCAAGGACCTGCTCGGCGGCCTTGATGGTGCCGCGAAGGCGCCCCGGCACCGTGATCAGCTCGGGGGTGGGCTTGCGGGGCAGCGGGACGGCGGGAATCAGCGCCAGCTCGTAGCCGCGCTCCGGTACGAGACGGGTCTCCAGGCCGCGCTCCGTGCCGAGGGCCGTGATCCCCACGGTCGGGTCCTGCCTGCGCAGGGCGTCCGCGAGGGCGAGCGCCGGCTCGATGTGGCCGGCGGTCCCCCCACCGGCGAGTACGACATGCACCGAAATTCACCGCTCTCCGGACGTACGCGCCGAGGCGCGCCGTCGCATCGTGTTCCATCTCATCCGTGGCTGCCGCATGGCGAGGGCCGCCCGTGCCGCCGGTTCGTCCCGCGCGAACGCGATCAGAAGTCCCACGGCGAACATGGTCGGCAGCAGCGCGGACCCCCCGTACGAGAACAGCGGGAGCGGGACACCGGCGATCGGCAACAGGCCGAGCACCGCACCGATGTTGACCACGGCCTGCGCCGTGATCCAGGTGGTCACGCCTCCCGCGGCATATCTCACGAAGGGGTCCTCCGTGCGTCCGGCCACGCGGATACCCGCATAGCCTAGAGCCGCGAACAGGGCGAGCACCGACAGCGTCCCTGAAAGGCCCAGTTCCTCACCGGTGATGGCGAAGATGAAGTCGGTGTGCGCTTCGGGCAGTTGGCCCCATTTTTCCACACTGGCGCCGAGCCCGGAACCGAAGAGTCCGCCGGAGGCCAGGGCGTAGATGCCGTGCAGTCCCTGCCAGCACATGTCGCCGGGGCCCGCGTCGGAGCGGCCGAGGCAGGCGAGGCGGGCCATGCGGTTGGGGCTGGTCTTGATGAGCATGACGCCGATCAGGCCCGCGACCGTGAGGACGCCGACGAAGAGCCTGGTCGGGGCGCCCGCCATCCACAGCAGGCCGAACAGGATCGCGGTGAGCAGGATCGCGGTGCCCATGTCACCGCCGAGCATGATCAGGCCGAGCAGCAGGAACGCCATCGGGACGAGCGGCACCAGCATGTGCTTCCACTGGGTGAGGAGCCGCTTGTCGTGCTTGCGGGCGAGCAGGTCGGCGCCCCACAGGATCAGCGCCAGCTTGCCGAACTCGCTGGGCTGGAGCATGAAGGGGCCGCCGAGCGAGATCCAGTTCTGGTTGCCGTTGATCGACACCCCTATCCCCGGCACCTGCACCAGGACCATCAGGAAGACGCTGACGGCGAGGATCGGGTAGGCCAGGGCCCGGTGGAGCTTGACCGGCATCCGCATGGCGAGCACGAGCAGGATCGCGCCGAGGACGGCCGCGACGAACTGCTTGCGGAAGAAGTACGAGGAGGACAGCCCCATCTGCAGGGCCGTGATCATCGACGCCGAGTAGACCATCACCAGGCCGAGCCCGGTGATGAGCAGGGCCGAGCCGAGGATCAGGTAGTACGCGGTGAGGGGCCGGTCCCAGGCGCGGCGGGCCCGGGTGTAGAGGCGGCGTACGGGGTTGACGCGGGCCCGGTAGACGCGGCTGGTGCGCCGCGGCGGGGCCGCGGGCCGCTTGGTGGCTCCGGCGCTGCTAGCGGGCATGGCCGCTCCCCCGGTACCGGTTCGACGTTCGCTGGTGCGCTGCCACGTTCCCCTCCCGAGGGTGCCCGGCGTCACCGGGCACCCGAAGGTACCGTCAGACGCTGGTGGCGCCCAGTTCACGGACCGCTTCCGCGAACGCCTCGCCACGCTTGTTGTAGTTCGTGAACATGTCCATCGACGCGCAGGCCGGGGCCATCAGGACGGTGTCCCCCGGGCGGGCGAGCCGCGCCGCCTCCTGGACCGCCGCGGACATCGCCCCAGTGTCGGTCCGGTCGAGGTCGACGACCGGTACTTCCGGGGCGTGTCGCTCCAGGGCTTCCCGGATCAGGGCCCGGTCGGCGCCGATGAGGACGACGCCGCGAAGCCGCCCGGCGGCGCCCGCGACCAGCTCGTCGAAGGTCGCTCCCTTGGCGAGCCCGCCCGCGATCCACACGATCGACTCGTACGCGGCCAACGACGCCTGCGCGGCGTGGGTGTTGGTCGCCTTGGAGTCGTCCACGTACGCCACCCCGTCGACGTCGGCGACGTGGGCGATGCGGTGGGCGTCCGGGGTGAAGGCGCGCAGCCCGTCGCGGACGGCGGCGGGTTCGACGCCGTAGGCGCGGGCGAGGGCCGCCGCCGCGAGGGCGTTGGCGATGTTGTGCGGGGCCGGCGGGGTCACGTCGGCGACCTCGGCCAGCTCCTGGGCGTTCTTCTGCCGGTCCTCGACGAAGGCCCGGTCGACGAGGATGCCCTCGACGACGCCCAGCTCGGAGGGGCCGGGTGTGGAGAGGGTGAAGCCGATGGCGCGGCAGCCCTCCTCGACGTCGGCCTCGCGGACGAGGTCCTCGGTGGCCTTGTCGGCGGTGTTGTAGACGCAGGCGACCTGGTTGCCTTCGTAAATCCGGCCCTTGTCGGCGGCGTACGCCTCCATGGAGCCGTGCCAGTCGAGGTGGTCGGGCGCGAGGTTGAGGACGGCCGCGGAGTGGGCGCGCAGGGAGGGCGCCCAGTGCAGTTGGTAGGAGGACAGCTCGACGGCGAGGACGTCGTAGGCGTCGTCCCCTTCGAGAACCACGTCGATGATCGGGGTGCCGATGTTGCCGACGGCGGCCGTGCGCTTGCCCGCCGCCGTCAGGATCGAGGCGAGCATCTGCGTCGTGGTGGTCTTGCCGTTGGTGCCGGTGATGGCGAGCCAGGGCGCCGCGTCGGGGCCGCGCAGGCGCCAGGCGAGCTCGACGTCGCCGATGACGTCCACGCCCGCCTCTGCGGCGGCAGCGAACAGGGGCGAGGTCGGCTTCCAGCCCGGCGAGGTGACGACGAGTTCGGTGCCCTCGGGCAGCGTCTCGGCATCCCCGAGGCGTACGGAAATGCCCTCCTCTTCAAGAAGCGCCGCTTTTTCGCGCTGGGCGGGGCCGTCGCCGCCGTCCACGACGGTGACCGACGCGCCGAGGCCGGCCAGGGCGCGGGCGGCGCTGAGGCCGCTCACGCCGAGACCGGCGACGGTGATGGTCGTCCCCTGCCAGGAACCCTGACCAGATGTCACTTCTTGGCTGCCCATCCTGCGTAGAAGAGGCCGAGTCCGACGATCACGCACATGCCCTGGATGATCCAGAAGCGGACCACGACAAGGACTTCGGACCACCCCTTGAGTTCGAAGTGGTGCTGGAGTGGCGCCATGCGGAAGACACGCTTGCCGGTGAGCTTGAAGGAGCCGACCTGGATGACCACGGACATGGTGATCATCACGAAGAGGCCGCCGAGCAGGGCGAGCAGCAGTTCGGTGCGCGAGCAGATCGCGAGACCCGCGAGGGCGCCGCCGAGGGCGAGGGAGCCGGTGTCACCCATGAAGATCTTGGCGGGCGAGGTGTTCCACCACAGGAAGCCGAAGCAGGCGCCCATGAGGGCGGAGGCGACGACGGCCAGGTCGAGTGGGTCTCTGACCTCGAAACACGCGGCTGGGTTGGTGAGGGTCTGCGCGTTGGCGCAGGACTCCTGGAACTGCCAGACGCCGATGAAGGTGTAGGCGCCGAAGACCATCACGGAGGCGCCGGTGGCGAGGCCGTCGAGGCCGTCGGTGAGGTTCACGCCGTTCGACATCGCGAGGATCATGAACAGCGCCCAGACGACGAAGAGCACCGGGCCGATCGTCCAGCCGAAGTCCTCCACGAAGGAGAGCCGGGTCGAGGCCGGGGTCTGCCCCCTGGCGTCCGCGAACTGCAGGGACAGGACCGCGAAGGCGATGCCGACGATCAGCTGTCCGGCCATCTTCGCCTTGGCCCGCAGACCGAGCGAACGGCGCTTGACGATCTTGATGTAGTCGTCGAGGAAGCCGACCAGGCCCATGCCCGCCATCAGGCCGAGCACGAGGAGACCCGACAGGGTCGGGGACGCGCCGGTGATCAGCTTGGACAGGAAGTACGCGATGAGGGTCGCCAGGATGAAGGCGATACCACCCATGGTCGGTGTACCGCGCTTGCTGTGGTGCTCGCGCGGGCCGTCGTCACGGATGTACTGGCCGTAGCCCTTGCGCGCCAGGAGCTTGATCAGCAGGGGGGTGCCGACCAGCGTCAGGAACAGACCGATGACGCCCGCGAAGAGGATCTGCTTCATCATCGGGCATCGACCTCGCCCTCGAGCAGCGCCTGTGCCACGCTCTCCAGGCCCACCGACCTGGATGCCTTCACGAGCACGACGTCACCCGGGCGCAGCTCGCTGCGCAACAGGTCGACCGCCGCCTGTGCGTCGGACACGTGCACCGACTCCTCACCCCACGAACCCTCGTTGTAGGCGCCCAGTCGCAACCAGGACGCTTCCCTGCCCCCGACTGCCACGAGCTTGCTGACGTTGAGCCGGACGGCGAGCCGTCCGACCGCGTCGTGCTCGGCCAGCGACTCGTCGCCCAGCTCGGCCATGTGCCCGAGCACCGCCCACGTACGACCCCCCGTTGCCCGCCGGGCCTCGCCCATTGCCACGAGCGCGCGCAGGGCGGCTCGCATGGACTCGGGGTTCGCGTTGTAGGCGTCGTTGACGATCGTGACGCCGTCCGGACGCTCGGTGACCTCCATCCGCCAGCGGGACAGGGAGCCAGCCTCGGAGAGCGCGAGCGCGATCTCCGAGGCGGACATGCCAAGGTCATGGGCGACGGCGGCCGCGGCGAGCGCGTTCGACACGTGGTGCTCACCGTACAGGCGCAAGGTCACTTCGCTGCACCCGGAGGGTGTGTGGAGGTCGAAGGCGGGCTGCCCGTTCTCCGTGAGCCGGACATTCTCGGCACGTACGTCGGCTTCGTCGCTCTCTCCGAAGAGGAGCACCTTGGCCTTCGTACGGGACTCCATGGCCCGGACGAGCGGGTCGTCGGCGTTGAGGACCGCGGTGCCGTCGGCGGGGAGCGACTCGACCAGCTCACCCTTCGCTTCCGCGATCTGCTGCTTGCCGCCGAACTCGCCGATGTGGGCGCTGCCGACGTTGAGGACGACGCCGACGCGCGGGGGCGTGAGGCCCGTCAGGTACCGGATGTGGCCCTTGCCGCGGGCGCCCATCTCCAGGACGAGGAACTTCGTCTCGTCGGTGGCGGACAGGGCGGTGAGCGGCAGGCCGATCTCGTTGTTGAACGAGCCCGGCGTGAAGACGGTGGGCGCCTTGCGGCTGAGCACCTGGGCGATGAGGTCCTTGGTGCTGGTCTTGCCGGCCGAGCCGGTCAGCGCGACGAGGGTGGCGCCGAGCCGCTCGACGACGTGCTGGGCGAGCGCGCCGAGCGCCGCCTTCACGTCGTCGACGACGATGGCGGGCACGCCGACGGGGCGGGACGCCAGGACGGCGGCCGCTCCCTTGTCGACGACCTCGCGCGCGTAGTCGTGGCCGTCCACGCGTTCGCCGGCGAACGCGGCGAACAGGCTGCCGGTCTCGACCTTGCGCGAGTCGATGACGACCGGCCCGGTGACCCGGACCTGTTCGTCCGGTATGTCATAGGTCTGCCCGCCGACAGCAGAGGCGATCTCGGCGAGGGAGAGGGCGATCACAACTTCATCCCTGGGTTTGCTCGATGGCTTCGCGAAGCACCTGGCGGTCGTCGAAGGGACGCACCACCCCGGCGATGTCCTGGCCCTGCTCGTGGCCCTTGCCCGCGACGAGCACCGTGTCGCCGGGCCGGGCGCGTGCGACGGCGGCGGCGATGGCGGCGGCCCGGTCCTCGAACACGGCGACCTCGCCGCGCTCGTGGGCGGGCACGTCGGCGGCGCCGGCCAGCATCGTGGCGAGGATCGCGAGGGGGTCCTCGGAGCGCGGGTTGTCGGAGGTGAGGATGGCCGTGTCGGCGAACCGCGCGGCGGCGGCGCCCATCGGCATCCGCTTGGTCCTGTCCCGGTCGCCGCCGCAGCCGAGCACGATGTGCAGCTTGTTCTCGGTGACCTTGCGCAGGGCCCGCAGGACGGACTCGACGGCGTCGGTCTTGTGCGCGTAGTCGACGACGGCGAGGTAGTCCTGGCCCGCGTCCACCCGCTCCAGGCGGCCCGGGACCCCGGGGACGGCGGCGATGCCGTCGGCGGCGGTCTGCGGGTCGATCCCGGCGACGGCGAGGGTGACGATCGCGGCGAGGGTGTTCGCGACGTTGAAGGCGCCGGGGAGCGGCGCCTTGGCGGCGATCCGCTCGCCCTTGGGGCTCACGACGGTCAACGTGGAGCCGAGCGGCCCCACTTCGACGTCCTCGGCCCGCCAGTCGGCGTCGGGGTGCCCCTCCGCCGAGAAGGTCACGACCGGGACCTCGGACTCCCGGACGAGCCGGCGCCCGTACTCGTCGTCGAAGTTCACGACGCCCTGTTTGCTGCGTGCGCGTGTGAACAACTGCGCCTTGGCCCGGAAGTAGTCCTCCATGTCGGAGTGGAACTCCATGTGCTCCGGGCTGAGGTTGGTGAAGACGCCGACGTCGAAGACGCAGCCGTCGACCCGGCCGAGCACGAGGGCGTGGCTGGAGACCTCCATGGCGACGGCGTCGACGCCGCGCTCGCGCATGACGGCGAACAGCGCCTGGAGGTCGGTGGCTTCGGGCGTGGTCCGCTCGGACTTGATGCGCTCGTCGCCGATGCGCATCTCGACCGTGCCGATGAGCCCGGTGGAGCGGACCGACTTCAGACCGCCCTCGACGAGGTACGCGGTGGTGGTCTTGCCGGACGTGCCGGTGATGCCGAGCTGGAGTAGGTCCTTGCCCGGGTGGCCGTAGATGGTGGCGGCCAGTTCGCCCATCCGCGCGCGCGGGTTGTCCACGACGAGCGGGACGAGCCCGGCCTCGGCGACGCGGTCGGCGCCGGCCGGGTCGGTGAGCGCGGCGACCGCGCCGAGGGTGGCGGCCTGGGCCGCGTAGTCGGCGCCGTGCGCGCGGGCGCCCGGCAGGGCCGCGTACAGGTCGCCGGGGCGTACCGCGCGGGAGTCGTGGGTGATGCCGGAGACGCTCGGGGCGTTCCCGCCCGCGTCGGTGGCCCGGGGTGCGGGGACACCTAGCTGATCTGCCAGTTCCGCGAGGGGTGTGGCGGAGACCTCGACCGGCCGCGGCGGCCCGGGGTATGTCACGGGTGCGCCCTTCTGGGTGGTTTGGGACTGATCAGCGTGTGGCACGGCGGTGAGCGTACCGGGCGCACCCCTCTCGGAGCGAAGCGAGGGGCGTGGCGGGGGCTGGTTCCCGGAGTCCGGGGTGATGGTTGTCACGGGCTCTTCTGGTGTCGTCGCGGGGTGAAGTGATCATGGACACGGTGGTTCCCGGCCGTCATGGCTCGAACGTGACGGGCAGCCGGGCGGACTTGGCGCCCGTGGGCGGTACTTGGAGGGTCTTCAGGGCGAACTCCATGACCTGCTTGTAGATGGGGCCGCAGATCTGGCCGCCGAAGTAACTGCCCTTCGTGGCGTTCTGGATGGCGCAGTAGACGGTGATCCGCGGCTTGTCGGCGGGCGCGAACCCGGCGAAGGACGACGTGTACCCCTTGTAGCGGCCGGTGGCCGGATCCACGCGGTTGGCCGTACCGGTCTTGCCCGCGACGCGGTAGCCGGGGATGCGTGCCTTGGTGCCGGTGCCCTCCTCGTCGTCGACGACGGACTCCAGCATCCTGGCGACCGTCCTCGCCGTCTTCGCGCTCACGACCCGGGTCTCCTTCGGCCGGGGCGCGGGCCGGAACCGGCCGTCGGGGTCCTTCGCGCCGCGCACCAGCGTCGGTTCGATCCGTACGCCGTCGTTGGCGATGGTCGAGTAGACGGAGGCCGCCTGCATGGCGTTGATGGAGAAGCCCTGCCCGAACGGGATCGTGTACTGCTGCGACGTCGACCACTTGTTCGCAGGGGCGAGGATGCCGGAGGTCTCGCCGGGGAAGCCGAGACCGCTCGGCTCCCCGATGCCGAACTTGCGCAGGTACGAGTGGAGCACCCGGTTGGCCTGCGGCTGTGTTCTGCCGAGTTCGCCGGTGGCGAGGATCGTGCCGATGTTGCTGGACTTGGCGAGCACGCCGTTGAGCGTGAGGTGCCAGGTCTCGTGGTCGATGTCGTCCTGGAAGAGCCGGTCGCCGCGGTGCAGCCGGTTGGGCACGGTGACGTGGGTCAGGGGCGTGGCCGCGTTCTCCTGCAGGATCGCCGCCATCGACATGACCTTGGCGGTGGACCCGGGCTCGTACGCGTCCTGCAGCGCGGCGTTGCCGAGCGCCGCCGGGCTGGCGTCCGAGAGGTCGTTGGGGTCGAAGCCGGGCGCGTTGGCCATGGCCAGGACCTCGCCGGTGCGGGTGTCCTGCACTATGACGTAGCCGCGGTCGGCGCCGGACTTGCGCACCTGCTCGGTGATCGCGTTCTGCGCGGCCCACTGGATGTCGCGGTCGATGGTCAGCTCGACGTCGGAGCCGGCCACGGCGGGCTGCTCGGTGCTGCCCGCGGTCGGCACCTGCTGCCCGCCCGACTGGGCGTAGCGGATCTTGCCGTTCTTGCCCGCGAGCTCCTTGTCGAGCTGCTGCTCGATCCCGCCGCCGCCCTTGCCGTCGGCGTTGACCCAGCCCAGTATCCCGGCGCCGAGGTCCCCGTTCGGATAGACGCGCTTGCTGCTGGGGTCGGCGAGGACGCCGGAGAGGACGCTGGCCTCGCGGCCCTCGGCGTTGGCCTTGTCGTTCAGCGTCGACCTGAGGTCCTTGATCTGCTTCCAGACCTGCGGCGTCTGCCGGGTGGCGAGGCGCACGTACCGGGTCTTCTCGGTCCGCAGCTTCTTCGCGATCTCCTCCGCGTCACCGTCGACGATCGGCGCGAGGAGCGCCGCCGCCTGCTCGGGGGCGTCCTTGACCCCGGTGGCCTTCTCGGTGAACAGGGTGGGGTCCGCGGTGATGTCGTACGCGTCCACGCTGGTCGCGAGCGAGACGCCGCGGCGGTCGGTGATGCCGCCGCGCTCGGCGGCGATGGTGTGGCTGACGTACCGGTTCAGCTCGGCCCGCGCGGCGTACGCGCTCGCGTCGACGCCCTGGACCTGGAGGAGCCGGACGACGAAGACCATGAGGACGAGCGTGAGGCCCAGGCTCACCATCCGCAGACGGGGGCGGGGGCTGCCCAGGCGCAGTGGTGCGCGGTCCTTGGCGGACGAGGGGCGCGGGCGCCGTGCGGCGGGGCGCCCGCCGGTCCCGGGGCGCCGCTGCGGGGCCGGGCGGGGCGATGTGCCGCCGCCGCGCGCGGGTCCTGGCACACGGCGGCGCGGGGGCTCCCTGTCGGTCATGGCGTCACCTGCCGGGGTTCGAAGGAGCGGGGGCCGTCGCGACGGGCGCCGTCGAAGGGGGCGGCGTGGCCGGGAGCGGGACCGCGGGCGCCTGCTGGTACAGCGGCACGGAGTACGCGGCCTTCTTCGGCACGCCGCGCACCGTGCCGTCCGGGTCGAGGAAGGCGGGGTCGCCGCCCGGGACCATGCCGAGCTCACGGGCGCGGCGCTGGAGGGCGTCGGGCGCCGAGTAGGAGTCGACGTCGCGCTGGAGCTGCTGCTCGTCGTCGGTCAGCTCGGTGGTCTGCTTCTTGAGCCGGCTGAGCTTGAACGATCCTTCGTTGAGCGAGGAGTTCAGGACGAGCAGGGTGATGAGGCCGCCGCCGAGCAGCAGCACGACGAGGAGGACGAACGGGGCCCGGGCGGCCTGGGCGCCGCCGGACGGGGAGACCGGGACGAGCCGTGTGAGACGGGGCGCGCGCCCGCGCGGGGGCGGCGCCGCCTTCTTCGGCCTCCCGGCGCCCTTGGCGCCCGTGGAGCCCTTGGCACCCCCGGGGCCTCTGCCCTTGGGGTGCCTCGCGTCGTCCGGACCGCTCCTCGCGGTCATGACCGCTTCTCCACGCGCGCGTGGCTCACTCGGCGACCTCCTCGCGGATGCGCTGCGCACCCCGCAGCCGTGCCGGTGCGGCCCGGCGGTTCTCGGCGACCTCTTCCTCCGTGGGGAGTTCGGCGCCGCGGGTGAGCAGCTTGAGCCGGGGCTGGTAGCGCTCGGGGACGACGGGCAGTCCGGGCGGGGCCGTGGTGGCGGCGCCCGCCGCGAAGACCTGCTTGACGAGCCGGTCCTCGAGCGAGTGGTAGGACAGGACGGCGATCCGGCCGCCGACCGCGAGCGCCGACACGGCCGCCGGAATCGCCCGCTCAAGGACGCTCAGCTCACCGTTGACCTCGATGCGCAGGGCCTGGAAGGTCCGCTTGGCCGGGTTGCCGCCGGTGCGCTTGGCGGCCTGCGGCAGGGCGTCGCGGATCAGCTCGACGAGCCGGGCGCTGTTGCTGAACGGCTCCTTCTCGCGCTCCCGCACGATCGCCGAGACGATGCGCTTGGCCTGCTTCTCCTCGCCGTACTGGCGCAGGATCCGCACAAGATCGCCCGCCGGGTACGTGTTGAGGACCTCGGCGGCGCTCATCCCCGTCGTCTGGTCCATGCGCATGTCCAGGGGCGCGTCCTGGGCGTAGGCGAAGCCGCGGTCGGCCTCGTCGAGCTGCATGGAGGAGACGCCGAGGTCGAACAGGACGCCCTGGACGCGCGGGATCCGCAAGCGGTCGAGGACCTCGGGCAGTTCGTCGTAGACGGCGTGCACGAGGGTGGCCCGGTCGCCGAAGCGGGCGAGGCGCTCCCCGGACAGGCGCAGCGCCTCCTTGTCGCGGTCGAGGGCGACCAGGCGGCAGGAGGGGAACGTGGCGAGCAGGGCCTCGCTGTGGCCGCCGAGCCCGAGGGTGCAGTCGACGACGACCGCCCCGGGCTCGGCCAGGGCCGGGGCCAGCAGGTCCAG
This sequence comes from Streptomyces sp. NPDC046939, assembly GCF_040644575.1. Taxonomy (NCBI): domain Bacteria; kingdom Bacillati; phylum Actinomycetota; class Actinomycetes; order Kitasatosporales; family Streptomycetaceae; genus Streptomyces; species Streptomyces sp. NPDC046939. The sequence continues at coordinate 130,708 of NZ_JBEYWV010000024.1, forward strand.
GCAGCGCTGGAGCATCACCGGGACATGTCGCTGACTCAAGGGGCCCTCTCAGGTCCGGCGGCGGTCGCACGCACTGCCGGGTCCCCGCCCGCTCGTGAAGGGGAGTGTGGTCCGTCGGCGCCGGGGAAGTGACGCCGGCCGACCCGAGCGGGAGGAGGCCGAGCCGTACGTACGCGCCGCGCACGCGGGGAGCGTCCGGCAGAGCCGGGATCTCCGTGTTGCTTCGATTTTTCGGGGTTCGGCGTCACTTTAGTCCACGGTGCCCCTCGGTCAATCAACCGGCCTGCGCGTCGCCGGGCGCGTCGGCGGATGCCCCGAAGCACGCCTTTTCACCCGTTCGGCGGGTGCCCGCACGCCCCTGTGGGTTACCTCACACCAGGGCACGACACCGTTCTTTGTGGCCACCCGCTGCGGGACGCGGCCCCCTCGGCCCATTACCGTCGTCACCATGACGACCTCCGCTTCTCGCCCCACCGATGACGCCGTGACCGCCGAAGGGTCCGTGACCGACCGTCTCGTCGAGTCGAACGCGCGGTACGCCGACGCCTTCACCGACCCCGGCATGGACGCGCGCCCCGTCCTGCGCGTCGCCGTCGTCGCCTGTATGGACGCCCGTCTCGACCTGCACGCCGCCCTCGGCCTGGAGCTCGGTGACTGCCACACCATCCGCAACGCGGGCGGTGTCGTCACCGACGACGTGATCCGCTCCCTCACCATCAGCCAGCGCGCCCTCGGCACCCGCAGCGTGGTCCTCATCCACCACAGCGGCTGCGGCCTCGAAGGGCTCAGCGAGGACTTCCGCAACGACCTCGAACTGGAGGTCGGCCAGCGCCCGACGTGGGCCGTCGAGGGGTTCCGCGACGTGGACCAGGACGTCCGCCAGTCCATCGAGAAGGTGCGCACCTCCCCCTTCCTGCTGCACACCGATGACGTGCGCGGTTTCGTCTTCGACGTGAAGACGGGGCGACTGCGGGAGATCACGCCCCGCTGAAACCCGACATATCGCGGCCAGTTGTCCACAGGCGAGTGACACGAACCGGTAACGCCAACAAGAATGCGGGTGTGACACCTCGCGCGAGCCTCGGAACTTTTCGCGCGTGGTGTCCGTGTTTCGGGGTGGGCCGGTCCGCATCGCAGAGCGTCGGCCCGGAAAGTACGGGCCGAGGAGGGCCGGGTGACGACCTATGACGATCGAGCGAGCCTCACTGATCTGACCACCACCGCGGAGCGTGTGCGCCAGTCGGTGGAGGGTGTGATCGAGGGCAAGCCGGAGGTCGTACGGCTTTCGCTGACAGTACTGCTGGCCGAGGGGCACCTCCTCATCGAGGATGTGCCGGGCGTCGGCAAGACCATGCTCGCCAAGGCGCTGGCGCGCTCCATCGACTGCTCGGTGCGGCGCATCCAGTTCACGCCGGACCTGCTGCCCTCGGACATCACCGGGGTGTCGATCTGGGACCAGCAGCGCCGGGACTTCGAGTTCAAGCCGGGGGCGATCTTCGCGCAGATCGTGATCGGCGACGAGATCAACCGCGCCTCGCCCAAGACCCAGTCGGCGCTCCTGGAGTCCATGGAGGAGCGCCAGGTCACCATCGACGGCAAGACCTACGAACTGCCCAGCCCCTTCATGGTGGTGGCGACGCAGAACCCGGTCGAGATGGAGGGCACCTACCCGCTGCCCGAGGCGCAGCGCGACCGCTTCATGGCCCGCGTCTCCATCGGCTACCCGCACCCGGAGGCCGAGCTGCAGATGCTCGACGTGCACGGCGGCGCCTCGCCCCTGGACGACCTCCAGCCGGTGGCGCACGCGCACGACATCGTGAAGCTGGTCGACGCGGTGCGCACGGTCCACGTCGCCGAGGCGGTGCGGCGCTACGCGGTCGATCTGGTCGCCGCCACGCGCACCCACCCGGACCTCAGACTCGGCGCGTCCCCGCGCGCGACGCTGCACCTGCTGCGCGCGGCCAAGGCGTCGGCGGCGCTCAGCGGCCGGGACTACGCGCTGCCGGACGATGTGCAGGCGCTGGCCGTCGCGGTCCTGGCGCACCGTCTGCTGCCCACCGCACAGGCCCAGTTGAACCGGCGCACGGCCGAGCAGGTCGTCCTGGACATCCTGCAGCACACCCCGGTCCCGGCGGCCGACACGCGCGCGCCCGGCTACCCCGCCCGTCCCCCGATCTACGGCCAGCAGCCGCCCGGCGCCCGGGGGCTGTGATGACGGCAGGGGGGTATCCGGCGCCGGACCCTGGGGGCGGTTCCACGGGCGGTGACGGCGCGACGAACGACAAGGGCGACAAGAGCGGCCTGCGCACCGCCCTCGCCGGGCTGACCACGCGCGGCCGCTCCTTCCTCGCGGCCGGGGTCGCGGCGGCGGTCTGCGCGTACGTCCTCGGCCAGAGCGATCTGCTCCGGGTCGGTCTGCTGCTCGCGGCGCTGCCGCTGGTCTGCGCGGGCGTCCTGTACCGCACCCGCTACCGGGTCGCGGGCAGCCGCCGCCTCTCCCCCGCGCGCGTGCCCGCCGGTTCCGAGGCCCGGGTCCACCTGCGGATGGACAACATCTCGCGGCTGCCCACGGGTCTGCTGATGCTCCAGGACCGGGTGCCGTACGTGCTCGGGCCCCGGCCCCGCTTCGTCCTGGACCGGGTCGAGGCGGGCGGGCGCCGCGAGGTGTCCTACCGGGTCCGCTCCGACCTGCGCGGCCGCTACCCGCTGGGCCCGCTGCAACTGCGCCTGACCGACCCCTTCGGCATGTGCGAGCTGACCCGGTCCTTCTCCACGTACGACACCCTCACGGTGATCCCGCGCGTGGAGCCCTTGCCGCCGGTGCGGCTGACGGGCGAGGCCAAGGGGTACGGGGACGGGCGGCAGCGCTCGCTCGCCCTGGCCGGCGAGGACGACGTGATCCCGCGCGGGTACCGCTACGGGGACGATCTGCGCCGCGTCCACTGGCGTTCGACGGCCCGGTACGGCGAGCTGATGGTGCGCCGCGAGGAGCAGCCGCAGCGGGCCCGCTGCACGGTGCTGCTCGACACGCGCGCGGTGGCCTTCCAGGGCGCGGGCCCCGGCTCGGCGTTCGAGTGGGCGGTGTCGGGCACGGCCTCCGCCCTGGTCCACATGCTCGAACGGAGCTTCTCCGTCCGCCTGCTGACCGACACGGGCAACGCGGTGCCGGGCGAGGGCACGGACGGCTTCGCGGGCGCGGGGCAGGAGTCGGCGGACGCGGCGGGCCTGATGATGGACACGCTCGCGGTCGTCGACCACTCCGACGCGTACACGCTCTCCGCCGCCTACGACGTCCTGCGCGGCGGCAACGAGGGTCTGCTGGTCGCCTTCTTCGGCGACCTGGACGAGGAACAGGCCGCCGTGGCCGCGAAGATGCGCCAGCGCAGCGGCGCCGCCGTCGCCTTCCTCCTCGACAGCGCCTCCTGGACGCAAGGTCCGGGGGCGCCTCTTTCCCAGCAGTGCGAGGAGCGGCTGCGCATGTTGCGGGAGTCGGGCTGGACCGCGGTCGTCGTGCCGCCCGGCGCGTCCGTCGTGGACATGTGGCGCCGTGCGGACCAGGAGCGCACGGGGACCGTCTCGGCCCCGGGCAGCACAGGAGGTTGGTCATGAGCGGCGGAGCGCGCCTCTCGATCTGCGCGACCCTGGCCACGTTCCTGGCCTCGTGCTCGCTGCTACCGCTCGTCGACAGGTCCACCTGGATCGTCCAGGCCGCGATCCTGCTGATCATCCAGGCCGCGGTCGGCGCGGGGACCCGCAGGATCCCGCTGCCGCGTCCCCTGACGGTGGCCGCGCAGGCGCTGGTCTCCCTGCTCCTGCTCACGCTCGTCTTCGCGCACGAGCAGGCGTTCGGCGCGATCGTCCCGGGCCCGGAGGCGTTCCGGCACTTCGGCGTCGTCCTGCAGTCCGGCGGCGACGACATAGGCCGGTACATGATCCCGGCCCCGCTGACCGACGGCATCCGGCTGATGCTGGTGGGCGGCGCGCTGGCGATCGGGCTCCTCGTGGACATGCTCGCGGTGACGTTCCGCAGCGCGGCCCCGGCCGGACTGCCGCTGCTCGCCCTGTACTCGGTCGCCGCCGGGCTCTCCGACGGCGGCACCGACTGGTTCTGGTTCCTGCTCGCGGCGGGCGGCTACCTCCTGCTGCTCCTCGCCGAGAGCCGCGACCGGCTCTCGCAGTGGGGCCGGGTCTTCGGCGGCACCGGGCGCGTGCCCGGCGGCGCGGCGGCCCGCGAGGGCGGGGCGGGCGGCGCGGTCGCCCCGGTCCGCACCGGACGCCGCATCGGCGTCCTCGCCCTCGGCATCGCCCTGGTCGTGCCGCTGGCCCTGCCCGCCCTCGACGACGGCCTCCTCGGCCCCTCCGGCACCGGTGTGGGCAAGGGGGCGGGGGGCGGCGGCACCATCTCCGCGGTCAATCCGCTGGTCTCGCTGCAGAACAGCCTGAACCAGCCGGAGGACCGGACGGTGATGACGTACCGGACCAACGCCGAGCAGACCTCCGACATGTACCTGCGGATCGTCGCGCTCGACGAGTTCGACGGCACGACCTGGCGCCCCTCGGTGCGCAGCATCACCGACGTCCCCAGCCCCCTGCCGAACCCGCCCGGCCTCGGCGCGGACATCGGCAGGACCGAGATCACCACCCGGATCTCGGCGGCCGACTGGTACCAGCAGGACTGGCTGCCGATGCCGTACCCGGCGACGAAGGTGTCGATCGACGGGCGCTGGCGGTTCGAGCAGGTCGGCCGGACCCTGGTGGGCGACCACGGGCAGACCACGCGCGGGAAGTCGTACACCGTGAGCAGCATGATCGTGCAGCCGACGGCGGCGCAGCTGGCGAACGCCGGCGCGGCGCCGAACGATCTGGCGCGCGAGTTCACCAAGGTGCCCGGCTCGCTGCCGGACGTGGTGCGCGCGACCGCGCTGCGGGTCACGGCGGGCGCGTCGAACAACTACGAGCGCGCGGTCAAGCTGCAGGACTGGTTCGCGGTCGACGGCGGCTTCACCTACAACACGGAGGTGCAGGCAGGCAGCGGCTCCAGCGCCATAGCCCGGTTCCTGAAGCAGAAGGAAGGCTTCTGCGTCCACTTCTCCTTCTCGATGGCGGCGATGGCCAGGACGCTGGGCATCCCCGCGCGCGTGGCGGTCGGCTTCACGCCAGGCTCCCCCGCAGGCGACGGCAGCTACGCGGTGGGGCTGCGCGACGCGCACGCCTGGCCCGAGCTGTACTTCGAGGGCGTGGGCTGGACCCGGTTCGAGCCGACGCCCAACCGGGGCACGGTCCCCCGGTACACGCAGGACGACACCCCGGTCGGCAGCCCGAGCGACCCCGCGGCGCCCACCGAGTCCGCGTCGTCGGCGCCGTCGGCCTCCCAGCCGTCGTCGTCGCAGAGCTGCTCGACGGCGCAGCTCAAGGACGGCTCCTGCGGCAACACCGCTCCCGCGATCGCCGGCGGCCCGCCGGACGACGACTTCCCCCTGTTCTGGTCCCTGGTGATCCTCCTGGGCGTGCTGCTGGTCGGCTCGGTGCTCCTGGCGCCGATGATGTGGCGCAAGGGGATGCGGGCGCGCCGCCTGGCCGCCCCCGGCCGTACGGAGGCCGACGCAGGACCGCGCGCGCTGGCGGCCTGGCGTGAGGTGACGGACACGGCGTGGGACCACGGCATCCCGCCGGACGAGTCGCTCACCCCGCGCAAGGCGGCGGAGCGCATCGTGCGGGCCGGGGAGCTGTCCGCGGCGGCCGCCGCGGCGGTCCAGCGGGTGGCGTCGGCGGTGGAGCAGGTGCTCTACGCGCCGCGGCCCCTCCCCGTCCTCGGTCTGGGCGAGGACGTACGGCATGTGTACGCCGATCTGCACGCGAAGGCGAGCGGCTGGACGCGCCTGCGGGCGACGCTGCTGCCGCGTTCGGCCGTCCGGGTGGTGTGGACGGCGTCGGAGCGCTGGGAGTCGTTCGTCGCGCGGCAGCGGGAGCGCTGGTCCCGCCCCTCGGGCCAGGAAGGCTGACGCGCTTGCGCGGAAAGGGTGACCGCCTCGGGCGGTCACCCTTTTCCGTACGTCAATGAAGGCGCGGCCGGTGCGGCGCGGCCGGGTCGGTCAGCGACCGCCCTGCTCGTCGCGGCGGCGCTGCCAGCGCTGCTCGATCCGGTCCATCATCGAGCGCCTGGGTTTGGCCTGGCGCCGGGCGGCCGGTGCGCCTGGCACCGCCCCCGCCGGCTGCTCGCCCGGCTTGGGCGCCTTGCGCCACCCTGTGACGGCGAGCACCGCACACCCCAGCATGACGAGGAACCCCACCACACTGATCCAGATCTGCTGCGCGACCATTCCAGCCATGAGGAGCGCGATACCCACCAGGAAGCCCGCGACTGCCTGGTAGACCCGACGTCGGGTGTACGTACGCAGCCCGCTTCCCTCAAGCGCTGTCGCGAACTTGGGATCTTCGGCGTACAGCGCTCGCTCCATTTGCTCGAGCATTCGCTGCTCGTGCTCCGAGAGCGGCACGGAGTCCTCCTCATCGTGCGGTCGCCGGGGCGACCGGGGGTCCCCTTCAGGATAGGCAGGGAATCGCCCCCGTGAAACCCGCCCCTCTACGCCAACTTCACCATTCCGGACCGCGCCACGCCGCTCCGGCTCACTGAGCGTCATTCCCCAGCGGCCGACCCGTCATGCCGGACGGTCTACCCCGATCATACGGCGACACGCGCCCGATCGGGGGGCCTGTGGCGTACTCCATCCGCCGCTGCGCCGCTGTTCAGCCGGTGGCCGACCGGAGGCGCTCAGGCCCCGTCCGCCGCCCGCTTCACACCGAGCACGTGCAACTGCGTGGCCACGGCGTGGAAGGCGGGGAGTTCGGCGGCGGCCGCCTCCAGTTTGAGGAGCTCCTGGAAGGCGCCGGGTTCGGTGTCCACGAGGCCGCCGGGGACGAGGTCGGCGAAGACCCGTACGCCGTGGACCGCGCCGACGTCCACGCCCGCGTCCGCGACGAGGCGGGTGAGCTGCTCGGCGGTGTAGCGGTGGGGCACCGGGTCGCCCTCGCCCCAGCGGCCCGCCGGGTCGTCGAGCGCGGTGCGGGCCTCCTTGAAGTGCCCGGCGAGGGCCCGCGCGAGGACGGCGCCGCCGAGGCCCGCCGCGAGCAGGCTGAGGACGCCGCCGGAGCGCAGCGCGCCCACCGCGTTGCGCACGCCCTCGGCGGGCTCCTCGACGTATTCGAGGACGCCGTGGCACAGCACCGCGTCGTAGGCGTCGCGCTCGACGACGTCGAAGAGGCCGGAGATGTCGCCCTGGACGCCGCGCACCCGCTCGGCGACGCCGGCCTCGGCGGCCCGGCGCTCCAGCGCGAACAGCGCGTTCGGGCTGGGGTCGACGACGGTGACGTGGTGGCCGAGCCGGGCGACGGGCACCGCGAAGTTGCCGCTGCCGCCGCCGGTGTCGAGGACCTTCAGCTCGGTCCGGCCGCCGGTCTTGGTGCGCTGGTCGAGGGCGTCCTTGAGGACCTCCCAGACCACGGCGGTGCGCAGGGAGGCGCGGGAGCGCGAGGGGTCGGTGTGCGGCGTCGCCGTCCGAGGGCGAGAGACGGGGTGGCGCGACGGGTCCGACACGGCTGCTGACTCCTCGTCGTGAACAGGTTGGGGCGCCTCCAGCCTAATGGGCCGGGGCGGGCGGCCACGCCATCCCTGGGCGACGACGCCGGTGCTGGTCACCCCGCATCCGGCACCTGCCCGCCGACCCCGCGCAGCTCCTCCTCCTGGCGCGGCTGGGGCAGCACCGGCTGGAGGACGAGCATCCGCTCGACGAGGCGCAGGAACATGGCGACGTCGCGCACCAGATCGTCGGCGTCGCGGGCGCTGGCCGCGCCGCGTATGCCCGCTTCGGCGCGGGCGCGGCGGTCGGCCCCGGCGGCGAAGAGGGCGCCCCAGTCGGCCAGTTCGGGGGCTATCTCGGGGAGCACTTCCCAGGCGCTGCGGATCCTGGCGCGGCGCTTGGGCGTGGCCTCGGGGCGGCCCCGCGCGGCGAGCACGGCGGCGGCGGTGCGCAGGGCGGCGAGGTGGGCCGTCGCGTACCGCTCGTTGGGTGTCTCCAGCACGGCGGCCTCCTCCAGGCCGGCGCGTGCCTGGGCGAGCAGGTTCAGGGCTGCGGGCGGGGCGCCCGCGCGGCGCAGCACGGGATGGATGTCGCTCGCCGGTCCCGTCAGTGAGGGGGCAGGGCCGGTGGTGGCGCGGCGGCGTGCGGCGGCTGCGGGGTACCTGGCCATGACGAACCTCCTGTCGTCTGGGTGACGGCGCAGTGGCCGTATGTACCCATCGTGGGGCGTACCACTGACAATCGGTTCTGACCTGGCCTTTTGCATCGGGCGCGGGTGCGGGGTAGCTTTTGCACTGACTGGTCAGTCTAAAAAAACTTGGTCTAAAAACTCGAGGGGGTCCACGACCATGGACGGTCCGGAGGACGGAGCCGCCGTCTCCGCCGCGGGGTTCGGGGTGAAGGGGCCGCGCGGCTGGGTGTTCCGCGGCGTCGACATCGACGCGGCGCCCGGTGCGCTCGTCGCGGTCGAGGGCCCGTCCGGCAGCGGCCGCACCTGTCTGGTGCTCGCGCTGACCGGACGTATGCGTCCCGCCGAGGGCACCGCGACCGTCGCCGGTCTCCGCCTGCCGAAGCAGATGTCCGCCGTGCGACGCGTCAGCGCCCTCGCGCACGTGCCCGGGGTGACCGATCTGGACCCGGCGCTCACCGTCGCCGAGCACATCCGGGAGCGGGCGCTGCTCCAGCGCCGCTTCGACGGTTCGCTGCGCGCTCTGCTGCGCCCCCGCTCCGTGCGCAGGGCCGAGGCCCGGCAGCGGATCGACACCGCCCTCGCCGCGGCGGGGCTCGACCTCGACACCCTGCCCAAGGGCCCCCGTACGGCCGTCCGCGACCTGGAGCGCGTCGAGGCGCTGCGGCTCTCGCTCGCCCTCGCCCTCGTCGGCCGGCCGCGCCTGATCGCCGTGGACGACGCCGACCTGAAGCTCGCGGACGCCGAACAGACCGAGATCTGGAAGCAGTTGCGCGCCGTCGCGGCGGCGGGCACCACCGTCGTCGCCGTGTGCAGCCAGGCACCGGACGAGGCCGACGTCGTCGTGTCGACCGCTCCCGCCCGCCCCACCGCCGTGACCACCACGCCCACCGACAAGGAGACGGCCGATGCGCTCGCCGAAACTGGCCGCGCTTGAACTCAGGCGCTTCGGCAGGGGCAAGCTGCCGCGCGCCGCACTCGTCGCGCTCCTGCTCCTCCCGCTGCTCTACGGCGCCCTGTACCTGTGGTCCTTCTGGGACCCGTACGGGCACCTGGACAAGATCCCCGTGGCGCTCGTCAACGAGGACAAGGGGGCCTCCGCCGGGGGCAAGAAGATCGCCGCGGGCGACGACATCACCAAGGGGCTGCGCGACAGCGACACCTTCGAGTGGCACGAGGTCGGCGCGGGCGAGGCCGAGCAGGGCGTCGAGGACGGCAGGTACTACCTGTCGCTGACGATGCCGAAGGACCTCAGCAAGCGGATCGCGTCCAGCTCCGGGCAGACCCCCGAGACCGGCGCCCTCCAGGTGCGTACGAACGACGCGAACAACTACATCGTCGGGCAGATCTCCCGGTCGGTGTTCTCCGAGGTCCGCTCCGCCGCGTCCACCAAGGCGTCGCGCTCCTTCCTCGACAAGATCTTCGTCTCCTTCTCCGAGATCCATGACGAGACGCAGAAGGCCGCCAAGGGCGCGGACGACCTGGAGAGCGGCATCGGCAAGGCCAAGAAGGGCTCCAAGGACCTGGCCGACGGCCTCAAGGACGCCAAGAAGGGCAGCGGCGACCTGGCGAGCGGTCTGACCAAGCTCGACAAGGGCGCCGCCGACCTGGAGACGGGTTCGCGGCAGGTCTCCGACGGCACGCAGCAGCTCGCGGACAAGGTCAACGGCGCGGCCGGACAGGCGCTGCCCTTCCTCAAGGGGAACAAGAAGCAGATCGCCGACACGGCCAGGCTCGTCGCCGACTCGGCGCGGGGCGTCCGGCACAACCTCGCGGACCTGGTGAAGGCCGCCCCTGTCGCGCGCAAGGGCGCCCACGCGGGCTCCGACCTCCTCGCCGGTGTCTACGAGAAGCGCTGCGAGCAGGCACCCGTCGCCGACCCCGCCTGCGCCGACCTGAAGAAGGCCATGACGGCCGCCGCCGACGTCGCCACGGTCTCCGACGACCTGGACACGCTCGTCAAGGACGAGCACGGCGACCTGAAGCTCATGGACAGCCACCTCAGGACGCTCCAGACGCAGTCCGAGGAGCTCGCCCGGCGCGCCCCCACGCTCGACAAGGACGTGGAGGACGCGGTCGCGCAGATCAACAAGCTCAACAAGGGCGCGGGCCAGGTCGCCGCAGGAGCCCGGAAGCTGCACACCGGGCTCGGCACCGCGAAGACCGGCGCCACCAAGCTCGACACCGGTGTGGGCACGCTGGAGACCGGGGCGAACGACCTCAACGGCGGCATGTTCAAGCTGGCCGACGGCTCGGGCAAGCTCGCGGGCGGCCTGCACGACGGCGTGCGGAAGATCCCCGACTACGACAAGAAGGACCGCGACCAGCGCACCGGCGTGATGGCCGACCCGGTCCAGCTCGCCTCGCACGCGCTGCACAAGGCGCCCAACTACGGCACGGGCTTCGCCCCGTACTTCATCCCGCTGTCGCTGTGGGTGGGCGCCATGGTCGCCTACATGCTGATCGCGCCGCTGAACCGGCGCGCGCTCGCCCTGGGCGCCTCGTCCTGGCGCGTGACCCTCGCGGGCTGGCTGCCCGTCGCCGCCCTCGGCCTGCTCCAGGTGGCGGCCCTGATGTCCGTACTGCACTGGGCGATCGGGCTGCAGATGCTGCGCGCGGCCGGGACGATCGGCTTCCTGTGCCTGGTCACGGCGTGCTTCGCCGCGATCGTGCAGTGGCTGAACGCCCAGTTCGGCGCCGCCGGCCGCATCCTCGTCCTCGCCCTGCTGATGCTGCAACTGACCTCGGCGGGCGGCACCTACCCGGTGCAGACGAGTCCCGGGTTCTTCAACGCGCTCCACCCGTTCCTGCCGATGAGCTACGTCGTCGACGCCCTGCGGCGGCTGATCTCCGGCGGCGGGCTCGGGCCGGTGTGGACGGCCTGCGCGGTCCTCGCGGCGTTCACGGCGGGCGCCCTCGCGCTCACCGCCCTGGCGGCCAGGCGCCGGCAGGTGTGGACGCTCGACCGGCTGCACCCGGAGCTGAGCCTGTGAGCGCCGGTGCCGGGCGGCCTGTGAGAATCGGGTCCATGGAAAGCAGCACACGGCGCCGGGCCACCCGGCAGAAGCTCTACGAGGCCGCTGTCACGCTCATCGCGGAGCAGGGCTTCTCCGCCACGACGGTCGACGAGATCGCCGAGCGCGCCGGGGTCGCGAAGGGCACCGTCTACTACAACTTCGCCAGCAAGTCGGTCCTCTTCGAGGAGCTGCTGCGGCACGGCGTCGGACTGCTCACCGCCTCCTTGCGCGACGCCGCGCGCAGGACGGACGAAGGGGGCGGCAGCAAGGTCGACGCCCTGGACGCGATGATCCGCGCGGGTCTCGTCTTCATCGACGAGTACCCCGCCTTCACCCAGCTCTACGTCGCCGAGCTGTGGCGCACCAACCGCGCCTGGCAGTCCACTCTCGCCATGGTCCGCCAGGAGGCGGTGGCCGTGGTGGAGGACGTCCTGCGCGCCGCCGTCGCGAACGGCGAGCTGAGCGACGAGATCGACGTCCCGCTGACGGCGGCGGCCCTGGTCGGCATGGTCCTGGTGGCGGCCCTGGACTGGCAGGCGTTCCAGCCGGAGCGCTCCCTGGACGACGTGCACGCCGCGCTCTCGCTGCTGCTGCAAGGGCGGGTGGGCGGTGGCCAGCCGCTGAAGGGCCGGACCTGACCCGCGCGGGAGGCGGAGAACGGAGCGCCGGTCCGGCGCGGCCTGTGGTCGTTCAGGCCTCACCGGACCGGCGCGTCCCCCGTTGTTCCCCCGTCGGTTCCCCCGTACGGTCTCCCCCGGGTCCCCCGTGCCTCGCTCTCACCCCTGCGGGGCGAGAGGAGCGGCCAAGGGCGCCGCTCCCATTCCGCCGCCCCGTGTCGGCGGTACCGGGCCGCGCCCCTCTCCGTGCCCACCACTCTTCCGTCCGCGCAGGTCATGGCCCATCCGTGCGCCTACTCATCTCCTCCACTGAGTACGGATACTCAGCCGTGCGCGCTCATCCTCAGGCGCGCGGAGTGCGCGCCTGGTTACGATCTCCCGCGTGTCCGTACTCCCCCTGGTCTTCACCAGTGGCTGGGCGAGCGGCATCAACGCGTACGCGGTGGTCCTGCTGCTCGGCGTCTTCGGCGCGACCGGTCTGACCGACGAGGTCCCCGAATCGCTGCAGCGTCCGGACGTCCTGATCGTGGCCGGTGTGCTCTTCCTGTGCGAGGCCGTCGCCGACAAGATCCCGTACGTGGACTCGGTCTGGGACACGGTCCACACCGTGATCAGGCCGGTCGCGGGGGCGGTCGTCGGGGCGCTGCTCGCCGGGCAGAGCGGATCGCTGCCCGACCTGGCGGCGGGCGCGATCGGCGGTTCCACGGCGCTGGCCAGCCACGCGGTGAAGGCCGGTACGCGGATGGCGGTCAACACCTCGCCCGAACCGGTCTCGAACATCGTGCTCAGCCTGGCCGAGGACCTCGGCGTGGGCGGTCTGGTGTCGTTCGCGATGTTCCATCCCGAGGCGGCCGCGATCATCGCGGCGGTGCTGCTCGTCCTCGGTCTGCTGACCCTGTTCCTGCTCGTGCGGCGCATCCGCCGCTTCCTGCGCGGGCGCGCCCGGCGGAGGGCCGACAAGCGCCTCGCGCGCGAGGGGCCGCCGCCTCCATGACCTGCGGGCGGCGTTGTCGGTGGCGGCCGATAAAGTCCCTGGCATGGCACGAATCGCGGTGATCGGCGCAGGTCTGGGCGCCATGGCGGCCGCCGCCCGGCTGGCCGTCGCGGGCCACCGGCCGGTGGTCTGGGAGCGCGCGTCGACGTACGGGGGCGCCGTCGGCCGCCTGGAGCGCGACGGCTTCGTCTTCGACACGGGCCCCGGGCTGCTGCCCCTGCCCGCCGTCTACCGCGACCTGTTCATCAAGACGGGCCGCAAGCCCCTGGAGGAGCTGGTCGGCCTCACCCAGGTCGAGCCCGCGGTGCGGCACGTCTTCGCGGACGGCACGGTGACGGACCTGCCGAACGCGCGGCGCGCGGGCGTCGCCGAGGCGCTGGACGCGGCGGTCGGCGCGGGCGCGGGCGCGCGCTGGTCGGCGTTCATGAACCGGGCGCGGGAGGCCTGGGACCGCTCCCGGCGCCCGCTCCTGGAAGAGCCGCTGTGGCCGAACTGGCAGGTGCTCGCCGACCGCGAGCCCTACCCGGCCGTGCCCCGGCGCCGCCTGCTCCGCAAGGACCTGACAGCGACGACGCTCAGCGACATCGGCACGCTCGAACTCGGCGGCGACCCACGCCTGGTGGCGCTCCTGGAGCAGTACGCGCTGGCGTACGGTCTCGATCCCCGGACGGCACCGGCGAGCGCGGCCGTGCTGCCGTACATGGAGCAGACCTTCGGGACGTGGGCGGTGCGCGGCGGCATGCGGGCGCTCGCGGACGCGGTGTACGCGCGCTGCCTGGAGCGCGGGGTCGAGTTCGCCTTCGGCGCGGAGGTCACCGGGGTCGTCGTGAAGGACGGCCGCGCGGCCGGTGTCGAGCGGGCCGGGGGCGCCGTCGAGGACGCCGACTTCGTGGTGGCGGGCGTCGCGCCGGGCGTGCTGGAGGCGCTGGTGCCGGGCCGGGCGGTGCGCGGTGCGGGCCCGGCGCGCTCGGAGGCGGGCGTGCCCAGCCGGCTCACGGTCCATCTGGCGCTGCGCGGGGCCCGGCCCGACGGCACCGCGCACCGGACGGTGGTGCACGGCGCGGACCGGGGCGCCGAGCTTGCGTGGCTGTTCGAGGGCGGCCCGCGCCCCGCGCGGCCGACGGTGACGGTGCTGCGGCCCGGCGATCCGTCCCAGGTCCCGGACGCGGAGCACGAGGCGGCGACGGTCATGGTGACTGTGCCGCCCCACGCGCGCGTGGACGCCGCCGACGTGGAGGCGGTCCTCGCGGCCGCCGAGCGGGCGGTGCCCGGGCTGCGCGACCGCCTGCTGTGGCACGAGGTCCGCACGCCGCGGGAGATCGCCGAGGAGACCGGGGCGGCGGGCGGCGCGGTCCCGGCGCCCGCGCTGGCCGCCGCGCGGGGCGCGCTGCTGCACGCGTCGAACACGACGGAGCTGCCGGGCCTGTTCGCGGTGGGCGGCTGGTCGCACCCCGGCGGCGGGCTGCCGCACGCGGGGATGTCGGGTGCGCTGGTCGCGGGCCTGATCGTGGAGGGCCCGGAGTTCCGCGGCTCGCAGTGAGCCGCGGCGCCCGTGACCGCCAGGCAGATCGATACTGCTGTCGCGCCGCAGGCGCGGGTCAGTACCGGTACTGCTGCTCGTTGTAGCCGTTGTTGCCGTTGGTGTCGTACCCGGTGTTCGGGTCGTGCTGCGGATAGCCCGGGTAGGACTGCTCGGGCGGCAGTTCACCGCCGTAGCTCTCCTGGCCGCCCTCGGTGTTGCGCTGCTGCGGCACCCAGACGCCGCCGGGGGGCGTGTCCGTGCCGTAGTCCGTGCCGGTCGCGTAGGCGTCGCCGTACTGCTGCTGTCCCGTGCCGTACGTGTCGTCGTACGGGGTCGGCGTCGGGTAGGACTGGCCGCCGATGTAGGGGTCGGAGTAGTTCGCGGCGTAGGACTGCTGCCCGGTGTCGTAGCCGTAGCCCTGCTGGTCGTAGCCGTAGGACGCGGTGTCGTAGCCGTAGCTCTGCTGCTGGTCGTGGCCCTGGGCGGGCTGGGGGTACGCCCCGTCGCCGTAGACGCCGTACTGGCCGGTGTCGTCGGGCATCGGCTCGGTGGCGGCGTAGACCGCGGTGGACTCGGCCGGGCTCTCGGGGGGCTGCGGGAACTCCTCCGCGGGGCCCTCCTCGCCCTGCCCGTACTCCAGGTCCGAGACCTCCAGTCGCGGGTCCTGGCGGGACGGCTGCTTCCTGCGGCGCTTGCTGCCGCCGCCCTCCGTGGCGCCCGGCTTGTTCTTCAGGGCCCAGCCGGAGGCGAAGCCGCTGCGGAACGACAGCGTCACGTACGTCTGGCCGACCGCGAAGGCGATGGCGCCGGCCGCGATGACGAGCACCGACGGCAGCAGCACGCCGAGGACCACGCAGAGGAAGCCGCCGAAGGCCAGCAGGCGCCAGCGCAGCCGCGCCTTGTACTGCAGCAGCACCTCGCCGAGGAGCCAGAGCGCCACCAGCCCGAACGCGATGTAGAGGACCGCCCAGCCCATGTACGCCCCTCTCGTACGGCCGTACCCCCGTGCGGGTACGGCCCATCAGGGCCGCTGGTCGTGCAGGCCCAGGTTCTCGTAGATCTCGAGTGTCGCCGTGGAGTTGTTGAGCGTGATGAAGTGCAGACCCGGGACACCCTCGTCAAGCAGCTTCGCGCAGAACTCCGTCGCGAACTCGATGCCAATGGAGCGTACAGCGGCCGGATCGTCTTTGGCTGTGAGGATCCGCTCTTTCAGCGCCGGGGGGAAGTCGGCGTTGCTCAGCTTCGGCAGCCGTTCCAGCATGCGTACGCTCGTGACCGGCATGCATTCGGGAATGATGGGCGTCTCGCAGCCCGCGGCGGCGACCCGGTCGCGCAGCCGCAGGTACTCCTCCGGGTAGAAGAACATCTGCGTGATCGCGTAGTCGGCGCCCGCCCGGCACTTGTCGACGAAGTGCCGCACGTCGGTGTCCCAGTCCGCGGAGCGCGGATGCATCGCCGGGAAGGCGGCGACGCCGACGCAGAAGTCCCCGGACTCCTTGATCAGCTCCACGAGCTCGGCCGCGTACGTCAGCCCCTCCGGGTGCGAGATCCAGTCGCCCATGGGGTCGCCGGGCGGGTCTCCGCGCACGGCGAGCATGTTCCGGATCCCGGCGTCGGCGTACTGGCCGATGATGTTCCGCAGCTCGGCGACCGAGTGCTCGACGGCGGTGATGTGGGCGACCGGCGTCAGCGTCGTGTCGGCGACGATCTGCTCGGTCTCCTTCACCGTGCCCGCGCGTGTGGAGCCGCCCGCGCCGTACGTCACGGAGACGAAGTCCGGGGAGACGGCCTCGACCCTGCGCAGGGCGTTCCACAGGTTGCGCTCGCCCTTCGGGGTCTTGGGCGCCGAGAATTCGAACGAGTACGTCGTCTTCCCGGCCGCGAGCATGTCGCGCACGGTGCGGGCTCGATCGGTCCTGGTGGAAGCGGTGCCAAAGGCCATACGGGCAGGTTACTGACGGAACCTGGTTGCCCCTAATCCCCGTCCAGCTTCCGGACAGACGGCCGCGGCGCCGCTCCCGGCGGGCGGACGCGGCTCAGATCGAACGCAGCCGCTTGGCGAACTCGGCCGCCGCGGCGCCGGGGTCGTCGGCCTCGGTGATGGCCCGGACGACGACGACGCGACGGGCACCTGCCTCCAGGACCTCGTCGAGGTTGCCCAGGTCGATGCCGCCGATCGCGAACCAGGGGCGGTCGGTGGCGAGGGCCGCGGTGTGGCGCACCAGGTCAAGGCCGGGGGCGTGGCGGCCCGGCTTGGTGGGGGTGGGCCAGCACGGGCCGGTGCAGAAGTAGTCCACGCCCTCCTGGACGGCTGCCGCGTCGGCCTCCGCGTCGGCGTGCGTGGAGCGGCCTATGAGGACGTCGTCGCCGAGGAGGGCGCGGGCCGCGGGGACGGGCAGGTCGCCCTGGCCGAGATGCAGCACGTCCGAGCGGCTCGCGTGCGCGACGTCCGCCCGGTCGTTGACCGCGAAGAGCTTGCCGTGGCGGCGGGCCGCGTCGGCGAACACGGCGAGGTGCTCCAGCTCCTCACCGGCCTCCATGCCCTTGTCCCGCAGCTGCACGATGTCCACGCCGCCCGCGAGCACGGCGTCGAGGAACTCCGGCAGGTCGCCCTGGCGCTTGCGGGCGTCGGTGCACAGATAGAGCCGGGCATCGGCGAGCAGGGCGCGCTGCGGGTCGGCCATGGGACATCCCCCGTTGGTTGTCGTGGTGTGGGGGGCCCCCCCCCCGGGGGGGGCCCCCCCCCGGGGGGGGTGGGAGGAGGGGGGCGCCGCGGGGGGGCCCCAGAACAACCGGCCCCCCATAAGGCGGAA
>NZ_JBEYWV010000025.1:0-139503 GCF_040644575.1 Streptomyces sp. NPDC046939
CTGCTCGGTACATGAGCAGACGCGACTGCGGCTTTTTCCGTGGCTGAGCGCGCAGTTCCCCGCGCCCCTGGCGGGGCACAACTGAGCCCCCGCACGTCGTTGTGCGGGGGCTCAGCCAGGCCCGGTCAGCCGAGTCGCTGGACCAGCTTCCGGTACTCGTCCCACAGTTCCGGCGGAGTGTGATCGCCGAACGTGTTCAAGTGCTCCGGAATCAGCGCAGCTTCCTCGCGCCAGACCTCCTTGTCGACGGTGAGCAGGAACTCCAGGTCCGCGTCGGCCAGAGCCAGGCCGTCCGTGTCCAGTGAGCCCTTGGCCGGAAGGATGCCGATCGGGGTCTCGACACCTTCCGCCCGTCCGTCGAGGCGGTCGACGATCCACTTCAGGACGCGGCTGTTCTCGCCGAAGCCGGGCCACACGAAGCGCCCGTCCGCGTCCTTGCGGAACCAGTTGACGTAGTAGATCTTGGGCAGCTTCGACTGGTCCCTGCCCTGGGCGACCTTCACCCAGTGGGCCATGTAGTCGCCCATGTTGTAGCCGCAGAACGGCAGCATCGCGAACGGGTCGCGGCGCAGCTCACCGACCTTGCCCTCGGCGGCGGCGGTCTTCTCGGAGGCCACGTTGGCGCCGAGGAAGACGCCGTGGTTCCAGTCGAAGGACTCGGTGACCAGCGGCACCGCGGACGCGCGCCGTCCGCCGAAGAGGATCGCCGAGATCGGTACGCCCTTGGGGTCCTCCCACTCGGGCGCGATGATCGGGCACTGCGCGGCCGGGGTGGTGAAGCGGGCGTTGGGGTGGGCGGCGGGGGTGCCGGACTCGGGCGTCCAGTCGTTGCCCTTCCAGTCGGTGAGGTGGGCCGGGGTCTCCTCCGTCATGCCCTCCCACCAGACGTCGCCCTCGTCGGTCAGCGCGACGTTGGTGAAGACGGAGTTGCCCCACAGGGTCTTCATCGCGTTGGCGTTGGTGTGCTCGCCGGTGCCGGGCGCGACGCCGAAGAAACCGGCCTCGGGGTTGATCGCGTAGAGCCGGCCGTCCTCGCCGAACCGCATCCAGGCGATGTCGTCGCCGATCGTCTCGACGGTCCAGCCGGAGATCGTGGGCTCCAGCATGGCGAGGTTGGTCTTGCCGCAGGCCGACGGGAACGCGGCCGCGACGTACTTCGGCTCACCCTGCGGCGGCGTGAGCTTGAGGATCAGCATGTGCTCGGCGAGCCAGCCCTCGTCGCGGGCCATGACGGAGGCGATGCGCAGGGCGTAGCACTTCTTGCCGAGCAGGGCGTTGCCGCCGTAGCCGGAGCCGTAGGACCAGATCTCGCGGTCCTCGGGGAAGTGCGAGATGTACTTGGTGGAGTTGCACGGCCAGGGCACGTCCTCCTGGCCCGGCTCCAGCGGGGCGCCGAGGGTGTGGACGGCCTTGACGAAGAAGCCGTCGCTGCCCAGTTCGTCGAGGACGGCCTGGCCCATCCGGGTCATCGTGCGCATGGAGACGGCCACGTAGGCCGAATCGGTGATCTCGACGCCGATCGCGGACAGCGGCGAGCCGAGCGGGCCCATGCAGAAGGGCACGACGTACATCGTGCGGCCCTTCATGGAGCCGCGGAAGATCCCCCCGTTGCCCTCGTTGCCCTGGAAGATCTCCCGCATCTCGGCGGGGGCCTTCCAGTGGTTCGTGGGGCCGGCGTCCTCCTCCTTCTCGGAGCAGATGAACGTCCGGTCCTCGACCCGCGCGACATCGGTCGGGTCGGAGGCGGCGTAGTAGGAGTTGGGGCGCAGGGTCGGGTCGAGCTTCTTGAACGTCCCCTTCTCGACCAGTTCCTCCGCGAGCCGCTCGTACTCGGCCTCGGAGCCGTCGCACCAGACCACGCGGTCCGGCTGCGTCAGCTCGGCGATCTCGTTGACCCACGAGATCAGTTCCTGGTGCTTCGTCGGGAGGTGGTCGTCGGCCGGGAGGGTCAGGACCTGGGAAACGGGAGCCGCGATGTCGCGCGCCACGATCGCTCCTAAATGAGGGTGTCTGTGTTGGTTGCCCCGTGGGGGCCGCGACCCGGACGCCGCGCCTCCCGTTCCACTGGACCCCAGTGAGCGCTCATCCGGTGCCGACCGCACTCATTTGATCATCCGACCGTTTCGCCCATCTGTCCAGGGGGCCTCACATTCGAGCGACGTGAGCATCACCACTAGCTCCGGGCGGCGCGGAATGCTTATGGATCAGGACTTCGGGTTAACCCCCGGTGAGAGCTGACGCTCTCCATATCCATTACCTACGGTCGCGTCGGTACGATGCGAACCATGAGCGTCACCGCCAACCAGCCTGAAGTCCCCCTCGCGCAGCCTTCCTTGACGAAGCCGAGACTGCGCGGATGGCTGCACGCGGGCATGTTCCCCGCCGTGCTCGTCGCCGGTCTCTTCCTCACGGCCCTGGCGGACTCCACGCGCGGCCGGATCGCCTGTGGCATCTACGTCCTGACCGCGTGCCTGCTGTTCGGCGTGAGCGCCCTCTACCACCGCGGCAACTGGGGTCCGCGCGCGGACGGCGTCCTGCGCCGCCTCGACCACGCCAACATCTTCCTGATCATCGCGGGCACCTACACGCCGCTGACCCTGCTCCTGCTGCCCGACTCCAAGGGCGACGCGCTGCTGTGGGGGATCTGGGTGGCGGCCGCGGCGGGCATCGCCTTCCGGGTCTTCTGGGTCGGCGCCCCGCGCTGGCTCTACACCCCCTGCTACATCGCGATGGGCTGGGCGGCCGTCTTCTTCCTGCCCGACTTCATGAAGGCGGGCGGGGTCACGGTGCTGGTCCTGGTCGTCGCGGGCGGGCTGCTCTACAGCGTCGGCGGGGTCATCTACGGCATCAAGAAGCCGAACCCCTCGCCCCGCTGGTTCGGCTTCCACGAGGTGTTCCACTCCCTGACGCTCGCGGCGTTCGTCGTGCACTACGTCGGGATCTCGCTGGTGGCCTACCAGCACGCCTGACCCCTTCCCACCTGCACCGACAGGGCCGCGGCCATGAGCCGCGGCCCTTTTTCGCGCGCCCGCACCCCTGTTTGACAGTCGCTATTGATTGACACTCACTACAAACTGCGAGTTACTCTCATTTCATGGCTACTGTCACTCAGCAAGTGGAGCCGCGCCCGGACCCCCGGCGCTGGTGGGCCCTCGGGGCCCTGGTCGCGAGCATGCTCGTGCTCGGCTTCGACATGACGATCCTCAACGTGGCGCTCCCGACGATCACCGAACAGCTCGGCGCCACCACCGGCCAGCAGCAGTGGATGGCGGACGCCTACGTCGTCGTCTTCGCGGCGCTGATGCTCCCCGCCGGCCTCCTCGGCGACCGCTTCGGACGCCGCCGCATGCTCGTCACCGGGCTCGGCGTCTTCCTCGCCGCCTCCGTCGTGGGCGCCCTCACCTCCGACGTCACCTGGGTCATCGTCGCCCGCGCCCTGATGGGCGTCGGCGGCGCCTTCGTGATGCCGCTCGCCATCTCCGTACTGCCGTCACTGTTCCCGCGCGAGGAACAGACCAAGGCCATCGGCATGATCTCCGCCGCCTCCGCGCTCGGCATGCCCCTCGGCCCGGTCATCGGCGGCTGGCTCCTCAACCACTTCTGGTGGGGCGCCGTCTTCGTGATCAACGTGCCGATGGTCGCCATCGGCATCACCGCCTGCCTCTTCCTGCTGCCCGAGACGAAGGACCCGGCCGCGCCCGCCGTCGACACCGTCTCGACCGTGCTCACCGCGCTCGGCCTCGGCACCCTCGTCTACGCGATCATCGAGGGCCCCGCGAAGGGCTGGACCGACCCCCTCGTCCTCGGCGGCTTCGCCGCGGCCGTCGCCCTGCTCGGCGCGCTCGTCCTGCGTGAGCGCCGCAGCCCGCGCCCCATGCTCGACCTCTCCCTCCTCGCCCAGCGCGGCTTCCTCACCCACACCCTCGTCGCGACGTTCGCCATGTTCGTCCTCGCCGGCCTCATGTTCGTACTGCCGCAGTACCTCCAGACCGCGCTCTCCACCGACGCCCTCGGCACCGGACTGCGCGTCATCCCGCTCATGGCCGGGATGCTGTTCGCCGCGAAGCTCGCGCAGCCGCTCGTCGTCCGGTTCGGGGCGCGCGCGGTGGTCTGCGCCGCGCTGACCGTCCTCGCCTTCGCCACCTTCCTCGGCGCGCGCACCACCACCGACTCCGGCTACGGGTTCACGGCCCTGTGGCTGACGATCGCCGGGCTCGGACTGGCCTTCGCCATGATCCCCGCGATGGGCGGCGCGCTCGGCGCCCTCTCCAAGGACCAGGCGGGCCGCGGCTCCGGGCTGCTCAGCACCGTCCGCCAGACCGGCAGCGCGCTCGGCGTCGCCCTGCTCGGCGCCCTCATCGCGGGCGCCTACACGGACCGGCTCGGCACGCGCGGCCTGCCCGGCCCGGCGGCCGACGCGGCACGGGACTCGGTGATCGGCGCCCATGTCGTCGCCGGCCGGCTCGGCGACCGGGCCCTCGCGGCCTCCGCCGACGCCGCCTTCCTGCACGGCATGAACCTCGCCCTCACCGTCATCGGCATCGCCGCCCTGGTCGCGGCCGTCCTCACGGCGGTGCTCATGCCCCGCGCCGAGGCCCCGGCGCCGCACGCCACGGCCGGTACCGAGGTGGCCCCGGTCAGCGCGGATACCCGACAATGACGGTCATGGCCGCCTCAGCACAGACCCCCGAAGCCAAGCTCGGGCTCCGGGAGCGCAAGAAGCTCAAGACCCGTACGGCGATCCGCGAGGCGACGTACCGCCTCATCATGGAGCAGGGGTACGACGCGACGACCGTCGAGCAGATCGCCGAAGCCGCCGAGGTGTCGCCCTCCACCGTGTTCCGCTACTTCCCGACCAAGGAGGACATCGTCCTCACCGACGAGTTCGACCCCGTCCTCGAACGGGAGCTGCGGGCACGGCCGGCCGACGAGTCCCTCATCGACTCCCTGCGCCACGTCATCGACCACAGCCTCCAGCTCGCCTTCGACAGCGAGGACCCCGAGGTCACCCGGTTGCGCACCCGGCTCCAGGTGGAGGTGCCCGCGGTGCGCTCCCGGATGATGGAGTCGATGTCCGTCACCGGCCAGATCGTCTGCCGCGTCCTCGCCGAGCGCACCGGCCGCGACGCCGGTGACCTGGAGGTCCGGGTCTACGCGATGGCGGTCGTCGGCGCGCTCATGGAGGCCACGATGTACTGGGCCGAGCACGACCAGAAGGGCCCGGACCTGCGCGAACTGTCCGTACGGGCGCTGGACACGCTGCAACACGGCCTCTAGGACCGGGCCGCCGCCGCTCGCGGTCGGTCACCCCTGCCGGGGTTCGCCCAGCACGCGGCTGAGCCGCTCGACATCGTTCACCGGCGCGTCGCACACGAAGTGGCGGCACACGTACGCCGTCTCCCGGTCCTCGACGAGCGGCCGGCCGGCGAGCAGCGGCAGCTCGTCGCCGCCCTCCGGGCCCGCGGCGACGACGGCGCCGGGCGCGGTCCCGGTGAGCGCCGCGTGGTGCATGCGCCCGCCGACCTCCCCGACCACGGCGATCTCACGGGGCCCGTCGAGCAGGGCCTCGGCGACCGCGAGGCCGTTGCCGATGAAGCGCGGGGCGCGCGGACCCAGCGCCTTGACGACACCGAGTGCCTTCTCGGCCGCCGCGCGGTGCGGTTCGCTGCCGGTGTGGGCCGCGTACGAGAGGAGCGCTCCGGCCGCGGCGGTCCAGCCGGACGGGGTGGCGTTGTCGGTCGGGTCCTGCGGCCGGCGGATCAGCCGCTCGGCGTCGACGGCGGTGTCGTAGAGGGCGCCGGTCTCCGGATCCACGAACCGGTCGAGTACGTGGTCGAGCAGGAACCCGGCGAACTCCAGCCACACCCCCTCACCGGTCACGGAGGCCAGCGCGAGGAACCCCTCGGCGACATCGGCGTAATCCTCGAGGACCCCGCTGTTGTTGCCCACCCGCCCGTCCTTGCTGGTACGGGAGATACGGGCGAGCGGATCCATGTGCAGCCGCACGAGCAGATCACCCGCGCCGACCGCCGCGTCCACCAGGTCCTGCCGGCCGAAGTAGGCGCCGGTCTCGGCGAGAGCGGCGATCGCGAGCCCGTTCCACGCGGCGACGACCTTGTCGTCACGACCGGGAGCGGGCCGCTCGGCGCGCGCGTCACGCAACCGCTGCCGGACGGAGGCGATCTGCGCGGCGTCGAACACCTCGTCCACCCGCGGCAGTTGCAGCACGGAAGCGCCTTCCTCGAAGGTCCCTTCCTCGGTGACCCCGAAGTACCGGGCGGCGACATCGGCGTCCTCGGCGCCGAGCACCTCCCGCAACTGCGCCGGGGTCCACACGTAGAAGGCACCCTCGACATGCTTCCCGGTCGCGGGATCCTCACTGTCCGCGTCGAGCGCGGAAGCGAACCCGCCCTCGTTGGTCCGCAGTTCCCGCACCATGAAGTCGGCCGTCTCCAGGGCCACGCGCTTGGCCAGTTCGGAACCGGTCGACCGCCACAGATGCGCGTACGCACGGCACAACAGGGCGTTGTCGTACAGCATCTTCTCGAAGTGCGGCACCACGAACTCACGGTCCACGGAGTACCGCGCGAACCCGCCGCCGAGCTGGTCGTAGATCCCGCCGCGCGCCATGTGCTCACATGTGTCGACGGCCATCTGGAGCGCGCCCTCGGCACCCGTCCTGGCATGGTGGCGCAGC
Organism: Streptomyces sp. NPDC046939; assembly: GCF_040644575.1. Lineage (NCBI taxonomy): Bacteria > Bacillati > Actinomycetota > Actinomycetes > Kitasatosporales > Streptomycetaceae > Streptomyces > Streptomyces sp. NPDC046939. Next base: position 6,698 of record NZ_JBEYWV010000025.1, read on the forward strand.
AGGAACTCGATCACCATCGACGGCGGGAACTTGGGCGCCCCGCCGAACCCGCCGTACGTCGCGTCGTACTCCCGCGTCAGCCCGAGCAACGCCTGCGCCAGCTCGCCCTCTCCCGGCACGTCCGTGTCCCCGAGCCCGAGTTGCCGCCCCGCGAGATCCCGCGTGATCTTCCCGGCGACCTCGGTGACCTCCCCGCGCCGGTCCGCCCACGCGTCCCGCACCCCCTGGAGCACCTGCGTGAAGGAAGGCATCCCGTGCCGCGGCTCCGGCGGGAAGTACGTCCCGAAGTAGAACGGCTCGGCATCCGGCGTCAAAAACACGGTCATGGGCCAGCCCCCGTGCCCGGTGGCGGCCTGCACGGCCTCCATGTAGACAGCGTCGACGTCGGGGCGCTCTTCGCGGTCGACCTTCACGCTGACGAAGTTGTCGTTCATGACGGCGGCGGTGGCGTCGTCCTCGAAACTCTCGTGCGCCATGACATGACACCAGTGGCAACTCGAGTACCCGACGCTGAGCAGCACCGGCACCCCCCGCCGCCGCGCCTCCTCGAAGGCCTCGGCCGACCAGGGCCACCAGTCCACCGGGTTCTCGGCGTGCTGGAGGAGGTAGGGGGACGTCTCTTGGGCCAGTCGGTTCGGCATGTCCTCCATCCTCGCCCATGTCCGCCACGGACGTGTCTTTGATCGCCGGGCCCCTCGCGCCTTCACCCCATACGCAGGACACTTGACCCGGAACTGTCACCACCGGAGGGGGACCGACCATGCGGGACAGCCATCGGGGCGAGGCCGAGCGGCTGTTGGCCCGGGCCGTGGAGGAGGAGGTGCGGCGATCGGGCGGGCGGACGGACGGGAGCGTGTTGCTGAGCCGGGCCAAGGGCGCGCTCGATGCCATGGCGCGGACCGCCGATGAGGAGTACGTCGCGTACACGCGGGCGCTGGACGAGGCGGCGGCCGGGCAGATGTCGTTCGGGGAGAGGTTCGCGAAGGAGGGCGGGGCGACGCCGTTGATGGTGGCGGGGGTCGGGGCCGTCACCGCTGTGGTCGCCGATCTGGCGCTCGGGGCCGGGACCGGGGTCGCCATGGGCGCGGGGGCGGCCGTGGCCGTGCTCGGGGCCGCCACCACCGTGGCCAAGGTGACGGCGGCGCATCTGCCGGCGGCAAGTCGCAGCGCGGGCGCGTTGAATCAGCCGGGCGGTCCTGAGCAGTTGCGGTTGCAGTGGCTGACCGCTCTGGAGGTGCGGGGCATCCGGCCGTTCCTGGATCAGCAGCGGGTGCTCGCCGCCAGTACCGGGACGACGAAGAAGACGGCCGGGCCGGGCGCCCGGCGGACCGACAAGAGCGCGGCGGCGCGGCGGCGCAGTGTGCTTGAGCAGTCGTTCGGGCAACTGCCGGTGCCGGACGGGCCGTTCGCTGGGCGGCGGGTCGCCATGGCGCGGATCGCGCAGTGGGTGCACGCGGCGCGGGCCAGTACGGAGACGCGGCCGACGGTGGTGGTGCTGCACGGGGCGCCCGGTTCGGGGCGTACGACGCTCGCGGTGCGGGCGGCGCACGATCTGCGGGACCAGTTCCGCGGGGCGTGCGTGGTGGACCTGCGCGGGGACCGGGCGGACGCGGCGCCGCTGACGACGCGGGACGCGCTGCTGCATCTGCTGAACCGGCTGGGGGCGCCGCGCGAGCAACTGCTGTTCCGGGAGCGTTCGTCACCGGATCAGCAGGTGAAGCGGTTGAGCGAGCTGTACCACCAGCATCTGACGGGGCTTCCGGTGGTGATCGTGCTCGATGACGCCGCCGACGCCGAGCAGGTGCGGACCCTGATCCCGGAGCGGTCGGACAGTCTCGTCATCGTCACCGCGCGCAAGCCGCTGGAGCTTTCGGAGTCGACGCCCGCATGGGTGCATCACCTGCCGGTCGAGGTGCTGGACGCCGCCGGTGCCGAGGAGTTGCTGCGGGAGGCCGCCGAGGACGCGAGCGGGCCGTACGACGCCGAGTCGAGCGACGAGGTGCGGGAGTTGTGCGGCGGGCTTCCGCTGGCCCTGCGCGTCGCGGGGTCGGCGATCGGCCCCCGTACGACTCGGCAGCTCGCCGCTGACCTGGCCGCGTACGGGCCCGTCGAGCCGGTCGAGCGTGTCCTGTGGCTGCGCTACACCGACCAGTCCGACGCGGCCCGCCGCCTCCTGCGCAGGCTCGCGCTGGCGGGGCGTGCCTCGCTCGGCGCGGGTGCCGCCGCCGCGCTCCTCGCGACGGGTGAGCAGGAGGCCGCCCGGCATCTGGCGGCGTTGTCGCGCGCGGGGCTGATCGACCACGTCCGGGGCGACCGCTATCGCCTGCACGATCTGGTGCGCTCCTTCGCGCAGGCCCGCCTCGCGGACGAGGAGGAGCCGGCCGAGCGCACGGCGGCGCAGGAGCGCCTGATCCAGAACTACGCGGATCTCGCGGACTCGGTGATCCGCCTGGTCGACGGCAACATGTCCACGCGTGCGGGGCAGCCCGGCCCGCACGGCTTCACCTCCCTCGATGCCGCGCTGCGCTGGCTGGACGACGAGTCGAGCTTCATCACGGCGGCGCTGCGCCACGCGGAGGGCGTCAGCCAGGAGGCGGTCCTCGGTCTGCTCGGCGCGCTGTGCGACTACTGCCTGCTGCGCGGCGACCTGTACCGCCTCGGTGAGATCAGCGAGCTGACGCAGGCCATCGACCAGGGGCTGCTCGTGCGTTCGGTCCAGTGGCGTACGGGCATCGCGGCCCGCCAGCTCGGTGAGCTGGACAAGGCGCGGACGACGCTGACGTCGGTGGTCGACCTGTACCGGGAGGCCCACCATCGGGCGGGCGAGGCCCGCGCCCTGTGTTCGCTGGGCATCACCCTGCACCACCAGGGCCAGCTCACGGACGCGGCGGCCAAGCTGCGGGAGGCGCTCGACCTGCAGACGACGCCGGAGACGCGCGGCGACCGCGGCTGGACGCTGCACGCGCTCGCGGCCGTCGAGCGGGACCGGGCCCACGTCCACGAGTCGCTCGCCCTGCTGACCGACGCCCTCGCCCTGCACCGGGAGAACGAGTCGCTGCACGGCGAGGCGTGGGCGCACTTCCAGCTCGGGCAGCTCTGTCTGCGCATGGGCGACCTGCCGCGCGCCGACCGTGAGCTGCGAGCGGCTCTCGACCTGTACGGCCGTACGCGCGACGGGCGCGGCGAGGCGTGGGCGCTGACGCAGTTGGCCCGGGTCCGGCTGGTCGACGGTGACGCGTCGGCGGCGGTGGAGGATCTGCGCCAGGCGATCGCCCGCCACCAGGACAACGAGGACGCGCGCGGCGTGGCCTGGACCCACTACTACCTGGGCCAGGCCCTGGAGGAGACGGGCGATCTCGACCGGGCGGTGCGCGAGCTGGAACGCTCCCGCACGATGTTCTCCCGTATGCGGGACGTCTACGGTCTCGCGTGCGCCCGGCACCATTCGGCGCGGGTCACCCGCGACCAGCGGGCGGCGCAGACGGGCTCGCTGCGCAACTCCGGCTTCGCCCGGCAGCTCCTGGTGGACGCCCGCGCCGACTTCCAGCGGATCGGTGTCGCGCACGGTGAGGCGTGGACGTGTCTGGAGCTGGCGGTCGTCGACGCGGGCAACGCCCGGCTCCAGCAGGCGATGGCGCTCTGCGAGGAGGCGGCGGCGCTGTTCGCCTCGTACGGGGACCGGCGCGGCGAGGACTGGGCCGCGTTCCTGCGCTGCACGCTGCTGCCCTACGCGTCGCCGGGCGGCTCGGAGATCGGCACGGCGGTCGCCCACGAGGAGCTCTCCCAGCTCGCCCGCACCCCGAACCCGGCCCGCGACGGCAAGCTCGACGACTACCTGAGCGCGTACGCCCTGCTCCTCGAACGCGGCGTGGACCTGGACGCGGGCTGGCAGGCCTGGCGCCTGGGCATGGTCCCGAACCGGCACGCGCGAGATGTGATGGGGGTGGTGGAGAGCGCGCCGCGGCAGTGAGCTACGGCTTGCGCACCCGGTACTGAAGATGCAGCACCCGTTCCCCCTGGACGATCACGTGGGGGTCCTCCAGGAGGTGCTGGGCCTGGAGCGGGCCGAAGTAGCGCTTGCCCGTGCCGAGGATCACGGGGGCGACGTCCATCGCCACGATGTCGACCAGGCCGAGCGCGAGGGCCTGGCCGCCGATGTCCCCGGCGGTGATGGCGACGGCGCGGTCGCCCGCGAGTTCCTTGGCGCGGGTGACGGCTTCGGGGATGTCGGGGGCGAAGTGGTAGTGGGACGCCTCGGGGTGCCAGTCCGCAGGGCGGGGGCGGTGGGAGACCACGACGACGTGTTCACCGGCCGGGGGCTTGGCGTCCCAGCCGTCGGTGAGGTCGAACAGGCGGCGTCCCATGACGATCACGCCGAGGCTGTCCCAGATCGGCTGTGTGTACGCCGCGGACGCGTTGGACACACGGAGACCGCCGCCGTCGCCGAGCGGCGTGTCACCGTTGCCGTACCAGTCGAACAACGGTCCGACCTGGTCCTCGGCGTCGGCGATGTAGCCGTCCACGGAGACGACCGCGTGCATCAGTACAGGGCTCGTGTCTTCAGGACTCATGCCTGTACGACCGGGCGTGCCCGCGAAAATCATCGCGGGCCGCCCGGGAGACGGGTCCTAGGACCGCTCGGACGCCTTGCCGGAGCCCGCCGCACCGGCCGGCTCGGCGCCGGAGGCCGCCTTCTCCTTGAAGTCGACCTTGCCCATGTGCCGGTTCATCGACTTCATCAGGCCCCAGACGGCGAGCGCCATCACGGCGAAGACGATGAACCCGAGCACGCCCGGGGTCACCTTGTTCTCGTCGACCTCCTGCGCGGCAAGGGGGACGAGATGGGTCAATGCCAGATTCGATGTCACATCAGGCATTGTGACGGACGCCGGCGAAGAGGTCGTCCTCGGGGAGGGAGGTATCGACAAGAGACCTGGCCAGCTCGTACTCCTCGGTCGGCCAGACCTCCTTCTGGATCTCCATCGGGACGCGGAACCAGCCGCCGTCCGGGTCGATCTGCGTGGCGTGCGCGATGAGCGCCTTGTCGCGGATCTCGAAGAAGTCGGCGCAGGGCACGTGGGTGGTGAGCGTGCGCTCCACGCGGTCGGACTCGTCCCAGCGCTTGAGCCAGTCCGTGTACGGGGACTCGAGGCCGCGGTCGATCATGGCCTTGTGCAGGGCCTCGGTGCGGGGCCGGTTGAAGCCCTGGTTGTAGTAGAGCTTGCTGGGCTGGAAGACCGGGCCGAACTCGTCCTCGGGGTACTTCTCCGCGTCGGCCGCGCCGTCGAACGCCACCATCGTGATCTTGTGGGTCATGATGTGGTCGGGGTGCGGGTAGCCGCCGTTCTCGTCGTAGGTGGTGATCACCTGCGGTCGGAAGGAGCGGATCTGGCGGACCAGCCGGCCGGCCGCCTCGTCGACGTCCTCCAGCGCGAAGCAGCCCTCGGGCAGCGGCGGCAGCGGGTCGCCCTCGGGCAGCCCCGAGTCGACGAAGCCCAGCCAGTCCTGCTTGACGCCGAGGATCTCGCGGGCCTCCTCCATCTCCTTGCGGCGTACCTCGTGGATGTGCTCCTCGATGTACTTGTCCCCCTGGAGCTTCGGGTTGAGGATCGAGCCGCGCTCGCCTCCCGTGCAGGTCACGACATGCACGTCCACCCCCTCGGACACGTACTTGGCCATGGTGGCCGCGCCCTTCGACGACTCGTCGTCCGGGTGGGCGTGAACGGCCATCAGTCGTAGCTGCTCAGTCAAGACAAGATCCTTGGTGAATTAGGGCGCCCTGGTGTGATTCGGCGCGTTGGGCGCTTCTATAGTGACCGAACCGGGGGGCGGAAAATTCCGGTGCCCGGACCCTGGCGGGCGTGGTGGAAGGAACTGGCTGATGAGCGCCGTGCAGCAGGTGCCCGAGGGCCGCTACGGGGCGTCGCGCTCGGCCGATGCCCGCGCCGACCGGAAGCTGAAGATCGCCGCGATCGTCCTCGGCACCCTGTTCGCCGCGATGATGTGCTGGTTCGGCTGGTACTACGTGGCCGGGAACAAGTTCAGCGGCGAGATCATCGCCTTCAAGACGTACGACGACAGCGTCAAGGTCCATCTGGAGATCCGCAAGGACAGCGGCGCGAGCGGCTACTGCACCATCCGCTCGCAGGCCGCCGACGGCGCCGAGGTGGGCCGCGCGGACTTCCGCTTCTCCGGGCACGAGGACCGCATCGACAAGGTCGTCACGCTGCGCACGACGGGCGGCCGGGGCACGAGCGCGGAGCTGGTCGGCTGCCACGCGGACTGACGCCGCCCGGTCTCGTACGGGCTGACCTGCATGGTCGTAAAAACGCGGCCATATGTCCTCCCCCTTCGACCGCACAATTGTTAGGCTCGTGGTTTCGCCCACCCGTAAGGGAACATCCTTCTGGGTAGGGCGATGCTTTTTATTTCCCAGTACCTACGAGGAGCGACCTGTGACCCAGACCAGCGAAGACGTCACCTGGCTGACGCAGGAGGCGTACACCAAGCTCAAGGACGAGCTGGCGTACCTGTCTGGTCCCGCGCGCGAGGAAGTCACGCAGAAGATCGCCGCTGCGCGCGAGGAGGGCGACCTGCGGGAGAACGGCGGGTACCACGCGGCCAAAGAGGAGCAGGGCAAGCAGGAGCTCCGCATCCGCCAGCTGACCCAGCTCCTGGAGAAGGCCAAGGTCGGTGAGGCGCCCGCGGCCACCGGTGTCGTCGCTCCCGGCATGGTCGTCACGATCGCGTTCGACGGCGACGAGGACGACACGATGAGCTTCCTGCTCGCCTCCCGCGAGTACGCGAGCTCCGACATCGAGACGTACTCGCCGCAGTCGCCGCTCGGCACGGGCGTGAACGGCAAGAAGGTCGGCGAGGACGCCCAGTACGAGCTGCCGAACGGCAAGTTCGCCATGGTCAAGATCCTCAAGGCGGAGCCGTACAGCGGCTGACGCCGCACGCATGAGGCCTCCGCTGCGCCCTGCGCCGCGGGGGCCTCGTCGTACCTCGGTCAGGCCGTCGCGTTGCGGTACTTGCGGACCGCGAGGGTGCGGAAGAACAGGATGATCAGCACGGACCAGATCAGGGACGCCCACACCGGGTGCTCCATCGGCCAGGCGCCGGTGACCGACTTCGGCGCCCCGTCGATCGTGTTGCCGAACAGCTCGCGGGCCGCGGCGACGGTGGCGCTGAACGGGTTCCACTCGGCGACGTACTGCAGGAACTTCGGCATGCCGTCCACCGGCACGAACGCGTTCGAGATGAAGGTCAGCGGGAACAGCCAGATGAGGCCGCCCGAGGTCGCCGCCTCCGGGGTGCGCACGGACAGGCCGATCAGCGCGCCGATCCAGGTGAACGCGTAGCCGAGGAGCAGGAGCAGGCCGAACCCGGCGAGGACCGAACCGATGTTCTCGTGCGTGCGCCAGCCGACGAGCACGGCGACGACGGCGAGGACGGCGAGGGTCACGGCCGTCTGCACCAGGTCGGCGAGGGTGCGGCCGGTCAGGACGGCGCCGCGCGCCATGGGCAGCGAGCGGAACCGGTCGATGAGGCCCTTGTGCATGTCGTCGGCGATGCCGGCGCCCGCGCCCGCCGTGGCGAAGGTGACGGTCTGCGCGAAGATGCCCGCCATCAGGAATTCCTTGTAGGCGCTCGCGCTGCCCGCGGGCGCCCCCGGGATGTTGATGGAGCCGCCGAAGACGTACGTGAAGAGGACCACGAACATCACCGGCTGGATGACCCCGAAGAGGATCATCTCGGGGATGCGGGTCATCCGGATCAGGTTGCGCTTGGCGACGACCAGGGAGTCCCGGACGGACTGCCCGATGCCGCCCGCCGCGCGCGGGACGCGCACGCTCTGGGTGACGGCGCTCATGCGCGGACCTCCTCGGTCGGGCGCGGACCGGCGCCCCCGGTGTCCCCGGTGGAATCGGCGTCCTCCGGCTTCTCCTCCGCCACGTGTCCCGTGAGGGAGATGAACACGTCGTCCAGGGTCGGACGGCGCAGGCCGATGTCGTCGATCTCGATGCCGCGGGCGTCCAACTCGCGGATCACCTCGGCGAGCAGCTTGGCGCCGCCGGTGACGGGGACGGTCAGCTTGCGGGTGTGCTGCTCGACGGTGGCCTCGCCCTTGCCGAAGCCGGCGAGGATCTGACGGGCGGTGTCGATGTGCTCGCGCTCGTGCACGACGACCTCGACGCGCTCGCCGCCGGTCTGGGCCTTGAGCTGGTCGGAGGTGCCGCGCGCGATGACGCGGCCATGGTCGACGACGCAGATGTCGTGCGCCAGGTGGTCGGCCTCCTCCAGGTACTGGGTGGTGAGCAGCAGGGTCGTGCCGCCCGCCACCAGCTCCTGGATGACCTCCCAGAGCTGCTGCCGGTTGCGCGGGTCGAGGCCGGTGGTCGGCTCGTCCATGAACATGACCGGCGGGGAGACGACGAGCGCCGCCGCGAGGTCGAGGCGGCGGCGCATGCCCCCCGAGTACGTCTTGGAGGGCCGGTCGGCGGCGTCCGCGAGGTGGAACCGCTCCAGGAGCTCCCCGGCCCGCGCCTTCGCCTCCTTGGCCCGCATCTGGTAGAGCTGGCCGACCATCTGGAGGTTCTCGCGGCCGGTCAGGTACTCGTCGACCGCGGCGAACTGGCCGGAGAGGCCGATCGAGCGCCGTACCTCGTTCGGGTGCTTCAGTACGTCGATGCCCGCGACGACCGCCTTGCCGCTGTCCGGTGTCAGCAGCGTGGTGAGGCAGCGGACGGCCGTGGTCTTGCCCGCTCCGTTCGGTCCGAGCAGGCCCAGGACGGTGCCTTCTGGTACGTCCAGATCGACGCCGTCCAGAGCCCTTACATCGCCGAAGGTCTTCACCAGACCTTCGGCGTAGATGGCGCCTGGCATTGGTTCCCCCATGGGTTGGTGGGTGGTGCCTATGCGTTTATGTGCCGAAATTTCAGTCTCGCCGAGCTGACCGTTCCCGGCAATGGGGTGGCGCGGCGCACACCGTATCGCGATGTATCGCGTCCCCTCAACAGGTTTTCCCGGACTCAGCCGAGGACCGTGTAACCGGCGGCCCGCAGCGCCGCCCCGACCTCGGCGCAGTGCTCGGGGCCCTTGGTCTCCAGGTGCAGCTCCACCTCCGCCTCCGTGAGCCCGAGCCGCGGATCGGTCCGCACGTGGCCCACGTTCAGGACGTTAGCGTCCGCCACTGACAACACCTCGGCGATGGAGGCCAGGGCGCCGGGCCGGTCGGTGAGGCGCACCCGCAGCGACAGGTAGCGGCCCGCCGCCGCCATGCCGTGGGTGAGGATGCGCTGCATCAGGAGCGGGTCGACGTTCCCGCCGGACAGCAGCGCGACGACCGGGCCCTCGAAGGCGTCCGGCTCGCTCAGGAGCGCCGCCACGGGGCTCGCGCCCGCCGGTTCGACGACCATCTTGGCGCGCTCCAGGCAGAGCAGGAGCGCGCTCGCGAGGGCGTCCTCCGACACCGTACGGACCTCGTCGACCAGGCCGCGCACGAGCGCGAAGGGGACATCGCCGGGGCGGCCCACCTTGATGCCGTCGGCCATGGTCGCCGGGTGCGGGACCGAGACAGGGCGGCCCGCTTCCAGGGAGGGCGGGTAGGCGGCGGCGCCCGCCGCCTGCACGCCGATGACCTTCACGTCGGGGCGCAGTGCCTTGACCGCGACGGCGACGCCCGCCGCGAGCCCGCCGCCGCCGATCCCGACCACGACGGTGCGCACCTCGGGGCACTGCTCCAGGATCTCCAGGCCGAGCGTGCCCTGGCCCGCGACGATGTCCGGGTGGTCGAAGGGGTGGATGAAGACGGCGCCGGTCTCGCGCGCGTACTCCTGCGCGGCGGCCAGCGTCTCGTCGACCACTTGGCCGTGCAGGCGCACCTCGGCGCCGTAGTCCCGGGTCGCGGCGACCTTCGGGAGGGGCGCGCCGACGGGCATGAACACCGTGGAGCGCACGCCCAGGAGTGAGGAGGCGAGGGCCACGCCCTGCGCGTGGTTGCCCGCGCTGGCGGCGACGACACCGGCCGCGCGCTCCTCGGGGGAGAGCCCGGCGATGCGCACGTAGGCGCCGCGCAGCTTGAAGGAGCCGGTCCGCTGGAGGTTCTCGCACTTGAGGTGGACAGCCGTGCCGACCAGCGTGGAGAGGTGGTGGCTGTGGGACATGGAGGTCGTCCGCGCCACCCCGGAGAGCATCTTCTGGGCGCCGAGTACGTCGTCGAGGGTCACGGCGGGCAGAGGGTGCGGCAAGGAGTCAGACGCGTTGTAGCTCATGACCGAAGTCTCGCAGCTCACGGCGCGGGTCTCCCCGGATGTTCACGCTCCGAGACCGGATTGCGCAGCGCCGGTACGGCCAGCGCTTTCGCCGCGTACCCTGTGCCCCAATCCAGTGCAATCCACCACCCACGCATGAAGTGAGCCCCCGGCCATGCCCACACCACAGGAAACGATGGACATGACGACCGCCGGCGACACCGGCCTCCTCGAAACGCTGCAGCACGAGGTGGCGGTCTTCGCCCGTCGCGCCGAACAGACCCGGCTCGGCGGGGTCGGGCAGGTGCGCAACTCGATGGACCGTGCCGCGTACCTGCTGCTCAACCGCCTCGACAAGGAAGGCCCGATGGGCGTCAAGGCGCTCGCGTCGAGCATGGGGATCGACTCCTCGACGGTGACGCGTCAGGTCGCCCCGCTCGTCGACACCGGCCTCGTCAAGCGCACCTCCCACCCGGAGGACGGCCGCGCCGTCGTGCTCCAGTTGTCCCCGCGCGGTCTCGCCCGCCTCGACGAGGTGCGCTCGTCCCGGCGGGAATTGATGGCGCAGTTGACGGAGGAGTGGGAGCCACAGGAGCGCGAGCAGTTCTGTGCGCTCCTCACGCGCTTCAATTCCGCCCTCTCCGCTCGCCAGTCGGGCCAGTCGGCGCCCCCGGCCGCCTCCTGAACCCCGCCCGCCCCGTCCGTACCGTCGCGGCCCCCGCCTCTTGACCAGGGGCCCGCGGCGGGCCTCATATGAAGCGTGCGCGAACGGCAGGCGTCGAGGAACGCCCGCCGGGCCCGTGAGTTCGAGGCGTTCGTCGCGGGCGCGGCCGGGCGGCTGCTGCATGCCGCGACGCTGCTCACCGCCGAGCCGCACGACGCCAACCCGCGCGCGCGGAAGCTGCTCACGGCCGCCCTCGCCCGTACGTACGCCTCCTGGGACCGTCTTCGGGGCGAGGACCCCTACGACTGCGCGCGCAAGGAACTAGGCGTGCGTTTCGCGCGCGGGGCGTGGCACCAGCACCGCGGGCACGGCGGCGTCCTCGGCCATCTGACCCCGCAGGAGCGCCTCGTCCTCGTCCTGCGGCTCTTCGAGGGCATCGGCGAGGAGCAGGTCGCCGCGCTGCTCGGACTGCCCGTGGAGCGCGTACGGACGGTGCACGCGCGGGCGATGGCGCTCGCCCTGCACCCGCCGCGCGGCCCGGCGCCCGCGACGAAGCTGCCCGGGGCGGCCCCGGCATGAGCCTTCAGGAGCGTACGGAGGCGAACACATGAGCCTTCAGGAGCGTACGGAGGCCACGGTGCGCGCGGTGCTCGACGCGGCGCCGCCACCGGCCGTACCGGCGGACCTGTGCGCGGAGGCGATGCGCAGGGGCGGCCGTACGCTGCGGCGGCGCCAGGCGGCGCGGCGGGTGCTGTGGCTGCTGCTGTGCGCGGCGGTGGTGGCGTTCGTGGTGTGGGCGACGATGGCGCGGCCGTGGGTGGAGCCGCCGGACACGACGACTCCACCGCTTACCGGCTGGTGACCTGGGGGCTTACGAGCGCTGGTCGAGGGCCTGCTGAAGGTCGGCGAGCAGGTCGTCGATGGACTCGATGCCGACGGAGAGGCGGACGAGGTCGGCGGGGACCTCGAGGAGCGAGCCCGCGACCGAGGCGTGCGTCATGCGGCCGGGGTGCTCGATGAGGGATTCCACACCGCCCAGGGACTCACCGAGGGTGAAGACCTTGGCGCGGTTGCAGACCTCGACGGCCGCTTCCTCGCCGCCCTCGACGCGGAAGGACACCATGCCGCCGAACGCCTTCATCTGCTTGGCGGCGACCTCGTGCCCCGGGTGCTCGGGCAACCCCGGGTAGAGGACGGCGGTGACGCGCGGGTGGCGGCTGAGCATCTCGACCACGCGACCGGCGTTCTCGCTGTGCCGGTCCATGCGGACGGACAGCGTCTTGATGCCGCGCAGGACCAGCCAGGCGTCGAAGGGCCCGCACACGGCGCCCATGGCGTTCTGGTGGTAGGCCAGCTCGTCACCGAGCGCCTGGTCGTTGACGACGAGGGCGCCACCGACGACGTCGGAGTGCCCGCCCATGTACTTGGTCATCGAGTGCACGACGACGTCCGCGCCGAGCGCGAGCGGCTGCTGGAGGTAGGGGCTCGCGAAGGTGTTGTCCACGACGAGACGGACCCCGGCCTCGCGCGTGACCTGGGCGACGGCGGCGATGTCGGTGATGCCGAGCAGCGGGTTCGAGGGCGTCTCGACCCAGACCGCCTTCGTCTTCGGCGTGATGGCGGCCCGCACGGCGTCGACGTCACTGGTGTCGGCGACGGACCACTCGACCCCCCACCTGGAGGCGACCTTGTCGAACAGTCGGAAGGTACCGCCATAGGCGTCGTTCGGGATGACGACGTGGTCACCGGGGCTCAGCAGGGTGCGCAGCAGGCAGTCCTCGGCGGCGAGCCCGGAGGCGAAGGCGAGACCGCGCCGCCCGCCCTCGATCGCGGCCAGGTTCTCCTCCAGGGCGGTACGGGTCGGGTTGGCGCTGCGGCTGTACTCGTAGCCGCCGCGCAGGCCGCCGACGCCGTCCTGCTTGTACGTGGAGACCTGGTAGATCGGCGGGACGACGGCGCCGGTGACGGGGTCGGCCGTGTTCCCGGCGTGGATGGCGGTCGTCTCGAACCCGCGGTGTGCGGCGTTCTGGCTGTGGGTGTCGCTCATGGGGCCCGAGCCTAGTGCGCGCACGGTCCAGGGACGGCCTCTCACGCCGCCTCGGTTAGCTTTGAGGACATGGGAATTCTCTGGGTCCTGATGGCCGTGCTGATGATCGCCTGGGTGGTGATGCTGCGCCGGCGCGGCGGTGGGGGCGGGATCCGTCAGGTGGCCCCGGGCTCGCCCGACGCGGCCGACCCGGCGGACTACGGCTTCGTGCGCCAGGAGGAGCTGGACGTGCGCCTGCCGGGCCCGGACCAGGACCTCCTGGACGTGATGGCCGTCGTCCAGCGCAATCAAGATTTCACGGCGGCGTCACAGTTGCTGGCGGGCACCGGCAAGGAGACCGAGACCCGCTGGGAGCGCGTCCAGGCCATCGCCGGTGCGGCGGCCATCGAACTGGCGCAGACGCCGCGCCTGGGTGCGGGCTGGCTGCACGCGTGGCGCTCGCAGAAGCCGAAGGACGCGGGCGGGGCGCAGGTCTTCGCCGAGTTCCTGGTGCAGCAGGCGTGGCGCAACGGCGGCACCCAGGACGAGCAGCGCATCATCCTGGAGGAGGCGCGGGCGGCCTGCGAACAGGCGGCGCTCCTCGCCCCCGGCGACCCGGTCCCCCACATCACGCACCTCGCGGTGGCGCGCGGCCTCGGCTACTCGCAGTCCGAGTTCGAGCAGTTGTGGCTGAAGATCCTCGACACGGCTCCCGGGCACATGGGGGCGCACTTGGCCGGCCTGCGCTACTGGACGGAGAAGTGGCACGGCTCGCGCGACGAGGCGTTCGCGTTCGCGGAAGCGGCGGCGGCACGCGCCCCGCGCGGTTCGCTCCTGGCGGCGCTGCCACTCTTCGCCCTGTACGAGCACATGCCCGACCTGAACCTCGTCCGCGGCTTCTACGAGAGCGAGGTCGTGACCAAGGCGCTGCACGGCGCCCTCTTCGCGGTGAACGCCGCGCGCCCCGACGACCCGATGCTCGCGCACGTCCGTCACCTGCTGGTCTTCTTCCTGGTCCGCAGCGAGCGCTGGTCCGAGGCGATGCAGCAGATCGTCCACGTCGACGGCCACGTCGGCGCGATCCCGTGGACGGCGGAGGAGGACCCGGCGGCGGCGTACGCGGTGTACCGGGCGCTGGCGGTCGCCGGGTACGAGGCGAATGGGGGGAGCCCGGCGAGTTTGTTGCGCTGAGCTTTATTCGCTGGCGGGCGTCCGCGCGGGGCGCGCATTGTGGCGGCCATGAGTGAGACGCCTTCAGTTCCCCGGCATGAGATTCGGGCCCGCTATACGGATTCCACGGTGACGGTCTACCAGGCTTACGCGCCGGAGATCGGGCTGCCCGCCGCGCGCGACGGCCGTTTCCCTGCCGGGTGGAAGCGGGAGCGGATGACGTGGATCAAGCCGTCGTTCCTGTGGATGATGTACCGGTGCGGCTGGGCCACCAAGCCGGGGCAGGAGGTTGTCCTGGCTGTGGAGATCGACCGGGACGGCTTCGAGTGGGCGCTGCGTCATGCGTGCCTGTCGAGCTACGAGTCCGGGGTGCATGCCGATCACGCCGCCTGGAAGCGGGAGTTGCGGGAGGCGCCCGCGCGGGTGCAGTGGGATCCCGAGCGGGATGTGTGGCTGAGGCCGCTTCAGCACCGGTCGTTGCAGCTCGGGCTCTCCGGGGAGGCGGTTCGGCGGTACGCGGATGAGTGGTTGGTGTCCGTTACTGATGTGACCCCGCTTGTGCGTGAGATACGGGGGTTGGTCGCCGGGGGCGATGTGGAGGCGGCGACCCAATTGCTCCCGGCCGAGCGGCCGTACCCCGGGCAGGAGCGATTGGTCGAGCACCTGGTGGCGTCGGGTGTCAGGACCGGCGCACACCTGCGATGAACGCGGACCAGGTCGTGTCGGCTACGACGATCACGGGCCCGGCAGGGTCCTTGCTGTCGCGGACCGGGACGATGCCCGGGATGCCTTCAGCGACCTCGACGCAGTGACCGCCGTCGCCATTGCTGTGCTCAGACTTGCGCCAGCGCACAGCGCCAGGCAAGTCGATAGCGACCTCCAGGCAGTTACCGCCATCGCCGTTGCTGTGGCTCGACTTGCGCCAGCGGGCCGCGCCGGGGAAGTCACGGGCGACCTCCACGCAGTCGCCGCCATCGCCGTTGCTGTAGCTGCTCTTGACCCAGAGCGCGTTATTCAAGTCGGTCCGGCTGCCTGCCATTTCGGAATTCCTCCGCCGCTGACTCGATCATGGCCAGGGACACGTCCGGTGCCTGCGCGACGGCCCTGAGCCGATCGTATGCCTTGCGGTACTGCTTCACGAGAGCCGGATCGTCGATCGTCGTGCCGCTGTAGGAAGCTTCCAGGTAGACGAGTGGCGGAGCATCCGGAAAGCCCATCGCCTTGATGGACGCGGCCATCAAGGGATACGGCCCACTCTTCCGCAAAATCACCTGCGGAACGATCCGGTGGCAGCGCGCAAGCTCTGCGATGCGGTCGAGTTGCGCAGCCATGTCGGACGCCGGGATCACCGGGTCCGTCAGCAACGACTCGTGCAGGATTGCCCAGTACTCGGGGGTGTCGTGGTGCTCGTCGAAGAGGCGGGCCCGTCCGAGCCGGGCAGTGACCTTCTCCTGGACCCAGTCGTCAGCAGCCATCGGGTGGGCCGCCCTGACCTGCACGCGGGCGTACGGGGCCAGTTGGAGCAGGCCAGGGATGGTGCTCGGGCACCACTCTTCGATGACCTCCGCGTGCCGCTCAGCCTCCAGCACCTGCTGGAAGTACGCCGCATGCGGCCCCCGCCGCGCCCTGCCCACATCCTCGCAACTCCGCGCGAAGTACCCATCGGTACTCAGCACGCGATCCACATGCCGGGCCAATTCCATCGGCATCCGGCGTTCGCCGCGTTCGATGTCGCTGAGGAGTGACTTTCCGTAGAAGCTGCCCTCCACCAGCTCCTCAAGCGACAAGCCCGCCGCCTCCCGCTTCCACCTCAGTTCCTTGCCGTAGAAGGTCGGGACGCTCATCGACCCGTCGATGTCCTTGCGTCGTGCCATCGCTCACCGCCGCGTGTGGGGGGCTTCCGCAGCCTGCGCTGCGTACTTGAAACCCTCGTCACGGTACGCAGCGTGACGCCACAGTGTGAGCGAACCGTCACAGTGCGCCCAGGAAGGTGACGCCCGCTCATGCCCGACCTCGCCCTCGATCTCCTCGCCACCCCGAAATCCGTCCCGGAGATCCGTCACCGCCTCCGCGCTCACGACTACGAAGTCCGGCTCTGCGCAACGGAGTTGATGACCAACGTCATCGACCATCTGGGCGAGGGCACCCCCGTCTCCGTACGGGTCTACACGACCGACGGCGACCGCACCCGCGTGGAGGTGACCGACCCGGACCCGCGCGCCCTCCCCACGCTCCTTCACGCCACCTTGACGGACGAGTGCGGCCGAGGGCTGACTCTCGTAGGGGCACTGGCCCTGCGCTGGGGCGTGGAGCAAGGGCTGCGCGGCAAGACGGTGTGGTGCGAACTGTGAGGCGGCTCGCCCGGGCCCTGCTCACCGTGTTCCTGCCGGGCACGGGCCGCCGCCGCGCCCACGCACCGCCGCTCCCCGAACCCGCACCCTGTTACGAACCACCACCACGCCCGCGCAGCCCCTACGCCCGCGAAGCCGCCGAAGCAGCCCGCGTCGACGTGAGCCACCTCCCCCTCGTACGGCCCTATTACGACAAGGCAGACCGCATCGCCGCTGCCGTGCGCCCCGCGTCGTAGTCCTCCGGCACACCTTCCACGAACACCATCTCCCCCGGGATGTGATCGGCCCGGAGCCGCACGATCTCCTGGTACGCCTCCGACGCGTACCATTCGTGCGCCCGCGCCAGGTCCGGGAAGCCCACGATGACCATGTCCCCGTTCCACTCCCCCTCCACGTACTCGCTCCGCTTCCCATGCGAGAGGAACCGACCCCCGTACGGTGCGAACGTTCCTTGTACGCGCTCGATGTACTCCAGGACCTCGGGGTGGACCGGGGCCGTGGGGCGCAGTACGGCGATGGCGTAAGCGGTCATGACGAAGCCCTCCTCGGGTCCGGCGGGTGTGGCTGCACAAAGCAGCCTGCCGGGTTCCGAAGAGGGCGTCGATTACCTACCGGGTAAGGGCCGGGCTCAGATCGTCGCCGCGTCGATCACGAAGCGGTACCGGACGTCCGAGTTCAGGACGCGCTCGTACGCCTCGTTCACCTGACTCGCCTCGATCAGCTCGATCTCCGCGCCGATCCCGCGCTCCGCGCAGAAGTCCAGCATCTCCTGGGTCTCGGCGATGCCGCCGATCATCGAACCGGCGAGGGTCTTGTTGCCACCGATGAGGGAGAAGAGGTTCAGGGAGATGGGCTCCTCGGGGGCGCCTACGTTCACCAGGGCGCCGCCCGTCTTGAGCAGGCTCAGGTACGCGCCGAAGTCCAGCGGGGCCGAGACGGTAGAAAGGATCACATCAAAAGACCCCGCCAGCTCCTCGAAGGTCGCCGGGTCACTGGTCGCGAAGTACCGGTCCGCGCCGAGCTTCAGCCCGTCGTCCTTCTTGCGCAGCGACTGGGAGAGGACCGTCACCTCCGCGCCGAGGGCGTGGGCGAGCTTGACGCCCATGTGGCCGAGGCCGCCGAGGCCGACGACGGCGACCTTCTTGCCGGGGCCCGCGCCCCAGTGCTTCAGCGGGGAGTACGTGGTGATGCCCGCGCAGAGGAGGGGGGCCGCCACGTCGAGGGAGATGCCGTCGGGGATGCGGAGCGTGAACGCCTCGTCGACGACGACCTTCTGGGAGTAGCCGCCGTAGGTGGGCTGCCCGTCCTTGCCGATGCCGTTGTACGTCTGGACGTTGCCCCGGACGCAGTGCTGCTCCTGGCCGCTCAGGCAGGGCTCGCACTCGCGGCAGGAGTCGACCATGCAGCCGACGCCGACGCGGTCGCCGACCTTGAACTTGGTGACGCCGGAGCCGACCTCGGAGACGACACCGGCGATCTCGTGGCCGGGGACCATCGGGAAGATGGCCTCGCCCCAGCCCTCACGGGCCTGGTGGATGTCCGAGTGGCAGATGCCGGCGAACTGGATGTCGATCAGTACGTCGTGCTCGCCGACCGTGCGGCGCTCGATGGTGGTGCGCTCCAGCGGGGCCTTGGCGCTGGGCGCGGCGTATGCGGCAACAGTCGTGGTCATGGCTCCCAGCGTGCCGCGTACGCGCGCATTCACCCAGGTCACCGCTTTGCGTACGCTCAGCGGTCCTACCACTGGCGGGGTCAGGCTGGTGGGCGTACGACCGGGAATACTGGACACCATGGATGCCAAACCGGACAACCCCGACGGCGGCCCCGAGGGGCTCGATCAGCGTGCCGAGCTGAGCGAGTTCCTGCGCTCCCGGCGGGCCCGGCTCAAGCCGGAGGACGTGGGGATGCCGACGATCGGGCGGCACCGGCGCGTGCCGGGGCTGCGGCGCGAGGAGCTGGCGCAGCTCGCCGGGGTCTCGGTGGCGTACTACACCCGGCTCGAACAGGGCAACGGGCGCAATGTGTCGGCGGAGGTGCTCGACGCCATCGCGCGCGCCCTGCGGCTCAGTGAGACGGAACATGCCCATCTGACCCATCTGGCCAAGCCGAGGCAGCAGCGTCGCAAGCACCGGGCCGCCCGGCGGCAGCACGCCCGGCCCGCGCTCCAGCATCTGCTCGACTCGATGGAGGGCGTGCCCGCGTACATCGGCGGGGCGCGGTCCGAGATCCTCGCCTGGAACCGGATGGCGGCCGCGCTGTTCGGGGACTGGGGTGCGATGCAGCCCCACGAGCGCAACTGGGCCCGGCTCACCTTTCTCAACCCCGACTACCGCGAGCTGTTCCGCGACTGGGAGCAGAAGGCGTCGGACATGGTCAGCTATCTGCGGCTGTACGCCGGTCAGCACCCGGACGACCCGGAGCTGTCGGCCCTCGTCGGTGAACTCTCCGTCAAGAGCGAGGAGTTCCGCACGCTGTGGGCCACCCATGACGTGAAGGAGAAGGGGCACGGCGTGAAGCGGATGCGGCATCCGCTCGTCGGTGAGCTGACGCTCGCCTACGAGACGCTGCATCTGCCGGACGACGACGGGCAGTTCCTGTCCGTGTACCACGCGGAGCCCGGCTCGCCGTCGGCGGAGGCCCTGCGGCTGCTCGCGAGCTGGGGCGCCGATGCCACCCGCGCCGGTAGCGAGGCGCCCCGCTAGGGGCGCGGGGAACTGCGCGCTCAGCCACGACGCATTCGCACTCGGCGATGACGCCCAGCCCAGGGGCTCCGCCCCGGCCCCGCTCCTCAATCGCCGGAGGGGCTAGAACAACGGAGCCCGCCCCGGCCATAAGCCGGAGCGGGCCTCGCGCGATAAGTGGGCTACTTACCCGTGTACGCGTTGTAGATCGAGATCGTCGACGTGTTGCCCTTCTTGTCGACGACCTTGGCCCGGTACGACACCGTCTTGTTCTTCGCGGGGTTCTTCACGGTGACCTTGCCGCGCGTCACCGTCACCTTCTTCCAGGTGTGGCCGCCGTCGTAGGAGGCGTACACCGTGAGGGACTTGAGGTTGCGGCCCGCCGCCGCGCCCTGGACCGTGACCGGGAAGGTCTGGGTCCGGCCCGCGGTCACCTTGCTGTCCAGGCCGACCGCCGCGGCGAACCGGACGCCGGACGCCGGGAGGCGGGTCAGGTCGGCCGTCCTCTTGGAGCGGAACGTCCACGCCGCGTCGATCCGGGTCGACGCCGCCGAGACCTTCGCGTCGCGCTTGACCGAGGTCGTGAGGCGGTACGCGGCGTCACCGGACGGGAGCCGGTAATCGACGTCCCCGAAGAGCGGGTCGGCGCCGCCGGCGATCCTGGTGCCGTTGCGGTACAGCTCCGTCCTGACCGAGGTGAAGGTCGACTGGCCCGCGTGCGTCTGGCCGTCTGCGAACAGCGGCAGGTACCCGTACAGGTCGTTGCCGTCGCGGAAGAGGCCGTACTCACCGCCGACGCGCGGCCCGAACACGGCCGTGTTGAACGTCTTCGCGTACGACTTTCCGCCCTTGAGGGTCTGCGCGGCGCCGAGCGTGTACGAGGCGTCGGCGATCGGGCTGCCGTCCGCGTCCCGGCCGCCGAGCTGGGTGAAGTCGAACGACCAGGCGGCCCGGTCGGCGGTGGACAGGCGCAGGGTGCGGGTGGTGGGCAGCTTCCGCTCGACGGTGAGGCCGAAGCCGGCGCTGTCCGGCATCTCCGCGGTGCTTTCGAGCATCCCGGTCTTGCGTGCGGCCGGGGCGCCGAGCCCGACGGTGACGGTGGCCAGCTCGCCCGCCTTGAAGTGGCGGACCTTGGCGCCCTGGAGCTGCTTGACCTTGGCGCTGGTCACCACGTCGTACTCGGTGCTCCCGCCCTTGGTCCACTGGCCGAACCAGGTCTGCGTCAGCCCGCTCGCCACCGTGCTGCCGAGCGGCGCGGTGCGGATGTTCGCGAACGAGTCGCCGAGGACGGCGGAGAGGCCGACCGGGTCGTAGTCGTAGGCGACCATCGCGCTGAGCGGCTTGGCTCCGCTGTCCGGGACCGTGATCGTCGCGCCCTTCGTCCTGCGGGCGTCGAGCGTGACCGTCAGGTTCTTGGTGACGTCGAGCTTCGGCTGCACGAGCCAGTCGACGCCGCCCTTGAACTCCTCCAGGTCCTTGGCGAGGAGGCCGTCCAGGAGGTAGGTGCCCTTGGGCACGCGCAGTGTGACCGTGCCGGAGGCGGACGGCTCCGCCGAGAACATCTGGTTCCGGCCGGGGCCCGCCGTGCCGAGCAGGTCGGTCTGGTAGGTGGACATGGGGCGCCCGTCACGGCCGATGTGCTTCAGCGTGACGTCGTAGGACTCGGCCTCGCGCTGCACCGCTGCCGCCGTGCGCACCGACTGGCCGCCGCCGCTCGCCGTCACGTACGCGGAGTAGGCGCCGTCGAGGGCGCCGCCGAGCTTCGGGTTCACCGTCACGGGCACGTCGGCGGTGCCGCCCGCCGGGACGGTGACTCGCGAGGCACCGAGCGTGAAGAAGCCGGCCGGGGCGGCCTGGCCCTTCGGGTTCACGGTGGTGAGGGCGAGGTCGAGGGTGACGTCCTCGGTGCCGGTGTTGCGGTAGGTGAGCGACTTGGTGACCGGCTCGTCGTCGGTGTGCGGCCAGCGCGCGAGGCCGAAGCTCACCGAGACGTTCTCGGCGAACACCGTCTGCTTGATCGCCCTGTTCACCTGGATACGGCCGCTGCCCTGCTGGAACGCCGCGTACGGGCCGCCCTTCGCGGAGCCGACGAGCGCGCCCTTCAGCTCCCGGTACGTCCAGTCGGGGTGCTGCTGCTTGAGGAGGGCGGCGGCGCCCGCGACGTGCGGGGTCGCCATCGACGTGCCCGAGATGGTGAGGTACCCGGCGGGCTTCTCGCCGACCTCCTTCGCGATGGCGCTGCCGGGGGCGGCGGCGGCCGTGATGTCGACGCCCGGCGCCGTCACGTCCGGCTTGATCGCGTCGTCGCCGACGCGCGGCCCGGTCGAGGAGAAGTCGGCGAGCTTGTCCTTGTCGTCGACGGCGCCGACGGTGAGCGCGGCGTCCGCGCTGCCGGGCGAGCCGATGGAGTGGGGGCCCTCGTTGCCCGCGGCGATGGCGAAGAGGATGCCCTTCTGCTCGGACAGCTTGTCGACCTCGGCCTCCAGCGGGTCGGTCTCCGGGGTGTCGCGGCCGCCGAGGCTGAGGTTGACGACGTCGGCGCCCTGCGCGGCCGCCCACTCCATGCCGGCGAGGATGCCGGAGTCGTCACCGAAGCCGTCGTCGTCGAGGACCTTGCCGATGAGGAGCTTCGCACCGGGGGCGACGCCCTTGTACTTTCCGCCGGACTTGGCGCCCGTACCGGCCGCGATGGACGCGACGTGGGTGCCGTGTCCCAGGCGGTCGACGGTGTCGGCGGCCGTCGAGAAGTTCTTCGCCCCGGCGATCCGGTCCTTGAGGTCGGGGTGCGAGGCGGCGATGCCCGAGTCCAGGACGGCGATCTTGACGCCCTTGCCGTCGTAGCCCGCCGCCCACGCGGCGGGGGCGCCGATCTGCGGCACCGACTTGTCGAGGCTCGCCCGGCGCAGGCCGTCGAGCCAGATGCGGCCGACACCGGAGGCGGTGGCGCCCTTGCCGTTCGTGACCGCCTTCCACAGCTTGCCCGCGTCGTCCTCGGGCGTGGTGAGGGCGTCGGCGTTGAGCGTCCGCAGGCTGCGGCGCACCGTGGTGTCCCCGGCGTCGCGCACCTCGGCGCGCGCGGCGGCGGCGCTGCCCCGGTAGCCGACGATGACCTTGAGGCCGTCGCGCCGGGCCTTGACGTACGAGGCCTTGGAGAGCTCGGTGACGTCGAAGAGGCGCCGGTCGAGGCGGCCTTCGTCGATGAGGCGCCGGGCGTCGGCCGGTATGACGTGGACGTGCCCTTGCAGCGTGCGTATCTGCACGGGTATGCGGTCCCGCCCGGCGGCCCGCTCGAATCCGACCGGCTTGCCCTTGGCGTTCAGGGCGACCCGGTCGCCGGTGATGAGCGTGACGTGCGTACGGGGCTTCAGGTCCTGGCCGTGCCGTGCGGCCGCGCCGGACGCGGGCGCGGCGGTGGCCGACGGGACGACGAGCCCGGCGGCCAGCGCGACGACGGCGGTCGCGGAGGCGAGCACCGCCGCGCGCCGCGCTCGGGCGGGTCTTCCGGATGCCGGTGCGGACGACTGTCTGTGCAACGTTCCCCCCAGATGTGGTTCACCGTTCGGGGGACCGCGCTCGGCCCCCCTGCACACAGAGGGCGCGGGAGGGCCGGAGGTTGCCTGCTGGTCAGGCGAGGGAGCTGTTCTCGGTCACCTTGATCCGTCCCTTCCGGATCGTGGCGAGGCGCGGCGCCTTGCGGGCGATCGCCGAGTCATGGGTGACCATGATGAACGTCAGCCCGTGCTCCTTCCACTGCGCTTCCAGTACGTCCATGATCTCGTCCCGCATGGACTCGTCGAGGTTGCCGGTCGGCTCGTCGGCGAGCAGCACCTTCGGGTTCTTGACCAGCGCGCGGGCGATGGCGACGCGCTGCTGCTGGCCGCCGGACATCTCCGAGGGCAGGTGCGCGAGGCGTTCGCCGAGGCCGACCGACTTCAGCGCCTCCGCCGCTCGCTCGCGCCGGTCGCCGCTTTTCAGGCCGAGCGGCACGAGGGCCGTCTCGACGTTCTCCTGCGCGGTCAGCGTCGGGATGAGGTTGAAGGACTGGAAGACGAAGCCGATGGACTCGGCGCGGACCTTGGTGAGCCGCGCCTCGGGCAGCTTCGCCAGATCGGTGCCGTCCAGCTCGACACTGCCCGAGGTGGGCCGGTCGAGGCCGCCGAGCATCTGGAGCAGGGTCGACTTGCCGCCGCCGGTGGGGCCCTGGATGACGAGCCGGTCGCCGTCCCCGATGGTCAGATCGACACCCGCGAGCGCGTCGACGGTGTCCTTGCCGCGCCGGTACTGCTTGGTGACGTCTCTGAGCTGATACATGCCGCAACTCCCGCTGTACGTATGGCTGCACGTAGGGCTGTACGCACGGGTGTACGTATCGCTGTACGTGACTGGGGTGGATGCCCGTGGCAGGGCTGCCGCTACTCGACGCGGCGCAGGGCGTCCGCCGGGCGCAGACGCGAGGCCCGCCAGCCGCCGAACGCGCCGGCGATCAGGCCGCCCGCGACGGCGAGACCGACCGCGAGGGCGATGGTGGTGGCGGAGACCGGGGCGCTGAGCGCGATGTCGAGGGTCTTGCCCCCGCCGTTCGCGGCCTGGCGCATGCCGCCGCCGAAGCCGCCGCCAGTGGGGCCGCCGCCCATGCCGCCACCGACGCCGAGCTGCGCGGAGAGCGTCGGGCTGATGGCGGTGACCGCGTAGGCGCCCGCGAGGCCGACGGCGATGCCGAGGACGCCGCCGATCAGGCCGTTGACGACGGCCTCGCCGATGACCTGGCGGGTGACCCGGTCCGACTTCCAGCCGAGCGCCTTGAGCGTGCCGAACTCCCGCACGCGGCGCGACACGGCCGACGACGTGAGCAGACCCGCCACCAGGAACGCGGCGGCCAGCACGGCGACCGACAGCCACTTGCCGACGTTGGAGGCGAGGTTGGAGGCGGTGGAGAGCGAACCGGAGACGGTGTCGGCGAGGTCGGCGGAGGTGGTGACCGTCGTACCGGAGATGTTCTTCTGGATGGTCGACTTCACCGCGTCGATCTGCTGCGAGTCGGCCGCCTTGACGTAGACCGTCGTCACCTTGTCCTTGGTGCCCGCGAGCGTCTGGGCCTGCTTCAGCGGCAGGTACAGATTGGCGGCGGCGTCCCCGCTGTCGGGCGTCGCGACGCCGATGACCTTGAACTTCGTGCCCTTGACGGTGACGGTGTCATTCAGGGCGAGCTTCTTCTCCTTGGCGTACGAGGCGTCGGCGACGACGACCTTCGCGTCCGTCTCGGAGGTTTTGAAGGTCCGCCCCTCGGTGATCTTCGAGGAGGTCAGCGGGCCGAGGTCCTGCTTGGTGACGTCGGTACCGAAGACCGAGTACGAGTTGACGTCGAAGCTGGCACCGCCGCCCTCGACGCGGCCCTGCGGCTCACCCGAGCCGCCGCCGGGACCGCCGCGCTGCCCCTGCTGCTGCGGGTCCTGCTTGAACTGGCCGCGCGTGAACTGGCCGCTGACCTTCATCACTTGCAGGCTCAGGCCGCCGACGGTGTCCGCGACACCCTTCTGCCGCGCGACCTTCGTGACCGTGGACGAGGCGAGCGTCTGGAAGCCCTGCACCATCACGCGATCGCTGGACTGCTCCTGGCCGGAGTCACCGTCCTCGGCGTCCTTGGCGTCGAAGTCGAAGCGCGGGCGGCCCGTCTGCCCCTCCTTGGGCGCCGTGGCCGCCTTGGTGACGGTCATGTCCGTGCCCAGGCCGTACAGCGACTGCAGGACCTTGTCCTGCGCCTTGCCCATGCCCGAGGAGACGGAGCTGACGACGATGACGAGCGCGATACCGAGCGCCAGCCCGGAGGCGACCACGAGGGCCGCCTTTCTGCGCCGGCGCAGCTCGCGCCTGAGATAGGTGAAGAACATCGAAGCCTCGCCGGTGACGGCCCCGGCCCGGGGCGCTGAGTGGGAACCAGCGAAACGTATGCAGGCGCTGTAAGGGTTGCGTGAGGCACGGATGAGAACAGCATGAAACCCCTGGCAGGCGTGCCTGCCAGGGGTTTCTCACATCTCTGGGCGGGTCAGACGGCCGAGCCGGCCTTCCACTGCGACCAGCTCATGTTCCAGCCGTTGAGGCCGTTGTCCGGCTGGATCGTCTTGTCGCCGGTGTTCTTCACCACGACGACGTCACCGACCATCGAGTGGTTGTAGAACCAGGCACCGGGCGTGCTCGGGTCGTTGGCACCCTTGGTGTCGGAGAGACCGACGCAGCCGTGGCTGGTGTTGACCGAGCCGAAGATCGACTTGGCGCCCCAGTAGTTGCCGTGGATGAACGTGCCGGAGGTCGACAGGCGCATGGCGTGCGGCACGTCCTTGATGTCGTACTCACCCTTGCCGTCGTCGTCGGTGAAGCCCACCGACGCGCCGTTCATCCGGGTCTCCTTGAACTTCTCGGAGATCACCATCTGGCCCTCGTACGTCTTGTTCTCGGGCGAACCGGCGGAGATCGGGATGGTCTTGATCGTCTTCCCGTTCTGGGTGACGGTCATCGTCTTGGTCTTGGCGTCGACCGTGGAGACCTGGTTCCGCCCGACCTTGAAGGTGACCGTCTTCTGCTGGACACCGGTCACGCCGTCGGCGCCCTCGACGCCGTCGAGCGCCAGCTTGAGGGTGACGGTGGAGCCGCCCTGCCAGTAGTTCTCGGGGCGGAAGTCGAGCCGGTTCGCGTTGAACCAGTGGCCGACGACCTCCTGGCCGCTGCTGGAGGAGACGGTGATGTGCTTCTGCACGTCCGCCTTGTTGGTGATCGCCTTGTCGAAGTTGATCGACACGGGCATGCCCACGCCGACGGTCGAGCCGTCCTCCGGCGTGAAGTTGCCTATGAAGCTGTTGGCCGGGGAGACCGTGGTGAACGAGGCGTTCTCGTGCGCGATCCGGTTGTCCTTGTCGCTCGCCGTGGCGGCGATCTTGTAGGTCGTGGCGCGCTCGAGCTGCTTGGCGGGCTTCCAGCTCTTCTTGTCGGCGGATATCTGGCCTTCGACGGCCGTGCCGTCCGCCGTGGTCATCTTGACCTCGGTGAGAGTGCCCTTGCTGACGGTGACCTTGGCCGCGTTGTTGATGCTCGCGTTGGACGAGCCGTCCTTCGGGGCGATCTTGATGTCGGCCTCGGACGCCTTCTGCGCGGCGGCCTCGTCCGCCTGCGCCTGTGACTCCGCCTTGCCGCTCGACGAAGCGCCCGGTTCGTCGTCGCCCCCGCCGCACGCCGAGAGCACCAGCACACCGCCGAGCACAGCGGACGCGGCCATCAGACCCTTGCGCCGCTTACCGTCCGTCATCACACGCTTCTCCATAGTCGCCGATTACCGATTCTCCCGACAGGCCCGGCCGCCACGGCCGGACCGCGGGAAACTCGGGAGTTCCCCTTAACACTGGACAACGCCGCCACTGGTTCCCCCCGTTCCCGAAAAAACCCGGATGTGGGGGACGCCACGTACAGAACCCGGGCGACGACAGCCCCCCGGGCTCCCCTGCCCGCCGGCCGGCGCCAGGGCCTGTCTGACAATTCCCTCCCCCAGCCTCCGGCCGGGAGGTACCCCCAGCCTCGCGACGCCTGGCACGCTCCCCCAAGCTCTTCGAGCAGGGGGGACCCCCGGAGCACGCACCAGACGCCGCGGGGCCGCCCTCCGGGCGACGACGGGAATTGTCGGACAGGCCCTAGACGCGCTCCTCGTCCGCGTCGCCATCATCCTCGTCGAGATCCCATTCCGGCGAATCGGGGTCGTAGTCGACCTGCTCGCTGGACCAGGACGCCTGGACGAGTTCGGCGCCCGGTACGTCGCCGACCAGGTCGAACGGGTCGACCAGGTACGCGATCGCCTCCGCCTCGTCCTCCTGCACCGCGTACTCGGCGTGGGCGCGCTCCTCGGCGGGCATGGACCCGTCCTCGGCGACGCGCTGGAGCGCGGCCCCGGTCAGCGCCTCCGCGTCGGCGATCTCCAGGACCAATTCCACCTTCAGGCGAACAAAACGTGACGTCTCATCAGTGCTCATAGGCCGGAGCGTACGGCCCGCTCCCCCCGTGACTTTCCCGTGACCCGCCCCTTTCACTAACATCGGCCCACACGGCCAATTCGCCAGCGCCACAAGGGGGATCGCTTCCGTGTCCGCCGCACGTCGATCGTTGTTCACCGCCACCGCCGCCGGGACCCTCCTGGCCGCCCTGTGGTTCGTCCCCAATGCCTCGGCCACCGCCGAGCACCCCACCACCCCCGACCAGGGCGGCCAGGCCGCCACGGCTGCGGACACCCGGTCCGAGCAGGAGCTGAGACTGGCCGACACCGGCACGTTCGACACGACGCCGTACGTGATCGGCGGCACGGCGTTCCTGGGTCTCGGGGTCGGCTTCGTCGCGTACTCGGTCCGCCGGGGCCGCTCCCTGGAGGCGCCCGCCTGACGCACCGAAGCGGGGTGCGACGGAATGCGCCGCACCCCTGTACGAGTCACCTGGTACGGGTCACCCAGTACGGAACGCCTACTTGAGCGGGCCCGTCACCGACTCGACGGCCTCCACCAGCGCGCCGCCGCGCACGAACGCGTCCGCCGCGGCCAGATCGGGGGCCAGGTACCGGTCCGGTCCAGGACCCTGCACCCCCGCCTTGCGCACCGCCTCGATGACCGCCCGCGACGCCGGGGCCGGCTCAAGCCCCTCCCGCAGCTCGATCGCGCGGGTGGCCGCGTACAGCTCCACGGCGATGATCCGCGTCAGGTTGTCGACGGCCGTCCGCAGCTTGCGCGCCGCCGACCAGCCCATCGAGACGTGGTCCTCCTGCATCGCGGACGACGGGATCGAGTCCGCCGAGGCGGGCACCGCGAGCCGCTTCATCTCGCTGACCAGGGCCGCCTGCGTGTACTGGGCGATCATCAGGCCCGAGTCGACCCCGGCGTCCTCGGCGAGGAACGGCGGCAGGCCGTGCGAGCGGTTCTTGTCGAGCAGCCGGTCCGTGCGCCGCTCGGCGATCGAGCCCAGGTCGGCCGCGGCGATGGCCAGGAAGTCGAGCACGTAGGCGACCGGGGCGCCGTGGAAGTTGCCGTTGGACTCGACGCGCCCGCCGCCGTTGCCGTCCGGGAGGACCACCGGGTTGTCGACGGCCGCCGCCAGCTCCCGCTCGGCCACGAGCCGGGCGTGGGCGAGGGTGTCCCGGCCCGCCCCGGCGACCTGCGGGGCGCAGCGCACGGAGTACGCGTCCTGCACGCGCGGGGCGTCGTCCTGATGGTGGCCGGTCAGGCCCGACCCGGCGAGGACGGCGAGCATGTTGGCGGCGCTCGCGGCCTGCCCCGGGTGCGGGCGGATCGCGTGCAGCTCGGGCGCGAGGACCTTGTCGGTGCCGAGCAGCGCCTCCAGGGTGAGGGCGGCGGTCACGTCGGCGGCCTTGTAGAGGTTGTCCAGGTCGTCGAGGGCCATGAAGAGCATGCCGAGCATGCCGTCGGTGCCGTTGAGGAGGGCGAGCCCCTCCTTCTCGCGCAGCTCGACGGGGCTGATGCCGTGCGCGGCGAGCAGCTCACCGGCGGGCCGCACGACGCCGTCGGGGCCCTCGGCGTCGCCCTCGCCGAGCAGGGTCAGGGCGCAGTGGCTGAGCGGCGCGAGGTCGCCGGAGCAGCCTAGGGACCCGTACTCGTGCACGACCGGGGTGATCCCGGCGTTCAGGACGTCCGCCATGGTCTGCGCCACCTCCGGCCGCACGCCCGTGTGTCCGGAGCAGACCGTCTTCAGGCGCAGGAACATCAGCGCGCGCACGACCTCGCGCTCGACGCGCGGCCCCATCCCGGCCGCGTGCGAGCGCACGATGTTGCGCTGGAGCTGAGCGCGCAGGTCGGGCCCGATGTGCCGGGTGGCGAGCGCGCCGAACCCGGTGGAGACGCCGTAGACGGGGTCCGGCTTCGCGGCGAGCGCGTCGACGACCTCGCGGGCCGTGGCCAGCGCGTCCAGGGCCTCCTGGGACAGTTCGATACGGGCGCCACGGCGCGCCACGGCGATCACATCGGCAGCGGTGACCCCGGCTGCCCCCACCACCACAGTGTGCATATCCATATTCAGGAACGTACACAGTGAATTCGAAGATGTCACGAGTGGGGCGGCACTTCGCCCCTTACCCGGGCGGACGCGGGTCCCGGCCGCGAATGCGGCGCCGCTCCCCCGGCACCGGCGGCGGCGAGTCCGCGAGCCGTACGACCGGGTCGTCGAGGCCGCCGTGGCGCCCGGCCACGACCGGCTTGGCCGAGCGCAGCGCCTTCGCGCGGTACTGGGCCGCGTCCGCGAGCCGGAAAAGCCGCCGCGCGCTGGTCACCTCGCCGATGGGGTCGCCGGTGGAGGCGATGCCGCACGCGACCCCGTTGCCCAGTTCGAGCTCGGCGGCGCGCGAGCAGATCTCGTCGCCCACACGCACCACCTCGTCCGCGCCCGGACCGACCGCGAGCAGGCAGAACTCGTCGCCGCCGAGGCGCGCCGCGAGCGCCCCCGGCAGCATGGCGCCGCACAGCGAGAGCACCGAGCCGAACCGCTCCAGGAGGCGGTCGCCCGCGGCGTGCCCGAGGGTGTCGTTGACCCGCTTGAGCCCGTTGAGATCGCAGACGACGAGGCTGACGACGGCGCCCTGCGCGGTGTGCCGCTCCACGGCCTCGTCGAGGCGTATGTCGACCAGGCGGCGGTTGGCGAGGCCGGTCAGCGCGTCGGTGAAGGCGAGCCGCCGCGCCTCCTCCAGGCGCTCGGTCTGCGCGATCCCGGCCGAGACCACGGAGGCCAGGACCGTGGCGAAGTCGGCGTCCTCGGGCCCGAACACCGGCGCCCCGGCCTTCCGCGCCACGTACAGCTCGCCCCAGGCCCGGCCGTGCAGCACGATCGGCGCGACGACACAGCAGCCGCGCCCGCGCCGCCGCAGGGCCGCGACCCGCTGATGGCAGTACCCGGCGCGCTCGACCGGCCCGTCCGCCGTCTCGACCCAGGCGTCCGGCTCCCCGCCCCCGGCCCACCGCTCGTGCAGGAACTCGGTGATCTCCGGGAAGCGGTGCACCGGATACGCCTCGTTCTCCGGGAACTCCTCCTCGCCCTCGGCCCGCTCCCCGACATTGGCCAGGACCCGGAGCCGCCCGCGCTCGCGCTCCCACACCGACAGGGCGGCGAAGCTCCCCGACAACGCGTGGCACGCGCCGAGGGCGGCGGCCCGCCAGGACTCGCGCGGGCTCTGCGCAGCGGCCATGCCCTGCGCGAGTTCCACGACGGCGCGCAGCCGGACATCGTCACCCATCTATTCAGGTTAGGGACTTTTCCGGCATTACGGTGAGCTGGGTACGGCTATACCGGGGGCATCAGGCCCGTACGGGATTGCTCACTCTCCGGGCCACTGCGGCTTCCGCTTCTCGTTGAACGCGGCGACGCCCTCCGCCCGATCACCCGAGAACGCCACCGAGCGCCACGCCGCGTCCTCCACCTCAAGACCGGCCCGCAGGTCCAGCCCGTGCCCCAGCCGCAGCGCGCGCTTGGCGGCCCGCAGCCCGACGGGCGAGTTCGCGGCGATCCGCGCGGCGAGGGCGAGCGCCTCCGTGCGGTCCTGCCCGGCCGCCACCACCTGGTCGACGAGGCCGAGCGCGCCCGCCTCCTCGGCCTCCACGCGGCGCGCGGAGAAGATCAGCTCGGCGGCGCGCGCGGCTCCGACCCGGCGCGGCAGCAACTGCGTACCGCCACCCCCGGGGATCACGCCGACCGACACCTCGGGCAGCCCCACGACCACGCTCGCGTCCGCCACGATCAGATCGCAGGCAAGGGCCAGCTCGAAGCCGCCGCCGAGCGCGAACCCGTGCACGGCCGCGATCGTCGGCATCGGCAGCTCCAGGACGCCCGTGTACGCGGCCCGGGCCACGGGCCGCTGGCGCACCAGCTCGGCGTCGGAGAAGGAGTTGCGCTCCTTCAGGTCGGCGCCGACACAGAACGCGCGCTCGTTGCTGGAGGTGAGGACGGCGACCCGGACGGCACGGTCCGCACTCAGCGCCTCGCAGGCGGCGCCGAGGGAGCGGGCCATCTCGCTGCTGACCGCGTTCATGGCCTTGGGCCGGTCGAGCACCACCTCGGCGACGGTCCCGCCCTCGTGCCGCCGGACGGCCACGAACTCCCCGAACCGCTGCTCATCACCCATGGCTCACCCTTCCGGTTAACGACAGTTAACCGCCAAGATGTCAGGTGCGCCGGGTCAGCGTCCAGGGTTCGACGATGCCGAGACCGCGCACGGGCCGCTGCCACATGGGCTGCAACGCGAACCGGTACGACGGCGGCTCCTCGCCCTGCTCCGCCGCCTTCTCCGCGGCGGCCGCCGCCTCGGCCTCCGAGGCGGGCGCCTCGCCGGTACGGATCAGCTCCTCGGCGAAGGCGCCGTCCACCAGGACGTTGTCCCGGGGAGCTATCGAGGTGAGCCGGCTGGCGAGATTGACGGTGGTCCCGAAGACATCGCCCATGCGCGTCGTCACGGTCCCGAAAGCCATCCCGACCCGCAGCTCCGGCATCGTCTCGTCATTGCTCATCGTCTCGATGAGGCGCAGCGCGATCTCCCCGGCGATGCCCGCGTCGTCGGCGGCGAAGAGCACCTCGTCGCCGAGCGTCTTGATGAGCCGGCCGCCGTGCGCCGCGACCAGGTCGGCCGCGGTCGTCTCGAAGGCCTCCACGAGTTCGCCGAGCTCCTCCTCCTCCATGCGCCGGGTCAGCCGCGTGAACCCGACGAGGTCCGCGAACCCGACGGCGAGCCGCCGGTCCACCATCTCCTCGTCGTCACCGGCCTGCACGACGCGCCCGGTCGCCGCCGCGAGCTGGCGCCGCCACACATAGACGAGGAACTCCTCCAGCTCGGGCAGGAGCAGCTCTATCAGCGGATACGTGACCTCGGTACGGGTCATCCCGGGCTCGGGCGGCTCGGTCAGCCCTTCCAGGAAGGAATCGATCTGCCACTCGGCGAGCCGGGCGGTCGTCTGCCCGGTCGAACGGGCGACCTGCACGGCCATCGCCTCGCTGAGCAGCCCCGCCTCGACGAGACCGGCGAGGCGGCGCAGGGCCAGCACGTCCGCCTCCGTCAGCGCCTTGGCCTGCCCGATGTCGGCGAAGCCCATCGCCCGCCAGAACCTGGACGCCAGCTCCATGGAGACGCCCGCGCTGCGGGCCGCCTGGAACGGGGTGTAGCGGCGCTCGGCGCCGAGAATCA
Organism: Streptomyces sp. NPDC046939; assembly: GCF_040644575.1. NCBI lineage: Bacteria > Bacillati > Actinomycetota > Actinomycetes > Kitasatosporales > Streptomycetaceae > Streptomyces > Streptomyces sp. NPDC046939. Next base: position 39,047 of record NZ_JBEYWV010000025.1, read on the forward strand.
GCCCTTCGAGCCGGAGAGCGAGCGGATCGGCGGGATCGGTGTCCTCCGCGTCCTGCTTCTCCTTTTCGGGGTCGGATGGGGTGCCCGTGCCGGAGCCCGAGTCGTCGACGGTCACGCCTGCTGCCCTTCCGATCTGCCGCGGTCAGGTATCGACCGGGCTCAACTGTACGGCAGCGGCTTGTGCTCCACGTCACTCCACCCGGGGCGGGTGTCGCAACGTCCTGCCAGGTCCACGTCGTCTCGCGGCCGCGGCCCGGCGGTGGCTGGTCGCGCAGTTCCCCGCGCCCCTGAGGCATGCGGCTCCGCCGCAGCCCCATGGGCCCCTGAGATGGCGCACGCAGTGCGCATCTCAGGGGCGCGGGGAACTGCGCGACCAGCCCCCACGCACCCGCGGTCCGCGACGAACCGCAGCGGGGCAGACGGAACCGCCTACGCGTCCGCGGCCCGCGCCCGAAGCGCCCGCTCCACCCCGGCCCGCGACTCCGAGACCAGCCTGCGCAGCGCCGCGCTGGGGGACGCCGACGACAGCCACTCGTCGGTGCGGGTCAGTGTCGACTCGGAGACCTGGATCGCCGGGTACAAGCCCACCGCGATCTGCTGCGCCATCTCGTGGGACCGCGAGTCCCACACCTCGCGCAGCACCGAGAAGTACTTCTCGGTGTAGGGCGCCAGCAGCTCCCGCTGGTCGGTCTGGACGAAGCCGCCGATGACCGCTTCCTGCAGCGCGTTGGGCAGCTTGTCGGAGTCGACGACGGAGGCCCACGCCTCCGCCTTCGCCTCGGGCGTCGGCCGCGCCGCCCGCGCGGTCGCCGCATGCCGCTCACCGGCGGCGGTGCGGTCACGCTCGTACTCGGCGGTGATCTCCGCCTCGTCGTAGCGTCCGACCGCCGCGAGCCGCTGCACGAACGCCCAGCGCAGCTCGGTGTCGACGGCGAGCCCTTCGATGGTCTGGGTGCCTTCGAGCAGCCCGACCAGGACGTCGAGCTGCTGCGGCGTACGCGCCGTCGCCGCGAACGCGCGGGCCCACGCGAGCTGGTGGTCGCTGCCCGCCTCGGCCGTGCGGAGGTGGGTGAGCGCCGCCTCGGTCCAGCGGGCGAGGAGGGTGTCGCGGTGCGCCGGGGCCGCGTACAGGTCGATGGCGAGCTTGACCTGGCGGTGCAGGGACTGCACGACGCCGATGTCGGACTCCTTGGCGATGCCGGAGAGGACGAGGTCGAGGTAGGCGCTGGTGGAGAGTTCGGCGTCGCGGGTCATGTCCCAGGCGGAGGCCCAGCACAGGGCGCGCGGCAGGGAGGACTCGAAGTCGCCGAGGTGCGCGGTGACGGTGGCGAGGGACTGCTCGTCGAGGCGGACCTTGGCGTAGGAGAGGTCGTCGTCGTTGAGCAGGATCACGGCCGGGCGGCGCTTGCCGACCAGCTCGGACACCTGCGTCGACTCGCTCGCGGTGACGTCCAGTTCGACCCGGTCGACGCGGACCAGCTTGCCGCTCGCGTCGTCGAGGTCGTACAGGCCGATCGCGATGCGGTGCGGGCGCAGCGTCGGGGAGCCCTTCGCGCCCTCGGGCAGCGCGGGGGCCTCCTGGCGGACGGCGAAGGAGGTGATGACGCCGTGCTCGTCGGTCTCGATCTCCGGGCGCAGGACGTTGATGCCGGCGGTCTCCAGCCACGCCTTCGACCAGGACTTCAGGTCACGGCCGCTGGTCTCCTCCAGGGCGCCGAGGAGGTCGGAGAGGCGGGTGTTGCCGAAGGCGTGGCGCTTGAAGTACGCCTGCACACCGCGGAAGAACTCGTCCTCGCCGACGTAGGCGACGAGCTGCTTGAGGACGGAGGCGCCCTTGGCGTACGTGATGCCGTCGAAGTTGACGAGCACGTCGTCCAGGTCGTTGATGTCCGCCATGATCGGGTGGGTGGAGGGCAGCTGGTCCTGCCGGTAGGCCCACGTCTTCATGGAGTTGGCGAACGTCGTCCACGAGTGCGGCCACTTCGAGCCGGGCGCGTACGCCTGGCAGGCGGCCTCGGCGTAGGTGGCGAACGACTCGTTCAGCCACAGGTCGTTCCACCACTCCATGGTGACGAGGTCGCCGAACCACATGTGCGCCAGCTCGTGCAGGATCGTCGCGGCCCGCACCTCGTACGCGGCGTCCGTCACCTTCGAGCGGAAGACGTACTGGTCGCGGATGGTGACCGCGCCCGCGTTCTCCATCGCGCCCGCGTTGAACTCGGGCACGAAGAGCTGGTCGTACTTGGCGAACGGGTACGCGTAGTCGAACTTCTCCTGGAACCAGTCGAAGCCCTGCCGCGTCACCTCGAAGATCGCGTCCGAGTCGAGGTGCTCGGCGAGCGAGGGACGGCAGTAGATGCCGAGCGGAACCGACTGACCCGTCTGCGGGTTCTCGTAGGTCGAGTGGACCGCGTGGTACGGGCCGACGATGAGCGCCGTGACGTACGTCGACATGCGCGGGGTCGGCTCGAAGGTCCAGACGTCGTCCTTCGGCTCGGGCGTCGGCGAGTTCGAGATCACCGTCCAGCCGCTCGGCGCCTTCACCGTGAACTGGAAGGTGGCCTTCAGGTCCGGCTGCTCGAAGCTCGCGAACACGCGCCGCGCGTCCGGCACCTCGAACTGCGTGTACAGGTACGCCTGCTCGTCGACCGGGTCGACGAAGCGGTGCAGGCCCTCGCCGGTGTTCGTGTACGCGCAGTCGGCGACGACCCGCAGCTCGTTCGCCCCCTGCTCCAGGCCGCTCAGCGCGATGCGCGAGTCCTGGAAGACGGCGGCGGCGTCGAGCGCGCGGCCGTTCAGGACCACCTCGTGCACGGTCGGCGCGACCAGGTCGATGAACGTCTCGGCACCCGCCTCCGCGCTGTCGAAGCGCACGGTCGTCACCGAACGGTAGGTGCCGCCCTCCTGCGCGCCGGAGAGGTCGAGATCGATCTCGTACGAGTCAACGGTGAGCAGCTTCGCCCGCTGCTGCGCCTCTACGCGGGTCAGATTGGTGCCAGGCACGCGGTCATCTCCTAGTGCGGTTACGTGTCGTTCTGCGGTCGGACGTTTCCGGTCATCCTTCCACGCGGGGGCGTACGAGCGCGATGTCCGTTTTCCGCCGGTGAACACGCGGGCGCGGGACCACGCTGGAGCCATGACCAGGTACACCGCGCGCCCCATCGAGGAAGCCGCGCTGAAAGAGCTGAGGACCACCGACGACGCGGGCCGCCCCTGCCGCCCGTACACCGCCACCGCACAGGACGCGGGCTCCCCGCTGCGCTGCTGCCTCACGCCGATCCGGGAGGGGGAGCGCATCGCGCTCGTCTCGTATGCGCCGCTGCGCCGCTGGGCCGCCGCGACGGGCGCCGACCCGGGCGCGTACGACGAACAGGGCCCGGTCTTCCTGCACGCCCACGCCGAGGACTGCGGGGGCTACGTGCCCGACCCCGGCCGCTACCCCTTCGACCGGACCGGCGCCCTGCGCACCCTGCGCCGCTACGACGCGCGCGGGCACATCGTCGGCGGGCGGCTCCTGGAGATCCCGGCCGACGCGACGGCCGCCTTCGACGCGGCGCTGGACGAGGCGTTCACCGACCCAGACGTGGCGCTGGTGCACGTCCGGGCCGTCGAGTACGGCTGCCTGCACTTCGAGGTACGGCGCCCCTGACGCGAGGTGGCTGTGCCGCAGCCCCACGAGATGGCGCACGCAGTGCGCATCTCAGGGGCGCGGGGAACTGCGCGACCAGCCACGACGTACGCCGCACCCGGCAACGGTGAAGAACCCCGCAGACGCGCCCCGCCTACTTGGCGCCGAGCTCCTGCGCCACCAGCTCCGCAATCTGCACCGCGTTCAGCGCAGCGCCCTTGCGGAGGTTGTCGTTGGAGACGAACAGGGAGAGGCCGTTCTCCACCGTCTCGTCGCCGCGGATGCGGCCCACGTACGAGGCGTCCTTGCCGGCGGCCTGGAGCGGCGTCGGGATGTCGGACAGCTCGACGCCGGGGGCGCCCGCGAGCAGCTCGGTGGCGCGCTCGACGGAGATCGGGCGGGCGAAGCGGGCGTTGACCTGGAGGGAGTGGCCGGAGAAGACGGGCACGCGGACGCAGGTGCCGGAGACCTTGAGGGCCGGGATCTCCAGGATCTTGCGGGACTCGTTGCGGAGCTTCTGCTCCTCGTCCGTCTCGTTCAGGCCGTCGTCGACGATGTTGCCCGCGAGCGGCAGCACGTTGAAGGCGATGGGGCGCTTGTAGACGTTCGGCTCGGGGAAGTCGACCGCCTCGCCGTCGTGCGTGAGCTTGTCGGCGTCGGCGACGACCTTCTGGGCCTGCCCGTGCAGCTCGGCGACGCCCGCGAGGCCCGAACCGGAGACGGCCTGGTAGGTGGCGACGACCAGCGCTTCGAGCCCGGCCTCCTCGTGCAGCGGGCGCAGCACCGGCATGGCGGCCATCGTCGTGCAGTTCGGGTTGGCGATGATGCCCTTGGGGCGGTCCGCGATGGCGTGCGGGTTCACCTCGGAGACGACGAGGGGGACCTCGGGGTCCTTGCGCCAGGCCGAGGAGTTGTCGATCACGACGGCGCCCTGCGAGGCGACCTTCTCGGCGAGCGCCTTGGAGGTGGCGCCACCGGCGGAGAACAGGACGATGTCCAGGCCCGTGTAGTCGGCCGTCGAGGCGTCCTCGACCGTCACGCCGTCCAGCACCGTGCCCGCACTGCGCGCCGACGCGAACAGGCGCAGCTCGTCGACCGGGAAGGCGCGCTCGACCAGGATCTTGCGCATGACCGTGCCGACCTGACCGGTGGCTCCGACGATTCCGACCTTCACAGGGTTCCTCCGAGTGTGCGTGCGGCCCTCCGGCCTGCGGGTGCGTCCATGATGTGTCTGTCCAGGGCCGCCTTGTCCAATCGATTGTCCGAGGTGCGGGACGCGTGGGCTTCACCACAGGGCCCGCCGGGAACCACGCGCGCGATCCGGGCGAACGTTTCGGCCCCTCCGTGCGTCGTAGGGCACACGCGGGAGGGGAGAGGCAGTGCTGCGCAGAAGACCCAGGGGGCGTCCTGACGACCCGCTCGACGCGGCCGTCGAGGACCGGGTGCGGGCCGTCCTGTCACTGGGCGGGGTGCCGTACGCGGACCTGCCGGACGGGGTGCAGCAGGTCCGCCTCCGGCTGCTCGAACGGGCGGCGAAGGGGCAGGACGCGCCGCGCGACGTCTCGGCCTGGGCGGCGGTCGTCGCCTCCAACCTGGCCATGGACTGGCACCGGGCGCGCCGCCGCCAGGAACGGCTCGGGGAGCGCCTCGCCGCGCTGCGCCAGGAGGACGCCGGGGACGCAGCCGACACCCGCGTCCTCTCCCTCGCGGTCGCCCAGGGCCTCGACGAGCTGCCGGACCAGCAACGGCAGGTGGTCGTGCTCCGCTTCTACGCGGATCTGCCGGTCCGGGACATCGCGGCCGAGCTGGGCGTGCCCGAGGGCACCGTCAAGAGCCGGCTGCACACGGCCGTGCGCCTGCTGAGGGCGCGACTGCACGAACAGGAGGTGGTGTGACGTGGACGACAAAGCGCGCGAGGACCGGCTCCTGATGCTCGCGATCACCGGGGAGCCGTTGCCCGGCGACGACCCGGACGCCGCGGCGGTCGCCGCGGACGTCACGCTCCTGCGTGAGCGAATTCACGGCCTCGGCGACGCGCTCGCGGCCCGCCCGGAGCCGGAGCCCGTACGCGTGACCGCGCCGGCGCGCCGCCGCAGGCCGTCGCGGATCGCGTTCGGCGGGCTCGTCGCGGCCTGCGCCGCCGCCGTCCTGGGCGGCATGGTCTGGCTCGGCGTGCAGGCGCCGGGTGGCGCGAGTGACAAGAGCGTCAGTGCCGACAGCGCGGCCGGGAAGGCGAAGGACGGACCGAGCATCCATCAGCGAGCTCTGCGCCTGGCCTGCCTGCGCTGGTCGCTCGAAGGCACGGTGCGGAGCGTGACGCCGCGCGCCGACGGCGACGTACAGGTGGTCCTGGAGGTGAAGCGGTACTACCGGCCCGAGCGGTCGGCGGCGCGGCACCCGACGGTGAGCGTCACGCTCGACGGAACGGCCCGCGCCGACCTGCGGCCCGGCACATACACGCTCATCGCGATCCCCCTGCACCCCCAGGACCGGCAGGGCCCCCGGGACTGGGCGACCGGCCCCGCCGTCCCCCGCGCCCGCGAGAACATCCTCACGGCACTCCCCACCTCCCGCGACCTACCCTGCCCGGGCCCGGACGCGGGCTGATCCACGGCGACGGGGACGGACACCCACCGGCATCCGCCCCCGTTTCCGCTGCACCCGCGCGACCGGCAAGGCTGCCGGTCTTGCGTGACCGAGACCTGCGTGCCCGGCACACGTGCCGGCGTCCTCGCGGCCTGACTCTCCCCGGCCCGGAGGCGGGCTTAACCACGGCGACCGGGGCGGACGCTCATCGGCATCCGCCCCCACGCTCACGTCACCCGCGCGTCCGGCAAGGCTGCCGGGATTGCGTGACCGGGGCCCGTGTGCCCGGCGCCCGTGCCGGCGTCCTCGCGGCCTGGCTTTCGCCGGCCCGGGCGGGGGCTGAGAAACGGCGACGGGGGCGGACGCCCATCAGCATCCGCCCCCGCGCTTGCGTCACCCGCGTGCTTACTCGGTGACCTTCTCGATCTTCACGCTGCCGACGCCCGCGGCGACACCGCGCTCGTTGACGAGGCGCACCTCGCCGAAGAACTCGCGGCCCTGCGGCGCGGCGGCCGCGGCGGAGACCTCGGCGGCCACGTTCGCGGACGCGCCGTTGGCCAGGGTCACGGTCTTGGTGTCGTCGACCTTCACCGCGCCGAGCGCCGGCGAGTAGAACACGTCGACGTAGTCGTACGCGGTCGACCCGGACGGCACCGAGTAGCCCGCGACCTCGATCGTGTACGTACCGGCGGCCGGCTTCGCGATGCTGACGGACTCCTCGGAGTCACCGTCGGCGGAGGTCGCGACGACGGCACCGGCCGCGTTCTTGACCGTCAGGTCGAGGTCGGCGGCCTGGTCGGAGACGTTGCCGATGGAGACGTCGAGCTTCGTGGCGCCCGCGGGCACCTCGACGGTCGTCCGCTGCGTGGCGCCGTTCGCGATGGACGGCCGGTCGGACTTGGACGAGCCGAGCGGGCCGCCCTCCAGCTTCCCGCCGTTGATGGCCGCGAAGTTGTTCGTGACCTTCCAGTTCACGCCGGCCGGGGTGCCGACCTTCGCCTCGGGCAGCGTCTGCACCGCCGGGTCGAAGGTGGCGCCGAGGACCGACGCCTCCAGGGTGTACGGGTTGTCGAGCAGCGGCGACGTACGGCGCGACTCGACCTCGATCTCCCAGACACCGGCCTGCGGGTCCGCGTACGAACGCAGGTCCGGGCGGCAGGTGTTGGCCGGGTTCTCGTAGTTCGGGTAGCAGCTCGGCGTGGACGTCGGGTCGACCGGGACACCGTACGGGTGGATGGAGATGAAGCGGGTCTGGCTCTTGTCCTTCAGGCCGCTCATCCGCACCTGGAGCGCCTTGGCGCCCTCGGGGACCGTCAGGAAGTAGGACGTGGTGCTGTTGCGCTGCACCGAGCTCTTGGCGCTGAAGGTGTACGACGGCTTGGCCAGCGGCGCGGCGACGACGACGGTCGCCATGATCTGCTGGTCGACGCCCGTGGTGCGCGGGTCGTTCACCTCGAGGATGGCGCTGCGCAGCCCGGCCGAGTCCGGCCTGGCCTGCACCTTCACGGTGACGGCCTTGTTCAGCGGCAGCAGGACGTGGCGCGAACCGACGATGCGGAAGGTGTCACCGGAGTTGTTCTTCAGCGACAGCTTGTGCAGGACCGGCTTCGAGGAGCCCGACGTACGCGTGATGGTCACGTCGTAGGTCTTCTTCTGCCCGGCCTTGAGGCCGCCCTCGCGGTCGTAGATGCCGGTGCCGAAGCCCGGCGTCTTCAGCGCGTAGTCGATCGCGGTGTCGACGGGCGCCTTCACGGTGTACGTGTGGGCGCTCGCGCCGCGCCGGATGTCGCCCCACGCGTCCTCGATGTCGATGAGGCCGGAGCCCTCGGCGTACGCCTGCTCGCCCTTGATGTGCTTGGCGGTCGAGGTCAGCGCGGTGCGCAGCTTCGCCGGGTCCAGAGCGATGTGCTTCTGCTTGGCGGCGGAAAGCAGCAGCGCCGAGGCGCCCGCGGCCTGCGGCGACGCCATCGACGTGCCCTGGAGCATCGAGTAGCCGGCCGGGAGCGAGTAGCCCGCCTCGGCGACCGGGGAGCCGGGCAGCCAGGTCTGCGTCGTGTTGATCGCCGCGCCGGGCGCGGTGATGGTCGGCGTGAAGCCGCCGTCCTCACGCGGGCCGCGCGAGGAGAACGGCATCATCGCGTAGCGCTTCTCGACCTGCGAGCCGTAGTTGGCGGCCCAGGTCTCCTTGGAGATGGACGCGCCGACGGAGATGACCTTGTCGGCGAGGCCGGGGTCGCCGATGGTGTTGGCGCCGGGGCCGGAGTTGCCCGCGGAGATCACGAGCTGCACGCCGTAGGTGTCGATGAGGCGCGTGTACAGCTCGGAGCGCGCGTTGTTGCCGTCGTTGAGCGCCGGGAGGCCGCCGATCGACATGTTGACGATGTCGACGCCGCGGTTGGCGACGAGGTCGATCATGCCCTCGGTCAGCGCGACGTTGGTGCAGCCGCCGGTCCAGGTGCAGGCGCGCGAGGAGACGAGCTTGGCGCCGGGCGCGGCACCATTCATCTTCTTGTTGCCGAACAGCGCGTTCGCGGCGGTGATGCCCGCGACGTGCGTGCCGTGCTCGGACTCGATGACGCCGATGTTGACGAAGTCCCGCTTCTGCCCGACCCAGTCACCGCCGTACGGGTCCATGGGGACGTCCTTGCGGATCTCCACCACGAACGGGATGCGCTCGACGACGTCCGTCGCCGGGTTGTCCTTGCCGAAGTACCCGATCTGGTAGCCGTCCTTGTACGGCTTCATCGGGGTGTCGTCGGTGAAGTCGCCGTTGTCGTTCAGGTCGACGGTGACGGTGCCGGCCTTCGCGTCGTAGAGGACGCCCCACTTGTCGGTGGTGTCGCCGTCGCGGTTCAGGTCGCCCTTGGCGTCGCCGCCGGTCGTCGCGGACTCGGCGAACGTGCTGAAACCGAAGGTGCCCGCCGCCGACTTGTACGTACGGCCGCCCGCGGTGAACGTCGGCCCGGTCACCGAGGTGACCATCGGGCGCCAGGTGCCGTCGCTGTCCACGATCGGGTCGGTCGCCGTGACCCAGTCGACGATCTTGCGCTCGCCGGTCGTGGTCTTCTGCAGCGCCGGGTGGCCGAGGTCGACGCCGGAGTCGAGGATGCCGATGGTGACCCCGCGGCCGTCCGCCTTGGGGTTGTCCTTGACGAAGTCCACGGCGCCCGTCTCGAAGGACGGGTTGTACGGGTTCTTCGCCGGGGTGTTCTTGCCCGGGGCCCCGTAGGAGGCGCTGCCCTTCTTCGCCGCGCCCTTGGCGGTGTCACCCGCGGGCGTCGGGTCGTCGAGCTGAATCTCCTGGCGCAGGTCGATGCCGTGCACGGAGGAGAGCTTCTCGGCGGCCTTGATGGCGGCCTCGGCCTTGCCGGTCGGCAGCGTCGCCCGGACGTAGCCGAGCTTGTCGTAGGTGCGGCCCACGGAGCCGCCCTTGACCGCGTCGAGCTGCTTGGCCACCTGCTCGGTGGCGCCCGGGGCGGTCGCGACCATGAGGGTCACGTTCTTCTCGCCGTCGGCCTTCGCGTCGGCGAGGAGCTGCGCGTCGTGCGCGCCGAGCTTGTCGCTGGCGGACTTGACGGCGGGGTCGGCGGACGGAGTGGTGCCTGCCGGGTCCGCGTCGGCGGCGAGGGCCATGGGTATCGGCCCGGCCGCGGTGAGCGCGGCCACCAGACCTGCGGCGGCCGCGAGCCGGGCCGCGCGTCTCGCACCGGATATGGGTGCGCGCTGGGGATCGGGGGTCATCAGCATCCCTGTACGTGAAGTGGGACAACGAGGGCGTCGTGCGTGAAGATTGTTCGTACGGCTCCGGAATTCGGTGCCGGATGACCGCTCAGCTTTATATAAGTGGACATAGTTTGGGGAGAGTTGCCCGGGGCGGGATGGAACCATGGCGTACTTCCGCCATACGCCACCGGGGACGAACCGCCCGCTAACCGGACGTATCGTGGGCCGTTCCTGAACCCTCGGTGGAGAGCTCGAACTCTCCGTTAGCGTCGGGGAATGCACAAAGAGCTGAGGGTGGCGGCGTACGCCGTGTGCGTGCGCGACGGAAGGATCCTGCTCGCCCGCTGGGTCGCCGGGGACGGCAGCAAGCGCTGGACCCTGCCCGGCGGCGGCATGGACCACGGCGAGGACCCCTACGACACGGTCGTGCGCGAGGTCGACGAGGAGACCGGCTACACCGTCGACCCCATCGCCTTCCTCGGCGTCCACACCGTCCTGCGCCGCTACCCCCGCAAGCTCGGCACGGTCGCCGACTTCCACGGCCTGCGCCTCGTCTACGAGGCCACCGTCACCGGCGGCACCCTGCGCCACGAGGAGAGCGGCTCCACGGACATGGCCGCCTGGCACGACCTCGACGCCGTGGACGAACTGCCGCGCGTCGAACTCGTCGACGTCGGCCTGCGACTGTGGCGCGAGCGCCCGCCGTCAGGGCACCTGCTTCCCTGAAAAGTGAACGCAGGGTGACAGTGCGGGGGGCGAGTTCCTCCCCGCGCATGACGACCCGGCGCGCCAGGACGCCCCCGGTGATCCACGTACCGCGATCGGCGCTGCGCGTTGCGTCCCCGTTCACGCGCACGCCACCCCCGCTGCCAACGATCCAGTACGCCACTGTCGACGCGTTCGCACCCGGGGAGACCGCGCCATGTCGCGCCTACGCTCTGTCACCAAAGCCGCCGCCGCACTCGACCGCCGTACGCTCCTGGCCGCCACCGGCGCGGCGACGCTCACCGCCGGACTCGGCTACGCCCTCGCGCCGGGCGGCTCGGCCGCCGCCACGGGCCCCGCCCCGGACGGCACGCTCTCCTCCCGCCGCGCGCCCGCGGCCCCGCTCACCCCGTACCCCCGCGGCACGACCCTCGCCTCCGTCGCCACCGGACCGGCCGGGTCCGGCTACCGCCGCCTCGGCGCCGGACCGGCCTGGGACCGCGTCGTCCGCGCCGAGCTGTCCTCCGCCCGCTCCGGCCGCGCGGCCCGCCGCACCGCGCTCGCGGCCTTCGTGCAATTCACCGACCTGCACCTGGTCGACGTGCAGCACCCGCTGCGCTACGAGTACCTGCGCGCCCAGACCGCCAGCGCCTGGCGCCCACAAGAGGCGCTCTCGGTCGCCGGGGCCGTGTCCCTCGTCGAGCGGGTCAACGCGCTGCGCGGCGCGCCCGTCACCGCCTCCCCGCTCCACTTCGTCATGACGACCGGCGACAACACGGACAACAACTCCCGCACCGAGCTCGACTGGTTCCTCAAGACGATGAGCGGCGGCCGCATCACACCCAACAGCGGCGACCCGCGCCACTACGAGGGCGTCCAGAACAGCGGCATCCCGCTCTACTGGCAGCCGGACACCGACCGGCGCGACGCCGACAAGCAGGGCCACGGCTTCCCGCGCATCCCCGGCTTCCTGGCGGCGGCCATCGCCGAACTGCGCAGCCCGGGCCTGAACCTGCCCTGGTACTCGACGGTCGGCAACCACGACGCGCTGCCCGGCGGCTGCTACGCGCCCGGCGACTCCTTCTTCGCCGAGTTCGCCGTCGGCGGGCGCAAGCTGATGGAGCTGCCGGGCTCGGCGTCCAAGGCGATCTGGGACAACGTCAAGCGCGGCGGCGACCCCAAGGGCACCGCCTTCCGCGACCTCCTGCGGAGCAACACGCGCGCGATGCGCCGGGTCACCCCGGACGAGGCCCGCGCCCCGTTCACCCCCGCCGAATACCTGGCCGCGCACCTCGACCCGGCGCACACGGGCCCGGGCCCGGTCGGCCACGGGTACACGCGGGACAACCTCGCCGCCGTCACCCAGTACTACACGTTCCGGATCTCCGGCGACGTCCTCGGCGTCAGCCTCGACACGACCGACCCCGGCGGCCACTACGAGGGCTCCCTCGGCACGAGCCAACTGCGCTGGCTGGTGCACCAGTTGCAGGAGGCCGAGAGGAACGGCGACCACGTCGTCGTCTTCTCGCACCACACCAGCAAGTCGATGCGCAACCTCCGCGAGGACCCGCACCACCCCGGCGAACAGCGCCACGGCGGCAAGGAGCTGGCCGCCCTCCTCGGCCGCCACCGCCCGGTCCTCGCCTGGGTCAACGGGCACAGCCACAAGAACGCCATCACCCCGCACACCGGCGAGCCCGGCACCGGCGGCTACTGGGAGATCTCCACCGCGTCCCACGTGGACTTCCCCCAGCTGGCCCGGATCATCGAGATCACCGACAACCACGACGGCACGCTCTCCCTCTTCACCACGTGCGTCGAGTCCGCCGCGCCCTCCCGCACCGACTTCACCGATCTCAGCCAGACCGGCCTCGCCGCCCTCTACCGCGAACTCGCCTTCAACGCCCCCGGCTCCCGCGCGACCCTCTCCGGCACCCCGGGCGACCGCAACACCGAGCTGGTCCTGAAGAAGGGCTAGCGCGGCAGCACCACGACATAGGCGGCAGGGTCCCGGTCGGCCGCCGCCATCAGCGCCGTACGGACCACGGCCGCCTGCTGCTCAAGGGCCTCGCGCAGCTTGCGCGGCGTGAGGTGCACGACAGTGATCCCGAGCCGCTCCAGGTGCTCGCGCTTGCGGGCGTACTCGCTCCACAGCGCGTCCTCGTCCTGGCGCGGCGCCCGGGTGTCCAGCTCCACGGCGACGGCGTGCTCGGGCCAGTAGGCGTCGACGCCGCCGAGGTGGGGGCCGCCGGGCAGGCGCAGGTCCACGTTCCACAGCGGGTCGGGCAGCCCGTACTCGACGACCATGCGGTACAGGCGGTCCTCGGCGATGGCCCGCCCCTCCGCGAGCAGGGAGTCCACGGCGTCCACGACGTGCGGCCGCGTCAGCAGCCGGGCCTGCGTCAACTCCCGTACGACGGCGGCCGGCTCGCAGTGTCCGGCGCGCACCGCCTCCGTCAGCAGGCGGCGCACGGCGGAGGCGTCGGAGAGCTGCGCGATCGCGTCCGCGAGGGCGCGCGGCACGGGCGCGACCGGCACTCCGTCGCGCTGGACGGGCGTCGGCATCGCGGTCGTGCGGACCAGGCGGGCGAAGTCGGTGGAGCGCAGCCTGCGGGTGCGCGGCACGAGGACGTCGACGTGGTCGAGCGAGAGCAGCGGGGGAGCGGACACGAACCCGTGCAGGGAGAGCGCCGCGAGCCCGGTGACCATGGCCTCCGCGTACGGCACGGCGGGCGCGGGGTGGACGTCGCCGGTGAGGGGCTGCGCCGGTACGCCCCCGGTGCGGCGCGGCTGTGCGCGGTCCTCCTGGGGGCGGCCCGCGTACAGGAGCACCGCCTGCAGCCGCTCCTCGCCGGTCGCCGGACCCGGGTGGAGGAGGATCACCCCGGGCAGGACGCGCTGCCACGGCCCGCCGGGGCGGCACTGGCCGTGGACGGCGGCGGCGGTGACCCCGTGGGCCTTGAGCTGCGCCGCGCTCATGACGCGCCGCTGCGAGTCGAGGAGGTGGCCGAGGGGGCGCGGGGAGGCGGGGGAGAGCGGGGCGGGGGTGCCGGGGGAGGCGGGGGTGGTGTCGTGGTTCATGACCCGGACCTTCCCGGACCGGACCGCTCCGCTAACCGCTGTTACAAGGCCGTCGACAAAACCGGACAAGTTCGCCCTAAAGTCGGGGTCCGCTCATGCCGAAAGGGCCAGGCGGCAGACGGGTTACGGGCAGTCGTACCCGCATTCCGTAACACCCGCCGGACGGCGCGGCGCCGGGGTTCCGTCAACCCGGCGCCACGCCCGGTCCGTCAGCCGGCCGCGGTCGCGTCGCACGCCTGTCCGCGCAGCGCGCGCGCCAGGTCGTCCCGCGCCTCCAGGACGAGACGGCGCAGCGCGGGCGCCGCGTCCTCGTGCGCGGCGAGCCACGCGTCGGTCCGCTCCAGGGTCTCCGGGGTGTCCTGGAGCGCCGGGAAGAGCCCGCGTACGACGTCCATGCCGATCTGGATCGAACGCTCCTGCCAGACGCGCTCGATGACGTCGAAGTACTTCTGCGCGTACGGGGCGGTGAGTTCGCGCTGGGACGGCTGCTGGAACCCGGCGATGACCGCCTCCACCAGCGCGTTCGACAGCGCGTCGGACTCCACGACCTGCGCCCACGCCTGCGCCTTCACGGCCTGCGAGGGGCGGGCGGCCAGGCAGCGGACCTGGTGGCGCTTGCCGGACGCGGTGTCGTCGCGGGCCAGTTCGGCGGTGAGCAGCGCCTCGTCGGCGGCGCCGTACGTGGCGAGGGTGTCCAGGAACGACCAGCGCAGCTCCTGGTCGATCTCCAGGCCGTCGATCTTCGCGCTGCCCGCGAGCAGGCCCTCAAGGAGCTGGAGGTCGGCCGGGCTCGACGCGACCGACGTGAAGAACCGCGCCCAGGTCAGCTGGTGCTGGCTGCCCGGCTCGGCGTTGCGCAGCTCGCGCAGGGCGCCCTCGGCGAGCAGCCTGCCGCCCTCCTCGCGCCAGGCCGGGACCGCGTAGTGGGTGAGCGCCGAGCGGGCCCAGGCGTGCAGCATCTGGAGGACGCCGATGTCGGACTCGCGCCCGGCGAACCGCAGGACGAGGTCGACGAAGTCGCGGGCCGGCATGAGCGCGTCCCGCGTCAGGCTCCACAGCGCGGACCAGCACAGGGCGCGGGCCAGCGGGTCGGTGATGTCGCCGAGCCGCTCGCGGAGCGTGGCGAGGGAGTTCTCGTCGAAGCGGATCTTGCAGTACGTGAGGTCGTCGTCGTTGACGAGGACCAGCTCCGGGGCGTCGGCCCCGGCCAGCTCGGTGACGATCGTGCGCGGTCCTTCCACGTCGACCTCCGCGCGCGCGTACCGCTCCACGCTGCCGTCGGGCGAGCGGCGGTACAGGCCGATGGCGACCCGGTGCGGGCGCAGCTCCGGGTGGGACTCGGCGGCCTCCTGGACGACGGCCAGCTCGGTGATCCGTCCCTCGCTGTTCAGGATCACCTGCGGCGTGAGGGAGTTGACCCCGGCGGTCTGGAGCCAGGACCGCGCCCACGACCCCATGTCGCGCCCGCTCGTCTCCTCCAGGACCGACAGCAGGTCGCCCAGGCGGGTGTTCCCGTACGCGTGGCGCTTGAAGTAGCGGCGCGCGCCTTCGAGGAACGCGTCGCGGCCCACATAGGCGACGAGCTGCTTGAGCACGCTCGCGCCCTTGGCGTAGGTGATGCCGTCGAAGTTGAGCTTCGCGTCCTCCAGGTCGCGGATGTCCGCCGTGACCGGGTGCGTGCTCGGGAGCTGGTCGGCGCGGTACGCCCACGCCTTGCGGTTGTTGGCGAAGGTGATCCAGCCGTTGGTGAACCGGGTCGCCTCCACCATCGAGAACGAGCCCATGAAGTCGGCGAAGGACTCCTTCAGCCACAGGTCGTCCCACCACCGCATCGTGACGAGGTCGCCGAACCACATGTGGGCCATCTCGTGCAGGATCACATTGGCGCGGCGCTCGTACGACGCCTGCGTGACCTTGCCGCGGAAGATGAACTCCTCGCGGAAGGTGACCATGCCCGGGTTCTCCATCGCGCCGAGGTTGTACTCGGGCACGAACGCCTGGTCGTACTTGCCGAAGGGGTACGGGTAGTCGAAGTTGTCGTGGAAGAAGTCGAGGCCCTGCTTGGTGACGAGGAAGACGTCGTCCGCGTCGAAGTAGGGGGCGAGACCCTTGCGGCACATGGCGCCGAGCGGCACGACGAGGGTCGAGCCGTCGTCGAGGGTGCGCTCGTAGGTGTCGGTGACGTAGTGGTACGGACCGGCCACGACGGCGGTGATGTACGTCGAGATCGGCTTGGTCTCGGCGAACCGCCACACGCCGTCGGCCAGCTCCCCGACCCCGTTCGACCAGACGGTCCAGCCCTCGGGGGCCTGCGCGCTGAAGCGGTACGGGGCCTTGAGGTCGGGCTGCTCGAAGTTGGCGAAGACGCGGCGCGCGTCGGCGGGCTCGTACTGCGTGTAGAGGTAGACCTCGCCGTCCTCGGGGTCCACGAAGCGGTGCATGCCCTCGCCGGTGCGGGAGTAGGCGCACTGGGCGTCGACGACCAGCTCGTTCTCCTCGGCGAGGTTCTCCAGGTGGATGCGGCTGCCGTCGAACACGGCGGCCGGGTCGAGGTCCTCGCCGTTGAGGGAGACGGCGGTGACCGACGGGGCGATCAGGTCGACGAACGTCGAGGCGCCCGGCTCGCTCGCGCGGAACCGGATCGTCGTCACGGAACGGAACGTGCGCGGGCCGTCGCCGGTGGCCTCGCCGACCGCGGAGCGCAGGTCGAGCGCGACCTCGTACCCGTCGACGGACAGCAGACCCGCCCGCTCGCGGGCCTCGTCGCGGGACAGATTCTCTCCGGGCACGGCGGCACTCCTTCGTGACGTTTCGATCTGGCCCGACCTGTGGTCCGGCCGGTGGCCTGTCCGGGCCCTCGTGGGGCCGTTCGAACGCCTACGATCCTCGCACGCGGCCTCCGCGCCGGACATCCGGGAATGCGCATGGCCGCGGTCGCGTTGCCGCAGGCACAACCACCCGGTGACTTCGTGACTTCGCGACTTCTTGAGGAGAGCAATGTCCACTGTGGACGAGAAGACCCCCGTCGACTTCTGGTTCGACCCGCTCTGCCCCTGGGCCTGGATGACGTCGCGCTGGGTCCTGGAGGTCGAGAAGGTCCGCGACATCGAGGTGCGCTGGCACCTGATGAGCCTCGCCGTCCTGAACGAGCCGCGCCTGGAGGAGCTCCCCGAGGAGTACCAGGAGATGATGCGCACCCAGGCCTGGGGCCCGGTCCGCGTCGTCATCGCCGCGCAGCAGGAGCACGGCGCGGAGGTCCTCGGCGACCTGTACACGGCGCTCGGCACCCGCATCCACAACCAGGGCCAGGGCCCGACCAAGGAGGCCGTCGCCGGCGCGCTCGACGAGGTCGGCCTGCCCGCGTCGCTCCTCGACCACTGGGACGGCACCAAGTACGAGGACGAGCTGCGCGCCTCCCACAAGGAGGGCATCGACCTGGTCGGCCAGGACGTCGGCACCCCGGTCATCGCGGTCCCCGGCGCGGACGGCAACCAGATCGCCTTCTTCGGCCCCGTCGTCACCCCCGCCCCCAAGGGCGAGGAGGCGGCCAAGCTGTGGGACGGCACCCTGCTGGTCGCCTCGGTCCCGGGCTTCTACGAAATCAAGCGCACCCGCACCCAGGGCCCGATCTTCGACTGACCGGGCCCGGGGGAACGGCCCTAGGAGAGCTTGCGGGGGCCGCCGCCGAAGGGGCGCTGGTTGAACCCTGTCCGCAGGGTCCGGCAGTCCCCGTCGTCGCCGTCGCACATCCAGAACTCGTGCGGGTGCTTGACCCCGGCGGCCTTCACGAGCTTGCGCTGCTCATCCTTGTCGAGCAGGTGGTGCGGCTCGTCGTCTCCGCAGGTCTCGCACGGCAGCTTCCTCTTTCGGGCCATGGCGCCCCACCCCCTCGGGTCAGACCTCTCCGGGTCAGCGGAAGGACTCCGGAAGGTTGAAACCGTCACCGGCCTTGAAGTGCCGCTGCACGCGCAGGCATCCCGTGCGGGAGCAGCGCCGCTGCCCCCGCAGTTGGGGCAGTGCTTCGAGGCGACGGTCATGGCGCCACATTCCACCGGAACCTCGCATACCGACAGCCCCCCGCGAGTCACGTCCTCGCGGGGGGCTGTCTTTTCGGCCGCCGCCCTGCGTGAAGGTTGAGAAGACGATCACGAGGCGGGGCGTAGGGGGGCGCGCCCGGTCAGGGGGCGAGCAGCAAGGAATTCACGCGCTCCTTCGCGGCGGCGTACCGCTTGGCGACGTCCTGCCAGTTGACGACCTGCCACATGGCCTCGATGAAGTCGACCTTCTGGTTCTTGTACTGCAGGTAGAAGGCGTGCTCCCAGGCGTCGAAGACGAGGATGGGGGTCGAGCCCTGCCCGACGTTGCCCTGGTGGTCGTAGACCTGCTCGACGATGAGGCGGCCGCTGAGCGGCTCGTAGGCGAGGACGCCCCAGCCCGAGCCCTGCGTGGTCGCCGACGCCTTGGTGAGCTGCGCCTTGAACTTGGCGAAGGAGCCGAAGGACTCGGTGATCGCGTCGGCGAGGTCGCCGACCCCGTCCGCGGCGAGCGGCTCGCCGCCGCCCCCGTCCTTCGGGCTGTTCATGTTGTGCCAGTAGATGCTGTGCAGGATGTGGCCGGAGAGGTGGAAGGCCAGGTTCTTCTCCAGGCCGTTGATCGCGCCCCACGCCTCCTTGTCGCGCGCCTCCGCGAGCTGTTCGAGGGTGTCGTTCGCGCCCTTCACGTACGCCGCGTGGTGCTTGTCGTGGTGCAACTCGATGATCTGCGGGTTGATGACCGGTTCGAGCGCCGCGTAGTCGTACGGGAGTTCAGGAAGCGTGTAGATCGCCATGTCGTCCGAGTCCTCCGGCTGAAGGTGCTGCAGTGCAGAGCTTATTGCAATCAATGTGCAAGTGCAGGCTAACAGCAGGTGCGACCTGGTGGTGATCAGCCCTTCGACCTAGGGCCCATACGCGTGAAGGCCCCCGGACCGAACGGTCCGGGGGCCTTCACGACGACTACGGGGCAGGGCTACCGCACGGCCGCCTTCTCCGCCGACTTCTGCCGGACGTAGCCGACGATCGCCAGGACCACCGTCAGACCGCCCGTGTAGTAGAGCTGCACCCGCGTGTCGTGCTCACGGGCCATCAGGACGAAGACGACGCCCATCGCGAGGAGCGCCGCGACCGTCAGGTACGGGTACGCCCACATCTTCACGACCAGCTTCTCGGGCGCCTCACGCTCCAGCTTGCGCCGCAGGATCAGCTGCGAGAAGGCGATGAAGAACCAGACGACGAGGATGATCGCGCCGATGGTGTTGAGCAGCCAGGCGAAGACGTCGTCCGGCCGCCAGTAGCTGAGCAGCACGCACACGAAGCCGAAGGCCGCCGAGATCAGCACCGCGATGCGCGGCACGCCGCCGGAGACCTTGCCGATCACCTTCGGGCCCATGCCGCGCGCGACCAGCGAACTGGCCATGCGGGAGGAGCCGTAGATGTTGGCGTTCATGGCGGAGAGCAGGGCGACGAGGACGACCACGTTCATGATCTGCCCGGCGCCAGGGATACCCAGGTGGTCGAGGGTCGCGACGTAGGGGCCCTTGGTCGGGATCTCCTCGGCGGTCCAGGGCAGCAGGACGACGACGACCGCCATCGAGCCGACGTAGAACAGCGCGATCCGCCACATCGCCGTACGGACCGCCTTGGCGACACCCTGCACGGGGTGCTCGGACTCGGCGGCGGCGATGGTGACGGTCTCCAGGCCGCCGTAGGCGAACACGGAGGCGAGCAGGCCGACGATCAGCCCTTCCGTGCCGTTCGGCATGAAGCCGCCGTTGCCGGTGAGGTTGGACATGCCGGGCGCGTCGACGTCGGGCAGGGCGCCGCAGATCGCCAGGACGCCGATGACGAGGAAGAGCGCGATCGCGCCCACCTTGAGCGCGGCGAACCAGAACTCGAACTCGCCGAAGTTCTTCACCGCCGCGAGGTTCGTCCCCGTGAACAGCACCATGAACACGGCGACCCAGGCCCACTCGGGCACGCCCGGCACCCACCCGTGCACGATGCCCGCCGCGCCGATCCCCTCCAGGCCGACGGCGACGCACAGCAGGAACCAGAACGCCCAGCCCGCCGTGAACCCGGCCCACGGGCCGATCGCCCGCTCGGAGTGGACGGAGAACGAACCCGACGCCGGGTACGCGGCCGCCATCTCGCCCAGCATGCGCATCACGAGCATGACGAGGGCGCCGGAGATCGCGTACGCGAGGATGATCGACGGCCCGGCCGCCGCGATGGCGGTGCCGGAGCCGACGAAGAGGCCGGCGCCGATCACGCCGCCGAGCGCGATCATGGAGAGGTGGCGCTGCTTGAGGCCGTGCGAGAGCGACGACGCGTCGGAGGGCTGGTCGCCGGGTGGCGTAGGTGCCGCCTTTTGGGCGGGGGGCTGCGCGGACGTCCGAGACATGGATTTGCCCTGTTCAGTAGCCGAGACGGGGAGAGCGTCGACCTCGTGAGGCCCACATAAAACGGCCCACAGTCTGAGCGGACGCGCCGGTCAGTGGGAATACGTTTCCGTTATACGGACACGCAGCTCACACATTGCGACGTGTTGGTCAACGTTCTGTGAAGGCAGATGCTTATGTGGCGTCCCCGCCCCGTCAAGACCGACGCCCGCGGATGGCCCCAAAAGGCCACGCCCCCGAAGACCCCCCGCGCCGCCTGTCCCCTCCGGGCCAAGCCCCCGAGCCTCGCATTGCTGCCGTCTCCACCGCCCCCGGCTCAGGCGCGCCGCGCCCGTAGCTCACGTACGCCCGCGACGGCGAGCACCACCGCCGTCGCCCCCGTCGACCACAGCAGCTGCGGACGCGCCGTGTCGTCGGTCAGCATCAGCCCGAACACCGCCCCCATCGCGGCGAGTGCCGCCCAGGTCAGCCATGGGAACGCCCACATCTTCAGTACGAGCCGCTCGGGCGCTTCCGTCTCGATCCGGCGGCGCAGCCGCAACTGCGAAGCGGCGATCAGCGCCCACACGAAGAGGAGCACGGCGCCGACCGAGTTGAGCATGTAGAGGAAGACCGTGTCCGGCCACTCCAGATTGAGCAGCACGGAGACGAAGCCGAACGCCACCGACGCGAGCACCGCCCGGCGCGGCACCCCGCCGGCCACCTTCAGGAGCCCCTTCGGCGCCTCACCGCGTTCGGCGAGCGAGAAGACCATGCGGGAGGAGCCGTAGAGGTTGGCGTTCAGGGCGGAGAGCAGCGCCACGAAGACGACGATGTTCATGATCTGCCCGGCCGACGGCACCCCGACGGAGTCCAGGACGGTGACGTACGGGCTGATGCCCGCCTTCTGCGCGGTCCAGGGCAGCACCGTCACGATGACCAGCATCGAGCCGACGTAGAAGAAGAGGATGCGGAACACCGCGCTGCGCACGGCCCGCGCCACCGACCGCACCGGGTCCTCCGACTCCGCCGCCGCGATCGTGACGACCTCAAGGCCGCCGAACGCGAAGACGACCGCGAGCACCCCGGAGACGACGCCCTGCCAGCCGCGCGGCAGGAACCCGCCGTCGCCGGTCAGATGCGAGAGCCCCACCGCGTCCGTGCCGGGCAGCAGCCCGAAGATCGCCAGCGTGCCGAGGACCAGGAACGCGATGATCGCGACGACCTTGAGCGTCGCGAACCAGAACTCGAACTCGCCGAAGTTCTTCACGGCCGCCAGGTTCGTCGCCGTGAACACCACCATGAACAGCAGCACCCACGCCCACTGCGGCACACCCGGCACCCAGCCGTTGGCGATCCGCGCGGCGCCCGTCGCCTCCACGGCGAGCACGACGACGAGCATGAACCAGTACAGCCATCCCACGCTGAACCCGGCCCACCGCCCGAGCGCCCGCTCCGCGTGGACCGAGAACGCGCCGGACGCCGGCATCGCCGCCGACATCTCGCCGAGCATCCGCATCACGCACATCGCGAGCGCGCCCGCGATCAGGTACGACACGACGATCCCCGGCCCGGCGACCGCGATCCCGGCCCCGGACCCGACGAACAGCCCGGCGCCGATGACACCGCCGAGCCCGAGCATGGTCAGATGGCGCTGCTTGAGTCCGCCGGACAGGGGTTCGCCGGATGCGGCAGGGGCGATGTGGTCGTGCATGGGGTGATCGGCCGGCTCTCGGTGCTCAACGGTGATATTGGCGGGAACCTACAGTCTCCCCGCAGGGCGCCCCGCACCGCAAAACCGCCTGTGACTACCCGTGTCGTCAGTGACGAGCATCACCCCGTACGAGGTGTACGCACGCCTCTTTGTACGGAGCCCACCAAGTCGCGGCCCGAGCCTTTGTCGAGCGGTGACCGTGATCGGCTCCACCGCCCTGGGATAGCGTCACGGAGTCCCACCCTGCCCGCCCGCAAGGCGCCCACAGATACGCGGAGTCCCCATGAGCACCGCCACCTCCACCGCAGCAGTCGCCCGGCCGGGCAAGGTCCTGGCCGACCTCCTCCCCGCTTCCCGCACGAAGGAGATCGCCCTTGTCGTCGGTGGCGCCGCGCTCACCGGCATCGCCGCGCAGATAGCCGTCCCCGTGCCGGGCTCGCCGGTGCCGGTCACCGGGCAGACCTTCGCCGCGCTCCTCGTCGGCACCGCGCTCGGCGCCCGCCGCGGCTTCCTCTCGATCGCCCTGTACGCCCTGGCGGGCATGGCGGGCATGCCGTGGTTCGCGGAGGGCGGCTCCGGCTTCGCGATGCCGTCGTTCGGCTACGTGCTCGGCATGCTGCTCGCCGCGACCGTCGTCGGCGCCCTGGCCCGCCGCGGCGGCGACCGCTCGGCGCTGCGCACGGTCGGCACGATGATCCTCGGTGAGGCGATCATCTACGCGATCGGTGTCCCGTACCTCGCCCTGTCCACCGGCATGAGCCTGACGGCGGCGATCGCCGCCGGCCTCACCCCGTTCCTGATCGGCGACGCGGTGAAGGCGGCCCTGGCGATGGGCGCGCTGCCGACGGCCTGGAAGCTCGCCGACAAGTAGGCGATCGGCTCAGCTCAGGTCGTAGTTCCTCCGGAAGAGGTTCGCCGGGTCGTACGCGGCCTTCAGATCGGCGAGCCTCTTTCGCGTACCGGCGTCGTACAGCCCGTCCGCCCGGTCCCCGCCGCCGAAGGCGAAGTTGAGGGACCGCCCGAGCGTGTGCGGGGCGACGGTGCCGAAGGCGCGGGTGTGGTGGGCCCGCGCGGCGTCCTTCGAGGACCCGTCGAGCGGCGACAGGATCCGCACGAGCCAGCCCGCGTCGCGGTGGGGCACCGCGTTGGGCGCGGGTCGGGCCAGGGCGCCGCCGAGGTGGTTGAGCTGGACGACGTGCATGGAGTCGGCGGCGGGCCCGCACAGGGCCAGCAACTCGGCGGCGGCGGTCACGTCCAGCTCGCTCAGGAACACGCTGTCCCCGTAGTAGGCGTGCGGGAAGGCCGGATCGTTGTGGATCGTGGGGCTCTCCCCGTACGGCATCGCGCGCAGGGTGTCGGTGACGGCGGGCCCGAGCGCGGCGCGCAGCGGCGCCACAAGGCGCTCGCCCTCCTCGGCGCTGCCGGTGAACGCGATCCGCACCGAGACCACGTACTGGCCGCGCAGGTGCGGCGGCAGCTGCGGCAGGTCCGGGTAGACGAGTGCGGCGAGCGAGGAGGTGAGGGTCCCCGGGACGGTCGCCGTCCAGTCCGCGTAGGCGTGAAGGACGGAAGCCGGGTCGGTGGCCCGGCCGTCGTGGGCGAGGAAACCCCCGTAGAGGCGGGTGACCGGGACGAGGTCCATCTCCAGCGCGGTGACCGCGCCGAGCTGGGCGCCGCCGCCGAGCAGGCCCCAGAGGAGTTCGGGGTCGCTGTCGGCGGTGACGTGCCGGGCGGTGCCGTCGGCGGTCACGACGTCGACGGAGCGGACGTGGTCGGCGGTGTAGCCGAACTCCCGGCCCAGGATGCCGAGCCCGCCGCCCAGGACGTAGCCCACGACACCGACACTGGGCGCCGAACCGTTGAGCGGGGCCAGCCCGTGCGCTGCAGCTGCTTCCGCGACGGCGCCCCAGCGGGCCCCGGCGCCGACCCGGACGGTGCGGGCCGCCGGGTCCACGGTGACCTCGTCCATCCGCCGCGTGCTGATCAGGACCCCGCCGTCGGCGTCGCCGGGGAGGCCGTGACCGGTGGCCTGGACGCCGACGGGCAGCCCGCGCGCCGCCGCGTGGCGGACGGCGGCCCGTACGTCGTCCGGGCCGGTCGCGGCGTAGATCACGTCGGGCCGCTGGACGAAGCCGGTCTGGAACCCGGCGGTCTCCTCGTCGTAGCCCGGGTCGCCGGGGCGGAGCGTGCGGCCGCTGTCGGGGGTGGAGTGCGTGGTCGTCATGGACCGTACTGTCCCCGCATAACCTGACAACGGCCGTCAGCTTTTCGCTCCGTCCCTCAGCGCGTCGGCGACGGCTTGCGGGAGGACCACCACAGCCCGGCCCCACCGGCCGCGATCAGCGCCGCGCCGGTCGCGCCGAGCGGCAGCACGTCACGTCCGGCGCCCGTCGACGGCAGCGTCTTGTGGTCCTCACCCTTGGCCTTGCCGCCGCCCTGGTCACCGGCCGGACTCGCGGGCTTGTTCTCGGTGCCGAGGAGCAGGGGCGTCACCGGCGCGTTGGGCGAGGGGCTCGTCGTGCCGAACGGCACGGGGCCCTGCTGCCAGAACCTCTGCTTGCCGTCCGCGCTCTCGACGGGCAGGCAGATTTTTCCGGTCTTCGTCAGATCGAAGGTCGCGGTGACTTTGTACGACTTCGATTTCCCGGCCGCGACATTGCCGACCGGGCAGGTGAATCCGCTGTTCGAACCCTCCGGCAGATCGGCCGTCCCGATCGCTGTGCAGCCCGGCACATCCGTGATCGCCATTCCGTCGTAACCGACGACGAGCAATTTGACCTTGCCGCTGTCCTTCGTGCCCTGATTGCTGATGCTCGCGACAAGATTCTTCGTTTCCTTGGTCGCATTGTCGACCGAGATCTTCTCGGAGAGACCCGTGGACAGTTTCACGCCCGCGGGCGCCTCGTCCACGACCTTCCCGCCCTCGCTGCTGCCCGGCCCCGGACCGTCGTCCGCCGTGGTGGTGGCCGTGGCGGTCAAAGGCAGGACCATCACCGTCGAGACCGTCGCGGTCAGCAGTGTCGCGGCCCATGCGGTCTGACGCCTTGAACCCATGTCCGTCCCCCCAGCCCAGTCGAATTCGGCCTCTTTCCGCGCTACTTGAAGAGTTACCACAAGATTTCTCCCCACTATGCTGGGGACGGCACGACGCGTCGATTCTGTGTTTCGTGTTCCGGGGGTGCAGTCCTTTGCCAGAAAAAGCGAGTGGAGGCGCTCAAGGGCTCCTGGTGGCCGCGCGTTATCGCCTGGACGCACACATAGGCCAGGGCGGTATGGGGCGGGTGTGGCGGGCGGTCGACGAAATGCTCGACCGGCCCGTCGCCGTGAAGGAGATGCGCATCGACGGGCTCGACCCCGAGGACGCGCGCACCCGCCGCGAACGCACCCTGCGCGAGGCGCGCGCGACCGCCCGCATCGACCACCCCAACGTCGTACGGGTTTACGACGTCGTGGACGAGGGCGAACGCCTGTGGATCGTGATGGAGCTGGTCGACGGGCGCTCCCTGGAACAGGTGCTCGTCGAGGACGGCCCGCTCGACGTCGAGGCGGTCGCCGGGATCGGGCGGGGCCTCGCCGAGGCGCTGCGCCCCGTCCACGCGGGCGGCGTCCTGCACCGGGACATCAAACCGGGCAACGTCATGCTGGAGCGGGCCGGGCGGCGCCGCGTCATGCTCACCGACTTCGGCATCGCCGCGATCGAGGACGCCACGGCCCTGACCATGGCCGGCATGCTCGTCGGCTCGCCCGACTACATGGCGCCCGAGCGGGTCGCGGGCCGCCCGCAGGGCCCGCCCTCCGACCTGTGGTCCCTCGGCACGACCCTGTGCGCCGCGCTCGGCGGGCGCTCCCCGTTCAGCCGCGACACGACCCTGGCGACGCTCCACGCCGTCCTGTACGAGGAACCGCGGATCCCGGCCGAAGCGGGCCGGCTCGCCCCTCTTCTGACGGCCCTGCTGGCCAAGGACCCGGAGACCCGCCCCGACCTGAACACGGTCCTGCGCGCCCTCACCCCACCGCCTCCGCTCCAGGGCCCTCAGACCCTGAAGATCACCCGACGCCAGCCCTCCGACGAAGCACCCGCGACCCCGGAGACGACCGCACCGGCCCCGGCGCCTCTGCCGGAGCCGAGCCCGGCCCCCGAGACCGAGCCTGAGCCCGAACCCGAACCCGAACCAAGCCCCGAGCCCGCGACCCGGGCACCCCGGGTGTCCCGGCGCCGCGCGCCCCTCATCGTCGGCACCGTCCTCATCGCCGTACTGGCCGCAGGCATCGCCGTGGCGCTCGCGCTCACCCTCCCCGGTGACGAGTCGTCCGGCGGAAAAGAACAGCGCGGCGGGGGAGCGAGCGGGACAGTCTCCGCGCCCACCGTTGAGGGGACCTCGCGTCCGTCCGGCGGATCTCCGGCCCTGCCGCCCGGGGCGCGCCGCGAGGCGGGATACGCGTGGGTGCCGCCGAAGGGGTGGGAGCGGGTGGTGAAGACGGCGTCGGAGGTGCACTACACGTCACCGGACGGCACCCAGGAGCTCGTCGCCCAGTCGGCGCTCGCCAGGGACGACCTGTACGTGACGTGGAAGAAGGCGGAACTGGACGCCCACCAGGGCCAGGACTACCGGAAGATCCGCCTGGACCGGACGGTGTTCAGAGGCCGCCCGGCCGTGGTCTGGGAGTACCTGTTCACCCTCAAGGGCGAGCGCTGGCACGCCGAACTGCTCGGCTTCGAGCAGGGCTCGCGGTCGTACCAGATCGGCACCTGGTACCGCCCGTGGACGCAGGGCCCGGCGCGGAAGGTGTACGAGCAGGTGAAGCGGACGTTCACGGTGCCGGGCCCGTCCAGCGGCTGAACGGGCCCGGCACGTCACGTCACTTGGCGCGGGGCCGCACCCGTTCCCGTACGAGCGAGAACGCGACCACGAACACGGCCACGAGGAGCGAGAGCAGCACCTGCTCGCGCCCGGCGTCGTCCGTCAGCATGTAGACGAGCACGAACGAGATCATCGCGATGGCCGCCCACGTCAGGTACGGGAACAGCCACATCTTCACGACGAGCTTCTCGGGCTGCTCGCGCAGGATGATGCCGCGCATCCTCAGCTGCGTGAAGCAGATGACGAGCCACACGAAGAGGGCGACGGCACCGGAGGAGTTGAGCAGGAAGTCGAAGACGGTGTCCGGCCACTGGTAGTTGAACCAGACGGCGAGGAAGCCGAAGACGACCGAGCCGAGGATCGCGGCGCGCGGCACGCCCCGCGAGGTGGTGCGGGCGAACGCCTTCGGCGCGTCGCCGCGCTGGCCGAGGGAGAACGCCATGCGGGAGGCGGTGTAGAGGCCCGAGTTTAGGCAGGACAGGACGGCGGTGAGGACGATGACGTCCATGACCTGCCCGGCGTGCGGGATGCCGATGGAGTTGAGGGCGGCGACGTAGCTGCCGTCCTCCACGATCGACTTGTCGTTCCACGGCAGCAGGGTCAGCACGACGAAGATCGAGCCGAGGTAGAAGATGCCGATGCGCCAGATGACGGAGTTGGTGGCGCGGGTGACGGCCTTCTGCGGGTCCTCGGACTCACCGGCGGCGAGCGTGACGATCTCGCTGCCCATGAAGGAGAAGACGACCATGAGGACACCGGTCAGGATGGCGCCGGGCCCCTCGGGGAAGAAGCCGCCCGAGTCGGTCAGATGCGCGAAGCCGCTGCCCGGGTTGTCGGAGCCGGGCAGCACGCCGAAGACGGCGAGCAGGCCGACGATCACGAACGCGCCGATCGCGACGACCTTGATCCCGGCGAACCAGAACTCGAACTCGCCGTAGCTGCCGACCGCCGCCAGGTTCACGGCGGTGAGCACGACCATCACGATCAGCGCCCAGGCCCACTGCGGCACGCCCGGCACCCAACCGTTGAGGATCTTGGCTCCGGCGGTCGCCTCCACGGCGAGCACCACGACCCAGAAGAACCAGTACAGCCAGCCGATGGAGAACCCGGCCCAGCGGCCGAGCGCCTGGTCGGCGTAGGCGGAGAAGGACCCGGAGGTCGGCCGCGCCGCGGCCATCTCGCCCAGCATCCGCATGACCAGGACGACCATGGCGCCGACCAGGGCGTAGGAGATGAGGATGGCGGGGCCCGCCGCGGCGATTCCGGAGCCGGAGCCGACGAACAGGCCGGCGCCGATCACACCGCCGATGGCGATCATGGAGAGGTGGCGGTTCTTGAGGCCTGCCTTCAGGCCGTCGCCGCCATCGCTCCCGCCGCCGGGGCCGTGCGGCCCGCCGGGTGATGTGTCTTCCGTCGCAAGGGATGACTGCGAAGTCATGACCGGTTCCTTAAGTTCTCGAGGTACGAGCCCTGGCATTCAAAGCGCAGAGGGGTGCGCAGAGGAAGAGCTGAATCCGGATTGTTGCCTTCGTCGCCCCCGCTCACACCCGCCCCCGGTCGCGGCCACGCGGCGCGCGGCGTGCCACACTCGGAGCCATGCGCGTGTACCTCGGCTCGGATCATGCCGGCTACGAACTCAAGAACCACCTGGTCGAATGGCTCACGGCCCACGGCCACGAGCCCGTCGACTGCGGGCCCCACATCTACGACGCGGTGGACGACTACCCGCCGTTCTGCCTCCGCGCCGCGGAGCGGACGGCGGCGGACCCG
The DNA here is from genome assembly GCF_040644575.1 of Streptomyces sp. NPDC046939. Lineage (NCBI taxonomy): Bacteria > Bacillati > Actinomycetota > Actinomycetes > Kitasatosporales > Streptomycetaceae > Streptomyces > Streptomyces sp. NPDC046939. Next base: position 67,531 of record NZ_JBEYWV010000025.1, read on the forward strand.
GACTCCCTCGGCATCGTGATCGGCGGCTCGGGCAACGGTGAGCAGATCGCCGCGAACAAGGTCAAGGGCGTCCGCGCGGCGCTGGCCTGGAGCGAGCAGACCGCCGCGCTCGGCCGCGAGCACAACAACGCGAACGTGATCTCCATCGGCGGCCGCATGCACACCCAGGACGAGGCGACGAAGTTCGTCGAGATCTTCCTCTCCACCCCGTACAGCAACGAGGAGCGCCACCAGCGCCGCATCGACATGCTGTCGCGCTACGAGGAGACGGGCGAGCTGCCGGACATCCCGGCGCACCACCCCAAGTAAGCCCCTCCGGAGATACTTCCCAGCCCTCCGGCGATCGAGGAGCGGGGTCCGGGGCAGAGCCCCGTGTCCGCGCCTCGATCGCCGTCGGCCCTGCCCGCCCCGAGAGGAAAGACGTGCCCGAGGGCCACACCATCCACCGCTTGGCCCAGGACCACGCCGAACGCTTCGCGGGGCGGAAAGTCCAGGTCACCAGCCCGCAGGGCAAGTTCTCCGACGCGGCCGCACTCCTGACCGGCCAGGAACTCACCCGCACGGAAGCCCACGGCAAACACCTCTTCCTCGGCTTCGGCGGAGCCCACTGGGTCCACATCCACCTGGGCCTCTTCGGCAAGTACACCCTCGGCGACACCCCGGCCCCGCCGCCCACGGACACCGTCCGCCTGCGCCTGCTCACCGACGCGTCCTTCTCGGACCTGCGCGGCCCGACGGCCTGCGCCCTGATCACGGACGCCGAGAAGGACGCCATACACGACCGGCTCGGCCCCGACCCGCTGCGCCCCGACGCCGACCCGGCGAAGGCGTACGCCCGGATCTCCCGCAGCCGTACGACGATCGCCGCACTCCTCATGGACCAGAAGGTGATCGCGGGCGTCGGCAACGTCTACCGGGCGGAGGTCCTCTTCCGTCACGGCATCGACCCGTACACCCCGGGCAAGGACCTCACACCGGCCCAGCTCACGGCGGTCTGGGACGACCTGCGGCTGCTGATGCGCGAGGGCGTCCGCCTCAACCGCATCGACACCGTCCGCCCCGAGCACACGCCCGAGGCGATGAACCGGCCGCCCCGCGTCGACGACCACGGCGGCGAGGTCTACGTCTACCGGCGCGCGCCGCAACCCTGCCACCTGTGCGGCACGGAGATCCGCACGGCGGAGCTGGCGGCCCGCAACCTCTTCTGGTGCCCGACCTGCCAGGCGAGCACCGGCAAGCGCTAGAACCCGTGCTGGAGCCACGGCGCGACCGGTGACCCGAACGCCACCGCCGCCTCCGCCAGCGCGCCCTCCCGCAGCTCACGCACCCGCCCGGCCCCGGCCAGCTCCGCCAGGGACACGCCGCCGAGATAGGCCGCGCCCAACTCCCGTACGGACAGGGCGAGATCGGCGGCCTCCTCCGTACGCTCGCAGGACGCGCCCTTCGCGTCACCGGACAGCCGCCATCGCCCGCTGTTCCACGGGCAGAAGCGGTCCTCCACCTCCAGGACGACATCCACGGGCGTGAGGTACGTACGCGCTTCGAGGGCCGCCCCGACATCCACCAGGCGTACGTGCATAGAGTCCCGCACCCGCACCTCGCACCGCCGGATGTCGGAGACGAGGGAGAGCACCGGATCGTCCACGGGGCGGTTGTACGCCTCCACCGTGGCCGTCAGGTCGATGTCGCACAGGAAGCGCCACAGCGCCGCGTACGCCGCCGGGTCCAGCGCCGTGACGTCCCGCGCCTGGACGCGGCCCTTCGGCCCGGCCCACTCCGACTCCGGCTTGTTGTGGAAGCGGGCGAAGCCGACCGTCTCCCCGCCCCGCTCCGCGACGACGCACAGCAGCGGCGACGCCCCGCCGCGCTCCTCCGGCGAGTCGAGCAGCGGCAGCCGCTCCCAGCCGGGCCTCCGCGCGAGCATGCCCGGCCGGGTGCCGACCGTGCGCAGATACACCGCCTCGCACCGCTCGGCCGCCTCGGCGGCGTCGACGAACCGCAGCGTCACGTCGTCGGCCCCGGCCGGGGCCTCGATCCGGACCCGCGTGGAGTCGACGGTCAGGGCCGCCTGCCGGGTGCCGACGCCATAGCCGAACCGCCCGTAGATCGCGGGCTCGGACGCGGTGAGCACGGCGAGGGGCTCGCCCCAGGCCCGTACGTCGTCGAGCTGGCGGCGCATCATCGACGTGAGGATGCCGCGCCTGCGATGCGTCGCCGCGACGCTCACCATCGTCACGCCCGCCGCGTCCACGAAGGCGCCGCCCGGCACCGCGACCCGGAAGGTGAACGCGCCCGCCGTGCCCACGCACTCCTCGCCGTCCCACACGCCGATCGAGCGGTCCAGCTCCGTCAGGTCCTCCCACAGCCGCCGCTCCTGCGACGGCTCGGGAACCCCGCCGAAAGCCAGCTCGAGCCGGCCGTACCAGCGCTCGAAGTCGTCCTTGCGCAGCACACGTATGTCGCTCGTCATGCGCCATCCCTACCAGGACGCAACGGACATGTGCGAGCGAATTTCCCGCTGCCGCTCCCTGGCCGGTTGTGCCCGAAAAGGGGGACAAGTGGGACCACCCGTGCACAGATCCGGGCCCTGTGGATAAGGTCCACGAGCAATGGCCGTACGAGGAGAGCGGCGCGCGGGCGAGCAGCGCGCGGCGGCAGAGACGTTTCCGGCCCGGTTGAAGATGCGTGTGCACCGGGTCCGCACCGCCGTGCGCAAATCCGGCGTCGACTACTTCCGGGGCGACGGCTCCGACTGGATCGCCCTGGCGGGCCTGCTCCTCACCGTCCCCCTCATCACCCTCTGCACGATCCTCGACCCGGTCTGGTGCACGCCCACCGTCCTCGTCCTGCCGATCGTCGCGGGCGGCCTCGTGCTGCGCCCGGCCAGCCTCCTCGGCCTGTACGCGGCCGCGGCGGCGGCGCTGATCGTGGAGTCCGTGCAGCTCGGGCCGTACTCGCAGCGCGCGGCGGGCGTCACCCCCGGCACGGTGCTCACCGTCGCCGCCTGTGGTTTCTTCGGCCTGCTCATAGCGCAGTTCCGCAGCCGGGTCGGCGTGCCCTGGCGGCGCGGCGGCACCATGCTCTTCGACCTGCGCGAACGCATCCGCACGCAGAGCCGGCTGCCGAAGCTCCCGCCCGGCTGGCACCGTGAGATGGCGCTGCGGCCGGCCGGCGGGCAGTCGTTCTCCGGTGACTTCGTCGTCGCGGCCCGCACGCACAACGGCCGCACGCTGGAGGTCGTCCTGACGGATGTGTCGGGCAAGGGCATGGACGCGGCGTCCCGGGCGCTGCTCCTCGCGGGGGCCTTCAGCGGGCTGCTCGGCTCACTTCCCCCGCACGCGTTCCTGCCCGCGGCCAACGGGTACCTCCTGCGCCAGGACTGGGACGAGGGGTTCGCCACCTCCATCCACCTCGTCCTCGACCTCGAGTCCGGGGACTACGAGCTCTACTCGGCCGGCCACCCGCCGGGGCTCCAGCTCAGCGCGGGCACGGGGCGCTGGGAGGAGAAGGCGGCGGAAGGCCCTCTGCTCGGCGTGTACGACGGCGCGGAGTTCGATGCGACGAAGGGGACGTTGCGCCCCGGCGATGTCCTGATGCTGTTCACGGACGGCCTCGTGGAAACCTCCGACCGTGACATCGCCGAGGGAATCGACCGGCTGACGGGCGAGGCCGACCGCTACGTCCAGGGCGGCTTCCACGGGGCGGCCTGGCATCTGATCGAGGCGGTGGCCAAGGACGTCAACGACGACAGGGCGCTCCTCTTGATCTGCCGGGACCAGTAGCGCCGCGGGGGTTGCGTCTCCGTCGCCGGGTGCGGCTTTCGTCGTGGTCGCTCGCGCAGTTCCCCGCGCCCCTGAGATGCGCACTTCGTGCGCCATCTCAGCGCTATGGGGCTGCGGCGGAGCCGCATGCTCCAGGGGCGCGGGGAACGGCGCGACCAGCCACGACGCAACACGCACCCGGCGACGAAGGAAGGCCCCTACGGCGGGAGGCCGGTCACAACCCCGCCCGGGCCCGCTCAAGCTCCGGCTCGGGCGCGGGCCCAACCTCCCGCCCCCCGGGCAACACACGCGCAAGCCAAGCGGAGCGCCCCGCCGCGAGGGGCCCAAGAACCGCCAGCACCAGCACATACCCCGCGATGAACGGCGACAGCCGCTCATCGAGCCCCGCACCCGCGGCCATCGTGGCCAGGATCAGCGCGAACTCCCCCCGGGCCAGCAGTGTCGTGGAGATGTTGGCGGCGGGCCCGGCCCCGAACCCGTAGACCCGGGCCGCCGCGAGTCCCGCCACCACATTCATCACCAGCGTCACGGCGACGGCGGCGAGGACGGGCCAGACGACGGTGGGCAGGTCGCCGGGATCGATGGAGAGCCCGAACGCGAAGAAGAAGATGGCGCCGAAGGCGTCCCGGAGCGGGTGCACCAGTTTGAGGATGCGTTCACCGGACGCGGTGGACCCGAGCATGAGCCCGACCATGAACGCCCCGATCGCGTCGGCGACCCCGAACCACTCGGACACCCCGGCGACGAAGACGGCCGCGCCGAGGAAGGAGATGACGAGGAGTTCGTCGTCCCGGGTGTGGAAGAGCTTGCCGACGACGCGCGTGCCGAACCGCGCCGCGAGCGCGAGCAGCAGCAGGAACCCGAACGCCTTGCCCCCGTCCATGACGGCGGCGGCGAGCGAGTCGGCCCCGGACAGGATGGGTTGCAGCGCCGCCAGGTACAGCGCGAGGAAGATGTCCTCGACGACGATGATCCCGAGGATCGGCTTGGTCTCGGGGTTCCCGAGCCGCCCGGTGTCCACGAGGACCTTGGTGACGATCGCGGACGAGGAGATGCCGAGCACCCCGGCGAGGACCAGAGCTTCGGAGGTGCCCCAGCCGAGGGCGAATCCGAAACCGAGGCCGGCGCCGACGTTCAGCGCGAGGTACGCCGCTCCGGCGACGGCCATCTTGCGGCCGCCCGCCTTGAGATCGTCGAGGTGGAATTCGAGGCCGAGGTAGAAGAGCAGCAGCACCAGGCCGAGCGCGGAGAGCATCTCGAGTTCGTGCGGGTCGGAGACGAGCACGACGCCGGGTGTATGCGGGCCGAGGAGGATCCCGGCCAGGATGAACAGGGGGATGGTGGGGAGTCCGATGCGCCCGCCGAGGCGCGCGAGGACGGCGGCGGCGAGAAAGGCGCCGCCCATGGCGATCAGGGTGTCCGCGTGTCCGATGGGCCCGTTCCTCTCTTTGCAGGCAGGAGTGCCGTGGCAGTGACTAGGCAAAGGGTAGGTCAAGAAAGCGTCAATACTTAGCTTACCAAACGAGTTCCGCCCGGTCCCCACCAGCAACAACTCGGGGGTTCTCCCCACCCCGGATCGGCCAGCCGCCCTCATGGTCGCCGGGGCCCCGTCTCCGTAGCTTCGAAGCATCGAACCTCATCGGACAGCGACGAAGATCAAGACGAAGGGCGGACCCATGGGCCTGCGCAAGAAGCGGCAGCACGACCGGATCGGCGCCCCCGGGCCCGCCGCCGAGGGCCGGGCCGTGGAGCTGCGCGGAGTGCGCCGCAGCTATGGCCGCGGCGCGGGCGCCGTGCACGCGCTGCGCGGCATCGACCTCGCCCTGCCCAACGGCACGTTCACCGCCGTGATGGGCCCCTCCGGGTCCGGCAAGTCGACGTTCCTGCAGTGCGCGGCGGGGCTCGACCGGCCCACCGACGGCACCGTCGCCCTCGGCGGCACCACGATCACCGGCATGAGCGAGAACAAGCTCACCGCCTTGCGCCGCACCCGCCTGGGCTTCGTCTTCCAGGCGTTCAACCTGCTGCCCAGCCTCACCGTCGAGCAGAACGTGCTGCTGCCGATGCGCCTGGCGGGCCTGCGCCCCGACAAGCGCCGCGCCGCCGAGGTGCTCGCCCAGGTCGGCCTCGCCGACAAGGGGCGCCGCCGTCCGGGCCAGCTCTCGGGCGGCCAGCAGCAGCGCGTCGCCATCGCCCGCGCCCTGGTCACCAGGCCCGACGTGATCTTCGCCGACGAGCCGACCGGTGCCCTCGACACCACCACGGCCACCGAGATCCTGGCCCTCCTGCGCTCCGCCGTCGACCGGATGGGCGCCACCGTCGTCATGGTCACGCACGACCCGGGAGCCGCCGCCTACGCCGACCGCGTGCTGTTCCTCGCGGACGGCGCGATCGTCGACCACCTGGAGGGTGCCGGGGCCGACCGCATCGCCGCCCGCATGCGCACCCTGACCGCGCCCGCCCACGCGTCCGCCCCCGTGACGGCGGCCGCCTGATGTCCCGACCCAACGGCCTCGCCCGCGCCGCCGTCCGCTTCAAGCCGGCGGCCTTCGTCGGCACGTTCATCGCCCTGATGATGTCCGCCCTGATCGTCTCGGCCTGCGGCATCCTCCTGGAGACGGGCATCCGCGCCTCGGTCCCCGCCGACCGGTACGCGGGCGCCCCCGTCGTCGTCGCCGCCGACCAGCGCGCCCACTACGTCACCGGCTCCGGCGAGGACCGCGAGGAGCAGACGGTCCCGCTGCCGGACCACGCCCGCCTCGCCGACTCCCTGGTCGCGAAGGCGGCCTCGGCGCCCGGCGCACGTACCGCCGTCGCCGACCTGTCCTACCCCGTGCGGCACAAGGGCGCCCCCGTCACCGCCCACAACTGGGGCTCCACCGCCTTCACCGGCGAACGCCTGACCGCGGGCCGCGCCCCGCACACGGGCGAGATCGTCATGGCCGGCGCCCACGCCCGCCCCGGCGACCGCGTCACCCTCACCACCCCCGCGGGCCCGCACACGTACCGCGTCTCCGGCACCACCACCGGCCCCGCCACCGTCTGGCTCACCGACGCCGAGGCCCTCGCCGCCTCCGGCCACCCCGGCCGCGTGGACGCCATCGCCGTACTGCCGAAGGACGGCGTCAGCGCAGCCGACCTCAAGGCCCATGTGAAGAAGGCCCTCGCCGCCGTCCCCGCCGCCCAGGTGCACACCGGCGACGACCGCGGCGCCGCCGAGGACGCCGGCCTCGCCTACGGCACGGAGGCGCTGATGGGGCTCGGCGGCTCGTTCGGCGGGGTCGCGACGGCCGTCGCCGTGTTCACCGCCGCCGGCACAGTCGCCCTCTCCGTCGGCCAGCGCGCCCGCGAGTACGCCCTGCTGCGCGCCATCGGCACCACCCCGCGCCAGATCCGCCGCACCATCGCCACCGAGACCCTGCTCGTCGCCCCGCTCGCGGGCGCGCTCGGCTGCCTGCCCGGCATCGCGCTGGCCCGCTGGTGGTTCGGGCAGCTCCAGGACAAGGGCGCGGTCCCGGACGCGGTCGAGCTCTCGGTCTCGTTCATCCCGCTGCTCACGGCCGTCGGCACCGCCGTCCTGACCGGCCTGCTCGCCGGGTACATGGCGGCCCGCCGCCCCTCCCGCGTCAAGCCCGGCCAGGCGCTGGCCGAGGCGTCCGTCGAACAGCTGCGGCCCGGATGGATCCGTACGCCGCTGGGTGTGGCGGCGGCGGTCGGCGGCACCGTCTTCGCGTTCCTCTCCGCGCACCTCAGCGGCGACGACGCGGCCAACGCGGCGCTCGGCGTCGTCATGTGCTTCATGCTCGCCGTGGCGCTGCTCGGCCCGCTCGTGGCCCGCCTCGTCGCTGCCCTCTTCGGCCTCCCGCTGCGCGGCGCGGGCGCCTCCGCCTCGCTCGCGGCGGCCAACTCCCGCAGCAACGCCCGCCGACTCGCCTCCGCGATCACCCCGATCGTCCTCGCGATGGCCTTCGCCTCGGTCCTCGTCTTCATGCACACGAGCGAGGACCACGCGGCCGCGGGCCAGCAGAAGGCGGGCATCACCGCCGACCACATCGTCACCGGCGACGCGGGCCTCGCCCCCGGCTCGGTCACCCGCGCCGCCGCGACGCCCGGCGTCTCGTCCGCCGTCGGCCTGCTCAAGACCTCCGTGCTCGTCCCCGCGGGCTCCGCCGGCGACCACTGGCTGGAGACGGCGTCGACGCAGGCCGTCACCGGCACGGCCCGCGACCTCGCCCGCGTCCAGGACCTCAAGGTCACCAAGGGCACGATCGACCTCACCGACCCCGACACGATCGCCCTGGACAAGTCGCTGGCCCACTCCGCGCACGTCGGCGTCGGCGACCGCCTCACCCTGCGCCTGCCCGACGGCACGAAGGCGTCCCCGAAGGTCACCGCCACGTACGAGCGCGGCCTCGGCCTCTCCCAGGTGACCCTGCCGCGCGCGGCCCTCACCGGGCACCTCACGAACCCGTACGACACCGAGCTGTGGACCAAGGGCGGCACGACCGAGGCGCTCTCCGCGCTCGGCACCCCGCTCGCCCGCGCCGACTACACGACCGCCCAGTCCCTGGACCGCGAGCTGAACGCCTGGGCCAATACGACCATGGCCGCCGTCCTCGGCGGGTTCGCGGCGATCGCCGCCGTCAACACCCTGGTCATGACGGTCCTCGACCGGCGCCGCGAACTCGGCACGCTCCGCCTGATCGGCTCCACCCGCCGCCAGGTGCTCCGCATGATCCGCTGGGAGGCGCTCCTCGTGGCCTGCGCGGGCATCGTCCTCGGCACGGGCATCGCCCTCGCGACCCTCGTCCCGATGATGAACGGCCTCACCGGCGAGAACCCCTACGTCCCGCCGCTGCTGTACGGATCCTTCGCGGGCGCCGCCCTCCTCCTCGGCCTGACGGCGACGGCCCTGCCCGCCCGCCTCGCCCTGCGGCGGATGCGCTGACCGCGACCACGGATGCGCGGGTGGGCCGCACCGCACTCCCGGCCCACCCGTACCGTTCATATTCAGCCGTGCGATTTGCCGGATTTTCCGTGACTGTGACGCGAAGGAAACGCGGGGAAACCGGGACCGATATGCGGACAGCGGCCGCGGAGCGCCCGCGCGGCCATGGAAACGATCAAGCCGAATTCGACGCCCCCGAACCCCCCTCGGCAGCCCCGCCGACGTGCACGGCTCAGGTGGCGCAAGGGCACTGGCGACACGCGCGCCCACGCGCGCGTGGCCGACGTTACGTCACCGACCGCATACAGACGCTCCGTTGGTGGCACGATGGTTCTGGCGGGGGGAGTGTGGGGCTGAGCCCCCCGGGCCGGGAGAGCGGACCGACCTAGGGTGTGATCAGTGTGGCCATTTCGCTGTCAGTGGTGCTGTTGTTGGCGATCGTCCTCATCGTGCTGATGCGCGGCGGCTCGCTGAAGGCGGGGCCCGCCGTGGTGGCGGTCCTCTTCGGCTTCTTCCTGGCCTCGACCGGAATGGCGCCCGCGATCAACAACTTCCTCAACTCCGTCGCGGACAGCATCAGCGCCATAAAGTTCTGAGCGTCGGCCGGGCGGCCCCGGGAAAGAGTCAAGGCCAGGCGGGAGCGGAAGCCCCGGCCTGGCCCTGAAGCATGGAGCGGGCGACGGGAATCGAACCCGCGTAGCTAGTTTGGAAGACTAGGGCTCTACCATTGAGCTACGCCCGCACAGCGCGTACCCAGGTCGGCGAAGATGTCGACCCGCGGCACACCAGGCATCGTAGCGGGTCGGTGGCCCCGCCCGCACACCCCCTCACCCCGCGCCGGGAAGCGCCCCGCGCTGCGCGCCGTAATGCGGCGTCCGCACTGCCTGCGGGCATGTACCCTACGTGTCGCACCGACGGGGTGTGGCGCAGCTTGGTAGCGCGTCCGCTTTGGGAGCGGAAGGCCGTGGGTTCAAATCCCGCCACCCCGACCAGCGTTGCCGCGGCGACACGACGACCGCGGGTCCTCCACGGGCGTCCTCGCCGGAACGAACCCCATGATCGCGTTGTGGGTGTGCTCCGGCGTGCCGTTACTATGCAAGCTGCATGCCCGTGTGTCTCTCAAGCCGGGCACGATTCCTGAAGTCAGCCCCCAAGGAGACCGAACCGTGAAGAGCGCCGTCGAGACCCTGAACCCGACCCGGGTTCGGCTCAGCATTGAGGTGCCCTTCGAGGAGCTCAAGGACAGCCTCGACGCGGCGTACAAGAAGATCAACCAGCAGGTCACGGTGAAGGGCTTCCGCAAGGGCAAGATCCCGGCCCGCGTCATCGACCAGCGGTTCGGCCGCGGTGCGGTCCTGGAGGAGGCGGTCAACGACGCGCTCCCGAAGTTCTACACCGACGCGGTCAACGAGGCGGAGCTCAACGTCCTCGGCCAGCCCGAGGTCGACATCACGGAGCTGAAGGACGGCGAGACGCTGAACTTCACCGCCGAGGTCGACGTCCGCCCGACCATCGAGATCCCGGACTACTCCGGCATCGAGGTCGAGGTCGACGCCGTCGAGGTCACCGACGAGGACGTCGAGAAGTCCGTGGAGCAGCTCCGCGACCGCTTCGCCTCGACCACCCCGGTCGAGCGCGCCGCCGAGGACGGCGACGTCGTCACCATCGACCTGGAGGCCAAGGTCGAGGGCGAGGTCCTCGAGGACGGCGTCGCCTCCGGCGTCTCCTACACCATCGGCTCCGGTGAGCTCCTCGACGGCATCGACGACGCCGTCAAGGGCCTTCAGGCCGGTGGCGAGGCCACCTTCACCTCCGAGCTGAAGGGCGGCTCCGCCGAGGGCAAGGAGGCCGAGGTCACCGTCAAGGTCACCCAGGTCGCCGCCCGTGAGCTCCCGGCCCTGGACGACGAGTTCGCCCAGCTCGCCTCCGAGTTCGACACCCTCGACGAGCTGAAGGCCGACAGCCGCAAGCGCCTCGAGAACATGAAGCAGTACGACCAGGCCACGCAGGCCCAGGAGCGCGTCCTCGAGAAGCTCCTGGAGCTGGTCGAGGTCCCCGTCCCCGAGAAGCTGCTCGAGGACGAGGTCAACACCCGCAAGCACAACCTGGAGCACCACCAGCTCGGCCAGATGGGCCTCGACCTCGCCAAGTACCTGGAGATCCAGGGCAAGACGGCCGAGGAGTTCGACGCCGAGACCCGCGAGCAGGCCGTCAAGGGCATCAAGACGCAGTTCGTCCTCGACGAGCTCGTCAACAAGGAGAAGCTGAACGTGAACCAGGAGGAGCTCACCGAGCACCTCATGCGTCGCGCCGCCTCCTCCGGCATGTCCCCCGACCAGTTCGCCCAGGCGGTCGTCGAGGGCGGCCAGGTCCCGATGCTCGTCGGCGAGGTCGCCCGCGGAAAGGCCCTGGCCGTCGTGGTCGAGGCCGCCACGGTGAAGGACACGAACGGCGAGATCGTCGACCTGGAGGACGACGAGGAGGAGACCGAGGAGGCCGCTGAGGCCACCGAGGCCGCCGCCGAGACCTCAGGCGAGGCCCAGGAGAAGTCCGAGGCCTGATCCGCTCCAGCAGTACCTGTGACAGGCCCCCGGGACGTCAGTCCCGGGGGCCTGTCGCGCCCGTCAGGGGCGCGGGGAACTGCGCGAGCGACCACGTACAAGCCGCACCCGCCATAGTCGCTCAGGACGGCAGACGCGTCCGCGCGCCCGGTGGGGCCTGAGCGCGCAGTTCCCCGCGCCCCTGACGGGGCACGCACACCCTGCGCTCACAGCGAACAGCAGACTTCGCGGGATTCCCCGAAGGGACCCGCGCGTTAGGGTCCATGAATACGAGGGCAGGGGAGTCCCCGAGCGAGGGCCCCGGCCTCAGTAAGAGACGCGAGACGGCACGAGGCCGTCAGAGACGAGCAGGTGGATACGTGACGAATCTGATGCCTTCCGCCGCCGGCGAGCCGTCCATCGGTGGTGGCCTCGGCGACCATGTCTACAACCGACTGCTCGGCGAGCGGATCATCTTCCTCGGCCAGCAGGTCGACGACGACATCGCGAACAAGATCACCGCGCAGATGCTGCTCCTTGCCGCCGACCCGGACAAGGACATCTACCTCTACATCAACAGCCCCGGTGGCTCGGTGACGGCCGGCATGGCGATCTACGACACCATGCAGTACATCCCGAACGACGTCATCACCATCGGCATGGGCATGGCCGCCTCGATGGGCCAGTTCCTGCTCACCGGCGGCACGGCGGGCAAGCGCTTCGCGCTTCCGCACACCGACATCCTGATGCACCAGGGCTCCGCGGGCATCGGCGGTACCGCCTCGGACGTGAAGATCCAGGCCGAGTACCTGCTGCGCACGAAGAAGCGGATGGCCGAGATCACGGCCCGCCACTCCGGCCAGACGGTCGAGACGATCATCCGGGACGGCGACCGCGACCGCTGGTTCACCACCGAGGAGGCCAAGGAGTACGGCCTCATCGACGAGATCATCTCTGCCGCTACGGGTGTTCCGGGCGGCGGCGGCACGGGCGCCTGACCGGTTCCCACCGACTCAGCGCCGGCCCCCCAAGCCCTCTGCCTCCCTCACCAGGACGGAACACCGACGACATGAACAACTTTCCCGGCAGCGGCCTCTACACCGGCCCGCAGGTCGACAACCGCTATGTGATCCCGCGCTTCGTCGAGCGCACCTCGCAGGGCGTGCGCGAGTACGACCCGTACGCGAAGCTCTTCGAGGAGCGCGTGATCTTCCTCGGCGTGCAGATCGACGACGCGTCCGCCAACGACGTCATGGCGCAGCTGCTGTGCCTGGAGTCGATGGACCCGGACCGCGACATCTCGATCTACATCAACAGCCCCGGTGGCTCGTTCACGGCCCTCACGGCCATCTACGACACGATGCAGTTCGTGAAGCCGGACATCCAGACGGTCTGCATGGGCCAGGCCGCGTCGGCCGCCGCCGTGCTGCTCGCCGCGGGCACCCCCGGCAAGCGCATGGCCCTGCCCAACGCGCGCGTGCTGATCCACCAGCCGTCCGGCGGCACCGGCCGTGAGCAGCTCTCCGACCTGGAGATCGCGGCCAACGAGATCCTCCGCATGCGTACGCAGCTGGAGGAGATGCTGGCCAAGCACTCGACGACCCCGCTGGAGAAGATCAGCGAGGACATCGAGCGTGACAAGATCCTCACGGCCGAGGACGCGCTGTCGTACGGCCTGATCGACCAGATCATCTCGACGCGCAAGATGAACAACGAGGCGATCGCCTGACAAGGCGTTGTATCGTCTGCCACTCCCCGGCACGGTTCACGTAAGAAGTGAACCGTGCCAAGGGGGGCCCGAACGGGGGGCCCGGCAAGGTACCGTCGGATACAGGCACCAGGAGCCGCTGAACGTGGCGTCTCCCAGGCGAAGGGGAAGCACCTCGTGGCACGCATCGGTGACGGCGGCGATCTGCTCAAGTGCTCGTTCTGCGGAAAGAGCCAGAAGCAGGTCAAGAAGCTCATCGCAGGCCCCGGTGTATACATCTGCGACGAGTGCATCGACCTCTGCAACGAGATCATCGAGGAAGAGCTCGCCGAGACGAGCGAAGTGCGCTGGGAGGAGCTTCCCAAGCCGCGCGAGATCTACGAGTTCCTCGAGGGGTACGTCGTAGGCCAGGAGGCCGCCAAGAAGGCGCTCTCCGTGGCGGTCTACAACCACTACAAGCGCGTCCAGGCCGGCGAGAACGGCGGGGCGGCGGGCCGTGACGACGCGATCGAGCTCGCGAAGTCCAACATCCTGCTCCTCGGCCCCACCGGCTCGGGCAAGACGCTCCTCGCGCAGACGCTGGCCCGGATGCTGAACGTGCCGTTCGCCATCGCCGACGCGACCGCGCTCACCGAGGCCGGCTATGTCGGCGAGGACGTCGAGAACATCCTCCTGAAGCTCATCCAGGCCGCCGACTACGACGTCAAGAAGGCCGAGACGGGCATCATCTACATCGACGAGATCGACAAGGTGGCCCGCAAGTCGGAGAACCCGTCGATCACGCGCGACGTGAGCGGCGAGGGCGTCCAGCAGGCCCTCCTCAAGATCCTCGAAGGCACGACGGCCTCCGTCCCGCCGCAGGGCGGCCGCAAGCACCCGCACCAGGAGTTCATCCAGATCGACACGACGAACGTGCTGTTCATCGTGGGCGGCGCCTTCGCCGGTCTGGAGAAGATCATCGAGGCGCGGGCGGGCGCCAAGGGCATCGGCTTCGGCGCGACCATCCACTCCAAGCGCGAGCTGGAGGAGAAGGACCAGTTCCAGGAGGTCATGCCGGAGGACCTGGTGAAGTTCGGGATGATCCCCGAGTTCATCGGCCGCCTCCCCGTCATCACCTCGGTCCACAACCTCGACCGCGAGGCGCTGCTCCAGATCCTCGTCGAGCCGCGCAACGCCCTGGTCAAGCAGTACCAGCGCCTCTTCGAACTCGACGGAGTCGAGCTGGACTTCGAGCGCGAGGCCCTGGAGGCCATCGCCGACCAGGCGATCCTCCGCCGCACCGGGGCGCGCGGCCTGCGCGCCATCATGGAGGAGGTCCTCCAGTCGGTGATGTACGAGGTCCCGTCGCGCAAGGACGTAGCCCGCGTGGTCATCACCGCGGACGCCGTCCACTCGAACGTGAACCCGACGCTGATCCCGCGGGATGCCCGGGGTGGCGGCAGCGGGGAGCAGAAGTCGGCGTAGCCGCGCAGCACCTGGACAACGCAGAAGAGGGGCCCTGGGAAGGGCCCCTCTTCTGCGTTGTCGGCGTGCGGCTCTACACCGGGACGCGGATCTCCTTGCGGAGCTTCGCGGCGATGTCGGAGGACGCCTTGAGGTCGGGCGTCTTGCCGCTCATCATGTCCGAGATCTCCATCGAGACGACCGTCGAGAGCGTGCTGTGGTCGCTCCAGATGCACACGGGCATGTGCATCTCCTTGGGCGTCGCGGCACCGGCACCCGAGTTCTCGCCGGGCTCGAACTTCATCTCCTGGCACTTCAGGACGTAGTCGTCCGTGCTGAAGTCGGTCGGGCTGCCGATGAGGGTGGCCTTGCCGTCGTCCTCGCCGCTGCCCTTCGCGATCTCCAGCGCACCCTTCTCGAACATGCCGTCGACCAGCTTGCCCGGGTCGTCGATCTCGCCGTAGGCGCCCTGGAACTGCAGCACCTTGCCGCCCAGCGGGTTGGACGCGTCCTTGACCGCGTACGAGCCGCTGACCGGCTTGCCGTTCTTGAGACCGTCCTTCTCGGCGTCCTTCATGTCGTCCTTGCTGAAGCCGTCGGACGAGGACGAGTCCTTCTTGTACTCCGTGAGCACCGTCTCCGGCGCCGTCAGCTTGTGCGCGCCGTCGTCCGCGACCGAGACGGTGCTGCCCGTCCCGCCCAGCACGAAGTACGCCCCCACGCCGATCGCCGCGACCACCGCGACCGCCGCGATGATCAGGCCCGTCTTCTTCTTGCCGCCGCCCTGGGGCGGGACCGGCGGGTACTGGGCGTAGGGGGCCGTGGGCTGCTGGCCGTAGGGGCCCGGCTGCTGCGGCTGGCTGTAGGGCTGCTGCGGCGGGACCCCGGGGGGAGCCTGCTGCGGGTAGCCGTACCCCGGCTGGGGGGCCTGCTGCGGGTACCCGTAGCCGGGCTGCGGGGCCTGCGGCTGCTGACCGTACGGTCCGGGCTGCTGCGGCTGCTGGCCGTAGGGCCCGGGCTGCTGGGGCTGGCCTCCGTACGGGCCCGGCTGGTTGTGACTCATGGTGTGGGTTCCTCCCCGCTGCTTATGTGCTTCCGACATCCTGACGTACGCGCGTGCGGATCGGTCCACCGGAATGGGTTTCAGTACGAGCTTGTGACCCCTCTAAACTGACTCCGTGACCGAGAACTCTCAGCAGCAGAACCCAGCGCCCACCACCGAACTGCCGACCCAGTACGCGCCGGCCGAGGTAGAGGGGGCGCTGTATGAGCGCTGGGTAGAGCGCGGCTACTTCACCGCCGACGCCAAGAGCGAGAAGCCGCCGTACACGATCGTCATCCCGCCGCCGAACGTGACGGGCTCGCTCCACCTCGGGCACGCGTTCCAGCACACGCTGATGGACGCCCTGACGCGCCGCAAGCGCATGCAGGGCTTCGAGGCGCTGTGGCTGCCGGGCATGGACCACGCCGGCATCGCGACGCAGAACAAGGTGGAGCAGCAGCTCGCCGAGGAGGGCAAGTCGCGGCACGACCTGGGCCGCGAGGAGTTCGTCGACCGCGTCTGGCAGTGGAAGCGCGAGTACGGCGGGAAGATCCTCGGCCAGATGCGCCGCCTCGGCGACGGCGTCGACTGGTCGCGCGAGCGGTTCACGATGGACGAGGGCCTGTCGCGCGCCGTCCAGACCATCTTCAAGCGGCTCTACGACGACGAGCTGATCTACCGCGCCGAGCGCATCATCAACTGGTGCCCGCGCTGTCTGACGGCGATCTCCGACATCGAGGTCGACTACCAGGACGACGACGGCGAGCTGGTCTCGCTGAAGTACGGCGAGGGCGACGAGACGGTCGTCGTCGCGACCACGCGGGTCGAGACGATGCTGGGTGACACGGCGGTCGCCGTCCACCCGGAGGACGAGCGGTACGCGCACCTGATCGGCAAGCGCATCAAGCTGCCGCTGACGGACCGCACGATCCCGGTCGTCGCCGACGCGCACGTGGACCCGGAGTTCGGCACGGGCGCCGTCAAGGTGACGCCCGCCCACGACCCGAACGACTTCGCGATCGGGCAGCGGCACGACCTCGAAACCCTGACGATCATGGATGAGCGCGGGGTCATCACGGTCCCGGGCCCGTTCCAGGGCCTCGACCGGTTCGAGGCGCGCTCGGCGATCGTCGACGCCATGCGCCAGCAGGGCCGCGTCGTCGCCGAGAAGCGCCCGTACGTCCACTCCGTCGGCCACTGCTCGCGCTGCCGGACCACCATCGAGCCGCGCCTGTCGCTCCAGTGGTGGGTCAAGGTCGAGACGCTGGCCAAGGCCGCCGGGGACGCCGTTCGCGACGGCCGCGTCACGCTCCACCCGAAGGAGATGGAGAAGCGGTACTTCGACTGGGTCGACAACCTCAACGACTGGTGCATCTCGCGCCAGCTCTGGTGGGGCCACCGCATCCCGGTCTGGTACGGGCCCGAGGGCCAGGTCGTCTGCGTCGGCCCCGACGAGCAGCCGCCGGGCACCGAGGCCGAGGGCTGGACGCAGGACGAGGACGTCCTCGACACCTGGTTCTCCTCAGGGCTCTGGCCGTTCTCCACGCTCGGCTGGCCCGACGAGACCCCGGACCTGGAGAAGTTCTATCCGACCGACGTCCTGCTGACCGGCCACGACATCATCTTCTTCTGGGTCGTCCGGATGATGATGTTCGGGCTGTACGCGATGGACGGCGAGGTCCCGTTCAAGACGGTCGCCCTGACCGGTCTCGTCCGCGACGAGAACGGCAAGAAGATGTCGAAGTCGTTCGGCAACGTGGTGGACCCGCTGGACTGGATGGACAAGTACGGCTCGGACGCGCTGCGCTTCACGCTCGCGCGCGGCGCCAACCCGGGCACGGACGTGCCGATCGGTGAGGACTGGGTCCAGGCGTCCCGCAACTTCGCCAACAAGATCTGGAACGCGACGCGCTTCGCGCTGATGAACGGCGCGACGGTCGAGGGCCCGCTGCCCGAGCCGGAGCGGATGACGGCCACGGACCGGTGGATCCTGTCGCGGCTGAACAAGACGGTCGCCGAGGTCGACGCGTTCTACGACGACTACCAGTTCGCCAAGGTCTCCGACGCGCTGTTCCACTACGCGTGGGACGAGGTCTTCGACTGGTACGTCGAGCTGTCGAAGACGACGTTCATGGCGGGCGGCGAGCCGGCCGAGGTGTCGGGCCGGGTCCTCGGCGAGGTCCTGGACGTCACGCTGCGCCTGCTCCACCCGATCGTCCCGTTCGTCACCGACACGCTGTGGACGACGCTGACCGGCCGCGAGTCCGTCGTGATCGCCGACTGGCCCAAGGACAGTGGCTTCCGCGACGACGCCGCCGAGCGGGAGATCGAGACGCTCAAGCAGGTCGTCACCGAGGTCCGCCGCTTCAAGGGCGAGCAGGGTCTCAAGGCGGGCCAGCGCGTCCCGGCCCGGCTCACGCTCGACGGCACGGCGCTCGCCTCCCACGAGGCGGCCATCCGCCAGCTGCTCAAGCTCCAGCCGGAGGGCGAGGAGTTCCAGGCGACGGCGACGCTGCCGGTGGCGGGCGCCGAGGTGGCGCTGGACCTGTCCGGCGCGATCGACGTGGCCGCCGAGCGCAAGCGTCTCGCCAAGGACCTGGCCGCCGCCGAGAAGGACAAGGCGCAGGCCGAGGGCAAGCTGGGCAACGAGAAGTTCCTCGGCAAGGCCCCCGAGAAGGTCGTCGAGGGCATCCGCGCCCGCCTCGCCAAGGCGGACGAGGACATCGCCCGCATCCAGGCACAGCTGGAGCGTCTGCCGCAGGCGTGAGCGGTCGGTCGTACGCGGACGAGGGCCCCGGAACCGAGCGGTTCCGGGGCCCTCGTCCCGTAAGAGCCCGCAGGACACGTACTCCCACGCGTCAGGTCGTGCTCAGCCCCAGGTGCCGCAGCTCCACGTCGGCGAGGGCCGCGAGCACCGCCGGGTCCGCCTCCCGCCACCCCTCCGCGAGGCGGCCGGGCCCCGCGTCCGTGAAGCGGGCCAGTTCGTCGAGGGGGCGGACCAGGGCGCGCAGGGCGAGGAGTTCGCGGCCGTCCTCGGTGGCGGCCAGTTCGCGGGCGGCGGCGGCCTGCCGGGTCCAGCGGATGCGCCGGGGCAGCCACAGCGCGAGCAGCAGCCCGACCGGGACGACGAACAGGGCGATCGCCGCGAGCACGGCCAGGGCCTGCACGGGCGCGGTCCCGGTCGGCGCGGCGTCGGCGAGCCGGCCCCCCGCCTCGTGCAGGGTGCCGGTCATCCGGGGGCCGAGCAGCGGGAGCTCCGCGCGGCTGTGCGGGGCGGCCCGGCCGGGGAGGCTGATGAGCCGGTGCGCGGTCACCGCGGCCCCCGCCCACAGCGCGGTCCACAGCAGGGCCGCGCCGTCGCCGATGATCTGCCGAGCGCGGCGGCCGGGTTGAGGTGCGTACCACATGACCCGATGGGTACACCGCGCGTGCGGGCCGAACGGGTCACCGCGCCGCAGGCCCGCGCGAAGATCCGCCGGAGGGCCCTATGCGGCGCTCATCACCCGCTGGAGCTCGTCGAAGTCCTCCACGCACCGGCCGCACCCCATGGCGACGCTGTTCAACGGGTCCTCGGCGACGAAGACGGGGATGCCGGTGGCGGACGTCAGACGCAGGTCGAGGCCGGGCAGGAGGGCGCCGCCGCCGGTCAGGACGATGCCGTGCTCCATGATGTCGCCGGACAGCTCGGGCGGGCACTCCTCCAGGGTGGCGCGCACCGCGGCGATGATCGCCTCGACCGGCTCGTCCAGGGCGGCACGGATCTCCTGCACGGTCAGCTCGACGGTCTTCGGCAGCCCGGCGACCTTCTCGCGCCCGCGCACGGTGAACGCCCGCGTCTCGAACTCCTCCTCGCCGGGCACCGGCCACGCCGAGCCGATGGCGACCTTGACGTCCTCGGCGGTGCGCTCCCCGATGAGCAGCCCGTGCGCCTTGCGCACGTGGTCGGTGATGGCCTCGTCGAGCCGGTCGCCGCCGACCCGCAGCGACTGCGCGGTGACGACGCCGCCCAGCGAGATGACGGCGACCTCCGTCGTGCCGCCGCCGATGTCCACGACCATCGAGCCGCGCGGGTCGGCGACCGGCAGGCCCGCGCCGATCGCCGCCGCCATCGGCTCCTCGATCAGGTGCACGGCGCGCGCCCCGGAGCGCTGGGCGGCGTGCACGATGGCGCGCCGCTCGACGGGCGTGACCCCGCTGGGTACGCAGACGACCATGCGGGTACGCGGACGGCGCCCCTTCACGGCCTTGCGCACGAAGTGCCGGATCATCTCCTCGGCGGCCTCGTAGTCGCTGATGACGCCGCCGCGCAGGGGCCGGATCGCGGTGATCGTGCCGGGGGTGCGGCCGATGGTCTCCTTCGCCTCGCTGCCGACGGCGAGCACACCCTGGCCGCTCTCCTTGACGGCGACGACCGAGGGCTCGTTCAGCACGATGCCCTGACCGCGCACGTAGAGGAGGGTGTTGGCGGTGCCGAGATCAATGCCTATGTCCATGATCGCCAAGTTTGCCATGGGTGGCGCCCCCCGTGCTCCCTACGGCCCTCCGTAGACTGGCGTACGTGAGTGACCTCCCCCCGCGCGACAGCAGCGACGACGAGCCCGCCGGCGAGCCCGGCCCCGACGCCTTGGACGCCTTCGAGGAGATCGTGGGCGCCGAGACCGACCGCGACCCCGACCTCGCGGTGATCGAGGCGGGCAGCCGCACCCTGCGCGCCCGGGGCGGCGCCCCGCAGGGTGACGACATCCCCGCGCGCCCGCAGGACCCCGAGGTGGAGAAGGCGCTGCGCGCCGTCGAGGCCGACCTCGCCACGCGCTGGGGCGAGACGAAGCTGGAGCCGTCCGTCGCCCGTATCGCCGCCCTGATGGACGTGCTCGGCGAGCCGCAGCGCGCGTACCCCTCCATCCACATCACGGGGACGAACGGCAAGACGTCCACGGCCCGCATGATCGAGGCGCTCCTCGGCGCCTTCG
Source organism: Streptomyces sp. NPDC046939 (assembly GCF_040644575.1). Classification (NCBI taxonomy): domain Bacteria; kingdom Bacillati; phylum Actinomycetota; class Actinomycetes; order Kitasatosporales; family Streptomycetaceae; genus Streptomyces; species Streptomyces sp. NPDC046939. The sequence goes on from NZ_JBEYWV010000025.1 coordinate 87,964, forward strand.
ACCTGCGCACCGGCCGCTACACGTCGCCGCACGTCCAGTCGGTCACCGAGCGCATCAGCCTGGACGGCGCGCCGATCCCGTACGAGCGGTTCATCGAGACGTTCGAGGACATCAAGCCGTACGTCGAGATGGTCGACGCGCAGCAGGAGTTCCGGCTCTCCTTCTTCGAGGTCCTGACGGGCATGGCGTACGCCGCGTTCGCGGACGCGCCGGTGGACGTCGCGGTCGTCGAGGTCGGCATGGGCGGCAGCTGGGACGCGACGAACGTGATCGACGGCTCGGTCGCCGTCATCACCCCCATCGACCTCGACCACACCGACCGGCTCGGCTCCACGCCCGGCGAGATCGCGGGCGAGAAGTCCGGGATCATCAAGCAGGACGCCACCGTGATCATGGCGCAGCAGCCGGTCGACGCGGCGCAGGTGATCCTCAAGAAGGCCGTCGAGAAGGACGCGACGGTCGCGCGCGAGGGCCTGGAGTTCGGCGTCGTCGCGCGCCAGGTCGCCGTCGGCGGCCAGCTCGTCACGTTGCGCGGCCTCGGCGGCGAGTACGAGGAGATCTTCCTGCCGCTGCACGGCGCGCACCAGGCGCACAACGCGGCGGTGGCGCTCGCCGCGGTCGAGGCGTTCTTCGGCATCGGCTCGCAGCACGCCCGCCCGCTCGACATCGACACGATCCGCACGGCGTTCGCCTCGGTCACCTCGCCGGGGCGCCTGGAGGTCGTGCGCCGCTCGCCGACCGTCGTGCTCGACGCCGCGCACAACCCGGCGGGCGCGCGCGTCACCGCCGAGGCGATCAGCGAGGTCTTCGACTTCAGCCGGCTCATCGGGGTCGTCGGCGCCAGCGCCGACAAGAACGTACGGGAGCTGCTCGAAGCGTTCGAGCCGATCTTCGCGGAGGTCGTCGTCACGCGGAACTCCAGCCACCGGGCGATGGACGCGGACGAGCTGGCGGGGATCGCGGTGGAGGTCTTCGGGGACGAGCGGGTCGTCGTCGAGCCGCGGCTCGACGACGCGTTGGAGGCCGCGATCACTCTCGCCGAGGAAGAGGGGGAGTTCGCGGGCGGGGGAGTGCTCGTCACCGGGTCCGTGATCACGGTCGGCGAGGCCAGGCTGTTGCTGGGGAAGGGCTGATCCGCTGTGCGTACGTTGTGTTCCTCGACCCTGATCGGCGAGTTCTTCGTGATCGGGTTCGCCGGGCTCGTCGCGATGAAGGACCCCGACCTGTCCTCCGGGGTGGTCTGGACGGTGTGCGGGGTCGCCATGGTGGTGAGCGTGCTGCTGTGCGGTGTGCTGTCCCGTCCCGGGGGTGTGCAGGCGGGCTGGGCGCTGCAGATCGCGTTGATCCTGAGCGGGTTCTGGGTGCCGCTGATGTTCTTCATGGGGGCCGTCTTCGCCGCGCTGTGGTGGGCCTCGGTCCATTTCGGGCGGAAGGTCGACGAGGCGAAGGCCCGCTGGGCGGAGCGGGACGCCAGCGCCGCGTAGCGACTGTCCGTCGCCGGGTGCGGGTTGCGTCGTGGCTGGTCGCGCAGTTCCCCGCGCCCCTGGAGCATGCGGCTCCGCCGCAGCCCCATAGCGCTGAGATGGCGCACGCAGTGCGCATCTCAGGGGCGCGGGGAACTGCGCGACCAGCCACGACGAGACGGTCGGCCGGCAACCTCCCGGCAGGGGCACGGCGGGTGGCCTGTAATCTCGGGCCCACCGCACCAACAGGCCGCACAAGGAGTCCAGCCAAAATGACCCAGCGCACGCTCGTCCTGCTCAAGCCCGACGCGGTCCGCCGCGGCCTGATCGGCGAGATCGTCGGCCGTATCGAGCGCAAGGCGGGCTGGACGATCAGCGCCCTGGAGCTGCGCAGCCTGAGCCAGGAGACGCTGGAGCAGCACTACGGCGAGCACAAGGGCAAGCCGTTCTACGAGCCGCTGGTCGCGTTCATGTCGTCGGGCCCGGTCGTCGCGCTGGTCGTCGAGGGCGAGCGCGTGATCGAGGGCGTACGCCAGTTGGCGGGTCCGACGGACCCGATCGCCGCCGCGCCGGGTTCGATCCGCGGCGACTTCGGTGTCATCGTCCGGGAGAACCTGATCCACGCCTCGGACTCGGAGGAGTCCGCCGCGCGCGAGCTGAAACTGTTCTTCCCGGAGCTGGTCTGAGCGGAGCGGTCTCGCCTGCTGAGACCGGCCGGAACGACTTTCTGACGCCCCGTCAGCCGCGCGCCGCGGCTGACCTGGAGCGGCCCGAGAAATTGGGCCGCTCTTTGGCATATGCGACCCGATCGGGGGAACGCGGGCCTCCGTCGGCACGTCCCCATTAGCGGGGCGGGGCTTCTTCTGCTGACATTGGCGAAGACCCTCGCGCCGTGCCCGTGCAGGCGAGACTACGATGGAAGCCTCCACGCCACACGCGTCCACCTCTCGCCTACCTGACAAGCAATCAAACGCTCCACTTGGGAAGGCCAGACGAATCCTGATGGGGAACTCAATGTCGTTCATCGGCCGTGACATGGCTGTCGACCTCGGGACCGCCAACACGCTGGTGTACGTCAGGGGTCGAGGAATCGTGCTCAACGAGCCGTCCGTGGTCGCCATCAACACCAACACCGGCGGCATCCTCGCGGTCGGCGCCGAAGCCAAGAAGATGATCGGCCGTACGCCGGGCAACATCGTGGCGGTGCGTCCCCTGAAGGACGGCGTGATCGCCGACTTCGAGATCACCGAGCGGATGCTCCGCTACTTCATCCTGAAGATCCACAAGCGGCGCTACCTCGCCCGCCCCCGCGTGGTGGTGTGCGTGCCGTCCGGGATCACCGGCGTCGAGCGCCGCGCGGTCATCGAGGCCTCCTCGCAGGCCGGTGCCCGCCAGGTGCACATCATCGAGGAGCCCATGGCGGCCGCCATCGGCTCCGGCCTCCCGGTCCACGAGGCCACCGGCAACATGGTGGTGGACATCGGCGGCGGCACCACCGAGGTCGCCGTCATCTCGCTCGGCGGAATCGTCACGGCACAGTCCATCCGCGTAGCGGGTGACGAGCTGGACAACGCGATCATCCAGCACATCAAGAAGGAGTACTCGCTCCTCCTCGGTGAGCGCACCGCCGAACAGATCAAGATCACCATCGGCTCGGCGTACGACCTCGACTCCGACGAACACACCGAGATCCGGGGCCGCGACCTCGTGTCCGGCCTGCCGAAGACCGTCGTCATCTCGGCGGCGGAGGTCCGCAAGGCCATCGAGGAACCGGTCAACGCGATCGTCGACGCGGTCAAGACCACCCTCGACAAGTGTCCGCCGGAGCTGTCCGGCGACGTCATGGACCGCGGCATCGTGCTGACCGGCGGCGGCGCCCTGCTGCGCGGCCTCGACGAGCGGCTGCGCCGCGAGACCGGCATGCCGATCCACATCGCCGAGGACCCGCTGGACAGCGTGGCGCTCGGCTCCGGGAAGTGTGTCGAGGAGTTCGAGGCGCTCCAGCAGGTGCTCGACGCCTCGCCCCGCAGATGACGCGGACGTAAAGCGGATAAGCCGGGCGCATACGCCCGAACGGGCGGTCCGCCGTACGAGTGCCTGTCACTTCGTGCGGCGGATCGTTGATATATAGGCAGAGCATAAATCCCCAGAAAACCCAAGAAATTACTGGGAATCCCAGAATTCGCTCGAGGAAGGCACGCCGCCGCACGTGAGGGACACACGAGAGAGCCGGCTGCTCCTGGTGCTGCTGGTCGCCGTCGCGTTCGCACTGATCACGATGGACATCCGCGGCGGTGAGGACTCGCCGGTCGACGGTGCCCGCCAGGCCGCCGCCAAGGTCTTCGGCCCGGTGGAGAGCGGTGTCGCCGGTGCGGTCGACCCCATCGGCAACGCCATCGGCGCGGTCCGCGACTCAGGTGACCGGCACGACCGCATCAGCCAACTGGAGCGTGAGAACGCCGCGTTGAAGGCCAAGCTCGGCAGCGACGACCGCAACCGCAGCAAGATCCGCCAGCTCGACTCCATGCTGCGGACGGCGGGCGCGGGCCAGTACGGCATCAAGGGCGCGCAGGTCATCGCCATAGGGTCGGCGCAGGGCTTCTCCTGGACCGTCACCATCGACGCGGGCGCCAACGACGGCATCAAGCGCGACATGACGGTGCTCAACGGGGACGGGCTCGTCGGCCGCGTCACCACCGTCGGCCCGAACACGGCCACGGTGCTGCTCGCCAACGACCCGGACTTCACCGTCGGCACCCGCATGGAGAAGACCGACGAGCTGGGCTTCACCTCCGGGCAGGGCGACCGCCCGCTCCGCGTCCAGCTGCTCAACGGCAAGGCCAAGGTCAAGAAGGGCGACCGGCTCGTCACCTTCGGCTCCCAGGCCGACAAGCCGTTCGTGCCCGGGGTGCCGGTCGGCACCGTCGTCCGCGTCGATCCGTCCGGCGGCGACCTGACCCGTACCGTCTACGTCCAGCCCTACGTCGGGTTCACCAAGCTCGACATCGTCGGCGTCGTCGTGCAGCCCCCGCGCACCGACCCGCGCGACACGGTGCTGCCGTCCAAGCCCGCCAAGCCCAAGCCCGCGCCGACGGTCACCGTCACCGCCACCCCGTCCGCGTCCGCGGGCGGCACCGCCGACAACGGCTACCAGCAGTAGTCAGGAGGAGCAAAACCCATGCGCTTCAACCGGATGCTGCTCTCCACCAGCCTCGTCGTCGTCGCCCTCGTCATCCAGGTCTGCGTCCTGGCCCGGCTCCAACTCCCCGGCGCCGTACCGGACTTGCTGCTCCTGACCGTCCTCGGCCTCGCCCTGGTCTACGGGCACACGGGCGGCGCCCTCGTCGGCTTCGGGGCCGGACTCCTCGCCGACCTCGCCCCGCCCGCCGACCACGCCGCCGGACGCTACGCCCTCGTGCTCTGCGTCATCGGCTACCTCGCGGGCCTCGCCAAGCCCGAGAACGGGAAGCTGCGCTCGGCCGCAGGACCCATGCTCGTGGTCGTCGCCGCGGCCCTCGGCACGACCCTGCTCTACGCGGGTGTCGGCGCCCTCGTCGGCGACACCGCCGCCCGCCACGTCGGCCTCGGCTCCCTGATGTTCACCGCCGCGCTCTACGACCTGCTGCTCGCGCCGTTCGTCGTGCCCGGCGTGATGGCGCTCGCCAGACGCGCCGAGCACGATCCGCTCGCCGAGACCTCCACCGGCTCCGCCAAGGCCGCCGACGTCTCCGCGGGCTGGCTCTCCGCCGGCACCGGCCTGCGCATCGGCAACCAGCGCGGCGGACTGCGCACCAAGACCGCCAAGGCGCGCGCCGCCCGCGCCGGGCGCATCAAGGGGGTCAAGCGCCTGTGATCCCCCAGCCGCGCCGGCACTTGGCGCACAGCTTCCAGGTGTACACGTACTCGTACTCGTACTGAGAGGGGGAGCCCACCACCGTGACCAACATCCCCGAGACGGGCCGGACGCCACGCGTCCAGATCCGGCTCATCGTCCTGCAGATCCTCGTCCTCTCCCTCCTGCTGACCCTCGGCGGCCGCCTCTGGTACCTCCAGATCCGCAACGGCGACGAGTACGCCAAGGAAGCCTCCGGCAACCACGTGCAGCAGGTCGTCACGCCCGCCGTGCGCGGCTCGATCCTCGACGCCCGCGGCGTGCCCATCGCGGACAACGAGACCCGGCTCGTGGTCTCCGCCTCCCGCACCGACCTGATGAAGATGGACGACGACGGCAAGGCGGTCCTCGCCAAGCTCGCCGGCGTCCTCGGGATGAAGCCCAAGGAGGTCGAGGAGAAGGTCCGGCTGTGCGACGCCAAGACGCCGCAGCCCTGCTGGAACGGCTCCCCGTACCAGCCCATCCCGATCACCGACGAGGCCACGCCCAAGCAGGCGCTCCAGATCCGCGAGCGCAGCGAGGACTTCCCCGGCATCACCGCCGAGCCGACCGCCGTGCGCCGCTACGCGGGCCCCGGCGGCTCCAACACCGCGCAGGTCCTCGGCTACCTCTCACCCGTCACCGACGCGGAGATCGAGAAGGCCAAGGACACCGACTCGCCGTACCTGCGCTCCGACCAGGTCGGCCGCTCCGGTCTTGAGCGCACCTACGACAAGGAGCTGCGCGGCAAGGCGGGCGTCACCCGGTACGAGGTCGACAACCTCGGCCGCGTCATCGGCCGCGCCGACAGCGACAAGGCGGAGTCGGGGTCGAACGTCGTCACGTCGATAGACGCGCGCGTGCAGGCCGTCGCCGAGTACGAGCTGAACGAGGCGATGAAGGCGGCCCGCAAGGAGCACGACCGCAACACCGGGACCAACTACAAGGCCGACTCCGGCGCCGTCGTGGTCCTGGAGGCCAAGACCGGCCGCGTCGTCGCCATGGCCTCCAACCCGACCTACGACCCGAACGCCTGGGTGGGCGGCATCTCCGGCAAGGACTACGCGAAGCTCACCGGCAAGAAGTCGAACTACCCGCTCCTGAACCGGGCCATCCAGGGCCAGGCGGCCCCGGGCTCGATCTTCAAGGTCGTCTCGACGTCGGCGGCGGTCAGGGCGGGCTACCCGTTCAACGGCAGCTACCCGTGCACCAGCTCGTACTCGATCGGCGGCCAGGTCTTCAAGAACTTCGAGTCGGAGAACTACGGCTCGATCAGCCTCGGCCGCGCCCTCGAGGTCTCCTGCGACACCGTCTTCTACGGCCTCGCGCACAAGGAGTGGAAGAAGGACGGCGGCCTGCGGGGCAACAAGGACACCCAGGACTGGTTCTACAAGACCGCCCACCAGTTCGGCCTCGGCAAGGAGACCGGCATCGACCTGCCCAACGAGGTCAGCGGACGGGTCCCCGACCGCCAGTGGAAGCAGCGGTTCTGGAAGGCCAACAAGGACTCCTGGTGCAAGTCCGGCAAGAAGGACGGCGACTACGTCCAGAAGCTGAACTACGAGAACTGCCTCGAAGGCAACCTCATGCGCGCCGGTGACGCCGTCAACTACTCCATCGGCCAGGGCGACACCCTCGTCACCCCCATCCAGATGGCGTCGATCTACGCGGCCATCTCCAACGGCGGCACCCTGCACGTGCCCGAGGTCGGCAAGGCCGTCGTCAGCGCCGACGGCAAGCAGATCAGCGAGATCAAGCCGAAGAGCAACGGCAGGCTCCCCTTCAGCCGCCAGACCCGCAACCACATAGACCAGGCACTGGCGGGAGTGGCGACCCGCGGAACGGCCGCCTGGCGCTTCCAGAACTGGCCGCAGAAGAAGATCCCCATGCACGCCAAGACCGGTACGGCCGAGGTCTACGGCAAGCAGACGACCTCGTGGTTCGCCACGTACACCAAGGACTACGCGATCGTCATGACGATCTCCCAGGGCGGTACGGGCTCCGGCGCGTCCGGGCCCGCCGTCCGCAAGATCTACGACGCGATGTACGGGCTCGACAGCAACGGCAAGCAGAACCTGAAGAAGGCACTCCTTCCCAAGCCGCAGACCGCCCTGCCGAAGATCGGCTCCGACGGCTCGATCGACGCGCCCGAGGTCAAGCCGTACAAGCCGCAGAAGCCGGTACCGCCCGAGCAGCAGCAACTCGCGGGCGCCCTGCCCGCCAACGCGTACGGCAGAAGGGACTGACCCGCATGGCCGGCACCAATGGCTTCTCCGTCTCCGGGTACGGTCCCCAGCGCTCCACCATGTCCAGGCTCCTCGCCCGCGACTCGATGGTGCGGCGCCTCGACTGGCCGATACTGTTCTCCGCCCTCGCCCTGTCGATGATCGGCGCGGCGCTCGTCTACTCGGCGACACGCAACCGCACCGAGCTCAACCAGGGCGACCCGTACTACTTCCTCCTGCGCCACCTGCTCAACACCGGCATAGGGCTCGCCCTGATGGTGGGGACGATCTGGCTCGGCCACCGCACCCTGCGCGGCGCCGTCCCGATCCTCTACGGCATCTCCGTCCTCCTGGTGCTGCTCGTCCTCACCCCGCTCGGCGCGACCGTCAACGGGGCGCACGCCTGGATCATCATCGGCGGCGGCTTCTCGCTCCAGCCCTCCGAGTTCGTGAAGATCACGATCATCCTGGGCATGGCGATGCTGCTCGCCGCGCGCGTCGACGCCGGTGACCGCGACCACCCCGACCACCGCACCGTCCTCCAGGCGCTCGGGCTCGCCGCCGTCCCCATGGCCGTCGTCATGCTGATGCCGGACCTCGGGTCCGTCATGGTCATGGTGATGATCGTGCTCGGCGTGCTGCTCTCCTCCGGCGCGTCCAACCGGTGGGTGCTCGGCCTCATCGGGGTCGGCGCGGCCGGCGCCGTCGCCGTGTGGCAGCTCGGCGTCCTCGACGACTACCAGATCGCCCGCTTCGCCGCGTTCGCCAATCCGGCGCTCGACCCGGCGGGCGTCGGCTACAACACCAACCAGGCGCGCATCGCCATCGGATCGGGCGGGCTCACGGGCTCGGGCCTCTTCCACGGCTCCCAGACCACGGGCCAGTTCGTCCCCGAGCAGCAGACCGACTTCGTCTTCACCGTGGCCGGCGAGGAGCTCGGCTTCGTCGGAGCGGGCGCGATCATACTGCTGCTCGGCGTCGTGCTCTGGCGCGCCTGCCGCATCGCCCGCGAGACGACGGAGCTGTACGGGACGATCGTCGCCGCCGGGATCATCGCCTGGTTCGCCTTCCAGGCGTTCGAGAACATCGGGATGACGCTCGGCATCATGCCGGTGGCGGGGCTGCCGCTGCCCTTCGTCTCGTACGGGGGGTCGTCGATGTTTGCGGTGTGGGTGGCGGTGGGGTTGTTGCAGTCGATCCGGGTGCAGAGGCCGCTGTCGGCTTAGCGGTTTTTCGGGGCGGGGCTGCGCCCCGATCCGCCTGCTCGCCGTTGGGGGCGGCGCGTTGTCGGGCGTGTGCCGGTCTCGCTGTGGCTGGTCGCGCAGTTCCCCGCGCCCCTGAAGGCATGCGCTGCGCGCAGCCTTCCCCAGGGAGATGCCGCACGAAGTGCGCATCTCAGGGGCGCGGGGAACTGCGCGACCAGCCACGACGTGTCCCGCACCCGAAGAACCGCCCCCGAAGGACCGAAAGCCGCCCCGGGTCCCCGCCCCGCCCCTATCCGGCGCCCCACGTGCCGTCTAGATTCGAATCATGGCGGAGACGAAGCGCGAGATCGAGCGGAAGTACGACGCCCCGGACGAGGGCTTCCGGCTGCCCGACCTGCACAAGGTTCCTGGTGTCGCGGAGGTCATCGACAAGGGCGTCGTGGAGCTGGACGCCGTGTACTACGACACGCCCGACCAACGGCTCGCCGCGCAGCGGATCACCCTGCGGCGCCGCACCGGCGGCGACGACGCGGGCTGGCATCTGAAGCTGCCCGTCGGGGTCGAGGACGGCGTACGGGACGAGGTGCGGGCGCCCCTCTCCGACGACGTGCCGCGCTCCCTCACGGGGCTTGTCCGCTCCCGGGTGCGGAGCGCGCAGCTCGTCCCCGTCGTACGGCTGCGCTCGTCCCGCGACGTCACCCATCTGGCCGACGCCGACGGCACCGTACTCGCCGAGGTCTGCGTCGACGCCGTACGCGCGGAGCGGATCGGCGGTGAGCAGGCCACCGAGTGGACGGAGATCGAGGTCGAGCTGGCCGACGACGGCGACCCCGCGTTCCTCGGCAAGGTCGAGAAGCGGCTCCGCAAGGCCGGGGTCGAGCGCTCCGCCTCCGCGTCGAAGCTGGCCCGCGCCATGGAGGAGACCGGCATCCGCGGCCCCGGGAAGTCCGATGAGCGAAAGCCCGTCACCGCCGGGGACCACGTCCTCGCCCGGCTCCGCGAACAGCGCGACGCCCTCGTCGAGCTCGACCCCGCCGTCCGCCGCGACCTGCCCGACGCCGTGCACCAGATGCGGGTCGCGACCCGGCGGCTGCGCAGCGCGTTCAAGACGTACAAGAAGGTCCTCGACCCGGCCGTCACCGGACCCGTCGGCGAGGAGCTGAAGTGGCTCGGCGCCGAACTGGGCGTCGACCGGGACCGCGAGGTGCTGACCGACCGGCTGACCGCCCGGATCGACGCGCTGCCCCGCACCCTGCTGCTCGGCCCCGTCCGCGGCCGGCTGCGGATCTGGGCCGTGGCCCGCCGCCTCGGCTCGCGCCGCCACACCGTCGCCGTGCTCGACGGCCGCCGCTACCTGGCGCTGCTCGAATCCCTCGACGCGCTGCTCGCCGACCCGCCGCTGCTGCCCGCCGCCGACCGCCCGGCCGCGAACGTGCTGGTCAAGGCGGCGCTCAAGGATCATGCCCGGCTCGCCGCCCGTATCGACCACGCCCTCTCACTGCCTCCCGGCACCGACCGCGACCACGCCCTGCACGACGCCCGCAAGGCCGCCAAGCGCGCCCGCTACGCCGGGGAGACCGCCGTCCTCGCGCTCGGCAAGAAGGCGAAGAAGTTCGCGAAGCGCGTCAAGAAGGTGCAGTCGCTGCTCGGCGACCACCAGGACTCCGTCGTCGCCCGCGAGGCGCTGCGCGACCTGGCGATCCAGGCGCACGCGGCGGGGGAGACCGCCTTCGCGTGGGGCCTGCTGTACGGGCAGGAGCAGGCGGCGGCGACGGACGGGGAGCGCGCGCTGCCCGCCGTCTGGAAGCGGGCGGCGAAGCCGCGCTTGTGAGCGGGTTAGGCTTGAGGGTCACCCCTGCCAGCTCACGAAGGTCCACGGTTATGCCTGCCGAAGCCGCCGCCGCGGCACCCCAAGTGGTCGAGTCTGTGTTTCCGCAGCTCGAAGCGCTGCTCCCGCATGTGCAGAAGCCGATCCAGTACGTCGGCGGTGAACTCAACTCCACGGTGAAGCCGTGGGAGTCCGCCGACGTCCGCTGGGCGCTGATGTACCCGGACGCGTACGAGGTCGGTCTCCCCAACCAGGGCGTCATGATCCTCTACGAGGTCCTGAACGAGCGCGAGGGCGTCCTCGCCGAGCGCACCTACAGCGTCTGGCCGGACCTCGAAGCCCTGATGCGCGAGCACAAGGTGCCGCAGTTCACGGTCGACTCGCACCGCCCGGTCAAGGCGTTCGACGTGTTCGGCCTGAGCTTCTCCACCGAGCTGGGCTACACGAACATGCTGGCCGCGCTCGACCTGGCCGGCATCCCGCTGGAGTCCAAGGACCGTACGCTCGACGACCCGATCGTCCTCGCGGGCGGCCACGCGGCGTTCAACCCGGAGCCGATCGCGGACTTCATCGACGCGGCGGTCATCGGCGACGGCGAGCAGGCTGTCCTCGACATGACCGAGATCATCCGCGCGTGGAAGGCCGAGGGGCGCCCCGGCGGCCGCGAGGAGGTCCTGTTCCGCCTCGCGAAGACGGGCAACATCTACGTCCCCGCGTTCTACGACGTCGAGTACCTGCCCGACGGGCGGATCGGCCGCGTCGTGCCCAACAAGTCGGGCGTGCCGTGGCGGGTCTCCAAGCACACCGTCATGGACCTCGACGAGTGGCCGTACCCGAAGCAGCCGCTCGTGCCGCTCGCGGAGACGGTCCACGAGCGCATGTCCGTCGAGATCTTCCGCGGCTGCACCCGCGGCTGCCGCTTCTGCCAGGCCGGCATGATCACGCGCCCCGTGCGGGAGCGAAGCATCACCGGCATCGGCGAGATGGTGGAGAAGGGTCTGAAGGCGACCGGCTTCGAGGAGGTCGGCCTGCTCTCGCTCTCCTCCGCCGACCACTCCGAGATCGGCGACATCGCCAAGGGCCTCGCGGACCGGTACGAGGAAGACAAGATCGGCCTCTCGCTGCCCTCCACCCGCGTGGACGCCTTCAACGTCGACCTCGCCAACGAGCTGACCCGCAACGGCCGCCGCTCCGGCCTCACCTTCGCCCCCGAGGGCGGCAGTGAGCGCATGCGCAAGGTCATCAACAAGATGGTCTCGGAAGAAGACCTCATCCGCACCGTCGCCACCGCCTACGGCAACGGCTGGCGCCAGGTGAAGCTGTACTTCATGTGCGGCCTGCCCACCGAGACCGACGACGACGTCCTCCAGATCGCCGACATGGCGATGAACGTGATCCAGAAGGGCCGCGAGGTCTCCGGCTCCAACGACATCCGCTGCACGGTCTCGATCGGCGGCTTCGTGCCCAAGCCGCACACCCCGTTCCAGTGGGCGCCGCAGCTCTCGGCGGAGGAGACGGACGCCCGTCTCACCAAGCTCCGCGACAAGATCCGCGGCGACAAGAAGTACGGCCGCTCCATCGGCTTCCGCTACCACGACGGCAAGCCCGGCATCGTCGAGGGCCTCCTCTCCCGAGGCGACCGCCGCATCGGCGACGTCATCCGCGCGGTCTACGAGGACGGCGGCCGCTTCGACGGCTGGCGCGAGCACTTCAGCTACGACCGCTGGATGGAGTGCGCCGCCAAGACGCTCCCCGCCCACGGCGTCGACGTCGACTGGTACACCACGCGCGAGCGCACCTACGAGGAGGTCCTCCCCTGGGACCACCTCGACTCCGGCCTCGACAAGGACTGGCTCTGGGAGGACTGGCAGGACGCCCTCGACGAGACCGAGGTCGACGACTGCCGCTGGACCCCCTGCTTCGACTGCGGCGTCTGCCCGGCGATGGACACCTCCATCCAGGTGGGCCCGACGGGCAAGAAGCTGCTGCCGCTGACGGTCGTCAAGTAGCACGTACGTACGCGAAGGGGCGGCCGGTTGATCACAACCGGCCGCCCCTTCGGCGTGAGCCCCGCGCGCGGGCGCTACTTGCTCACGGCGAAGCGCATCAAGGCGACCTCGTCGCCCTGCTTGATCTTGCCCGTCTCGTTGATGACCTGGAGCTTCCAGGCGCCGCCCGGGGCGCGGACCGCCTTTGCCACCGCGCAGCCGTTGTCCGTGCTGAGCATGGACGGCCAGATGTCGGCGACCTGCTGACTGCTGCCGCCCGTGGCGTCGTAGACCTTGATGCTGACGTTGCGCGCCTTCTGGAAGGAGCTGCCCTTCTTGAACGCGGCCGCGATGAACACGATCGACGTGATGTTCTGCGGGACGCGCGCGAACTCGACCGTGACCGTCTCGTCGTCCCCGTCGCCCTTGCCCGTCTGGTTGTCGCCGGAGTGCACCAGCGAGCCGTTCCCCAGCGGGTCGAGCGAGTCCAGGCCCGCCAGGCGCACCGGGTCGGCGCCCTGCATCGCGATGGCGATCAGGTCCAGGTCGGTGCCCTGCTTGCGGCGCAGGGCGCCCAGGACGCCGCCGCTGCTCCCGGAGGTGGGGTCCCACGAGACCCCGATGGACAGGTGCGTCACCCCGTCCAGGTCCGCCGGGCCGTCTTCCTTCGTGAGCGTGATCATGCGAGGAGCCCCCTCGTAGTGGCGCTGGTTTCAGCGCTGATTTTGCCTTTTCGAGAAGGTCAACGTCCATGAGGGTTCGTGAGTGCCCGTGCGGGGGAACCGGAGCGCGTGCGTGGACGTACTCTTGGTAGCAGCACGACCGTACTCACGAAGGATCAGGACACTGGGCAAGCGACAGCCCGTAGGCCCGCCGCCCGCACCCGCGGTGCAGCGCATCCGACTGCGCTACACCAAGCGCGGCCGCCTCCGGTTCACCAGCCACCGAGACTTCCAGCGCGCCTTCGAGCGGGCGCTGCGCCGCGCCGAGGTGCCCATGGCGTACTCGGCGGGGTTCACGCCGCACCCGAAGGTGTCGTACGCCAATGCCGCACCCACCGGCACGGGCAGTGAGGCCGAGTACCTGGAGATCGCGCTGACCGCGGAGCGCGACCCCGACACGCTGAGGAAGCTGCTCGACGAGTCGATGCCCGTCGGCCTCGACATCGTCGACGCCGTCGAGGCCCGCACCTCCGGCCTCGCCGACCGGCTCGCCGCCTCCGTGTGGGAGCTGCGCCTGGACGGCGTCGGTGTCGAGGAGGCGGCGCGCGCCGCCGAGGCGTTCCGCGCCGCCGACAGCGTCGAGGTGCAGCGCCGGACGAAGAACGGCATCCGTACGTTCGACGCCCGCGAAGCCGTCGCGAGTCTGGAAGCCGTCGATGCGCCCGATAGGCCCGGTGAGCGGGCCTGTGCGATACTGCGGCTGGTTGTTCGGCACGTGACGCCTGCCGTTCGACCCGACGACGTCCTGTCCGGTCTCCGCGCCGTGGCTGACCTGGCGCCGCCGGTCCCCGCAGCGGTGACCAGGCTGGCGCAGGGGCCTTTCGATGAAGAGACCGGCACGGTGACCGACCCGCTCGCGCCCGACCGCGAGGCAGTCCGGGCCCCCCGACCGGAGGCCGCAGGAACTGCCACCGCGACGGCGTCTGCCGTGGAAGGTCCCGCGTAAGGCGGTCGTCGTAGCGCCGCCCTCGTACTCGGGAGCCACCTGGGTCGGGCAGCGCACCCACCCAAGGACTTTCGCCAGGCCGTACGCACCCCGCGTACCGGAACCGGCGAGAACAGACAGAGAGCCCCCGTGCGGCGCCCGCGCCCCGGACCGGCGGCACCGCGCCACCCGCGCGAGCCGCAGGCGTCACCGGTCATCCGGATGAGGCGCGGCGCCCGGGGGCCGACGGGAGACACACCCGCATGCCCGAGCAGAACGAAGCGACCAGCCCCGAACTGGACAGCCCCAGCGACACCCTGCCCCCGCGCCGTCGGCGCCGGGCCGCGTCGCGCCCCGCGGGCCCGCCCGCCGGACAGACCGCCGCCGGGAACGCGCCGGCCATACCGGCCACCGCCGCGGACGCAGAGTCCGAGCCCGCCGCGTCCCCGGCCGCCGAGGCCCCCGCGCAGGACGCAGCGCCCGCCGCCCGCCCGCGCCGTCGCGCCACGCGCCGCGCCTCCGCGCCGGCCGGTGCGCCCGCCGCCGCGTCCGCGGCGGACGAGGTGCAGGAAGAAGTCCAGGCCGTCGCCGACCCGGCCACCCCGCAGGAGCTGGCCGAGCCCGCCGCCGAGGAGCCGGCCCCGCGCCGCACCCGCCGCCGTGCCACGCGCGCCGTGTCGACGCCGGTCGCCGAGCCGGAGGAGAGCACCGGGCAGGTTGCTGAGCAGGCCGCGACGCCCGCCGCCGAGCCCGAGCCCGAGGCCGCACCTGTCGTAGAGGCCCCCGCGCCGCGCCGTCGGCGCGCCACGCGTGCCACCTCCGCGCCCGCCGCCGAGGCCGAGCAGGCCGCCGCCGAGACAGCCCCCGCCGCCGAGCAGGAGGCTGCCGCCGAGGCGCCCGCGCCGCGTCGCCGTCGTGCCACCCGTGCCACCTCCGCGCCCGCCGCCGAGGCCGAGCAGCCCGCTGCCGAGACCACCCCCGCCGCCGAGCCGGAGGCCCCCGCCGAGGAGCCCGCGCCGCGCCGCCGTCGCCGTGCCACCCGTACGGCCTCGGCCCCTGCCGCGCAGGAAACCCAGCAGGCGCAGGAAACCCAGCAGGCCCAGGAGACCCCGGAGGTCCAGGAGACCCCGGTGGCCGAGGAGCCCGCCGTCGAGGAGCCGGCCGAGGACGCCGCCCCGCGCCGCGCCCGCCGCCGCGCCACCCGCGCCGTCGCCGCCCCCGAGGCCCAGGCCGCCGAGCCGGTGGCGGAGCCCGCCGCGCAGGCCGAGGCCGCCGAGGAGCCCGCGCCGCGCGGCCGTCGTCGCGCCACCCGTAAGGCCGCCGCCGGCTTCGCCGAGCCGAGGGCCCAGCGGTCCGCGTCCAAGGCCGCCCGTGAGGAGGAGGGCGGGAGCCGTCCGAAGCGGCCGTCCGTCGCCGTCTTCCAGGCGCCCGTCTTCACCGAGCCGATGTTCCAGACGCCGGAGCGCGCCGCCGCCGCTGCCGCGGCCGAGGCCGCCGAGGAGAAGCCCGCGCCCGTCGAGCCCGCCGCCGGTGCCGCCGTCGTGGCCGCCGAGGAGGAGCAGTCCCCGCGCCGTCGCCGCCGCAGGCGCGCCAGTGACGAGCAGCAGCCCGTCGAGCAGCCCGTCGAGGCGGAGCCCCAGGTCGCGGCCGAGGAGCCCGCGGAGGCGGACGAGCCGGGCGACGACCAGGACGAGCACGACCACGAGAACGGCGACCGTCCGGCCCGCCGTCGCCGTCGTGGTGGCCGCCGCCGTCGCCGGGGCGAGTCCGCCGACGCCGAGAACGAGCAGGACGAGTCCGGTGACGCGGACGCCGACGCCGAGCAGGACGCGGAAGACGACGGTGACACCGCCGACGACGGCGCGGACAGCCACGCCGAGCAGGACGAGCACCACGGCCACGACGAGCGCGACGACAGCGCGGCCTCCGGGTCGAGCAGCAGCCGCCGTCGCCGTCGCCGCCGCCGTCGCGCCGGTGACGCCGCCGCCGAGAGCGACCAGCACGCCTCCGACGACCCGGAGCGCACGGTCGTCAAGGTCCGCGAGCCCCGCAAGAAGGACAGCTTCGCCGAGCGTGAGCGCTCGTCGACCTCCTCGGACGAGGTGCAGTCCATCAAGGGCTCCACGCGTCTGGAGGCCAAGAAGCAGCGCCGCCGCGAGGGCCGCGAGCAGGGCCGCCGCCGCGTGCCGATCATCACCGAGGCCGAGTTCCTGGCGCGCCGCGAGGCCGTCGAGCGCGTGATGGTCGTCCGCCAGAACGGCGAGCGCACCCAGATCGGCGTGCTCGAGGACGACATCCTCGTCGAGCACTACGTCAACAAGGAGCAGTCGACCTCGTACGTCGGCAACGTCTACCTGGGCAAGGTCCAGAACGTGCTGCCGTCGATGGAGGCCGCCTTCATCGACATCGGCAAGGGCCGCAACGCGGTGCTGTACGCCGGTGAGGTCAACTTCGAGGCGCTCGGCATGGCCAACGGGCCGCGCCGCATCGAGACCGCGCTCAAGTCCGGCCAGTCCGTGCTCGTGCAGGTCACCAAGGACCCGATCGGCCACAAGGGCGCCCGCCTGACCAGCCAGATCTCGCTGCCCGGCCGCTACCTGGTCTACGTGCCCGAGGGCTCGATGACCGGCATCAGCCGCAAGCTGCCCGACACCGAGCGGGCACGCCTCAAGACCATCCTCAAGAAGATCGTCCCCGAGGACGCGGGCGTCATCGTGCGCACCGCCGCCGAGGGCGCGAGCGAGGACGAGCTGCGCCGCGACGTCGAGCGTCTGCAGGCGCAGTGGGAGGACATCCAGAAGAAGGCCAAGCAGATCTCGACGTCGTCGCCGAGCCTGCTGTACGGCGAGCCGGACATGACGGTCCGTGTCGTCCGCGACATCTTCAACGAGGACTTCTCCAAGGTCATCGTCAGCGGTGACGAGGCGTGGGAGACCATCCACGGCTACGTCACCCACGTGGCGCCCGATCTGGCCGACCGCCTCCAGCGGTGGACCAGCGAGGTCGACGTCTTCGCGACGTACCGGATCGACGAGCAGCTCGCCAAGGCGCTCGACCGCAAGGTGTGGCTGCCCTCCGGCGGCTCCCTGGTGATCGACAAGACCGAGGCCATGGTCGTCATCGACGTCAACACCGGGAAGTTCACCGGCCAGGGCGGCAACCTCGAGGAGACCGTGACGAGGAACAACCTCGAAGCGGCCGAGGAGATCGTGCGCCAGCTGCGCCTGCGCGACCTGGGCGGCATCGTCGTCATCGACTTCATCGACATGGTCCTGGAGTCCAACCGCGACCTGGTCCTGCGCCGCATGCTGGAGTGCCTGGGCCGCGACCGCACCAAGCACCAGGTCGCCGAGGTCACCTCGCTCGGCCTGGTCCAGATGACCCGCAAGCGTGTCGGCCAGGGCCTCCTGGAGTCCTTCTCCGAGACCTGCGTGCACTGCAACGGGCGGGGCGTCATCGTCCATATGGAGCAGCCGGTCTCCGGCGGTTCCAACGGCGGCAAGCGCAAGAAGCGCGGCCGCGGTGGTAACGGCGGCGAGCACGACCACGGCCACGACCACAGCCACGAGCAGGGTCACGAGCAGGGTCACGAGCACGAGGCCGCCGCCGAGCCCGAGCCGGTCGAGACCGAGGCGGAGGTCGCCGCCGAGGCGGCCGCGCCCAAGGCGCTCGCCGAGCCCGAGTTCGCCCCGGACGAGGAGCTGTACTCCAGCGCCGCCGAGGCGGAGGCCGCGGCGAGCCGTGGCGGCCGTTCGCGCCGCCGCGCCACGCGCCGTGCGTCGGCCCCGGCGGGGGCGCCCAAGGAGCCGGTGGTCACCGAGGCCCCGGCGCCCGCGCCCGAGCCGGCCGTCGAGGCGGAGGCCCCGAAGGAGCCCGAGCCCGTACAGCCCGCGCAGGAGGAGGCTCCGGCGCCGCGTCAGCGTCGTCGCGCCACCCGCAAGGCGACCGCGCCCGCCGGTTCGCCGAAGGCGTCCTCCGAGGAGGCCGCCGAGGTGACCGTCGCCGAGCCGGTGGCGAAGGTGGAGGAGCCGGTCGCCGAGGAGCCCGCGCCCGTACCGGCCGAGCCCGTGCAGGAGGCTCCGGCGCCGCGTCCGCGCCGCCGCGCCGTCCGCAAGGCGGCGGCGCCCACCGCGCCGGAGGAGGCGGCCGTCCTGGTCGTCCCGTCGGCCGCCGCGGAGGAGGCCCCGCAGGCCGCACCGGAGACGGAGGGTGAGCCCGAGGCGCCCGCCGCCAAGAAGACGGCCCGCAAGACGGCCAAGAAGGCGACGGCGAAGAAGGCCGCCACGAAGAAGACCGCGGCCAAGAAGACGGCCGCGAAGAAGACGACGGCCAAGAAGGCGGCGAAGACCACCACCGCCAAGAAGGCGACCGCGAAGAAGACCGCGGCGGCCGGGCAGCAGACGCAGCCCTCCGTCTCGGCCGCGGCCGACGAGGCCTGAGCCGTCCGACGCCCCCGTACCGCGGCGCACCGCCGCGGTACGGGGGCGTCGCCCGTCCTGTGCGGGGCCGGTTTGACCCTTGTCGGGCCGGACCCGTAATCTTGACCGTCGGCGTGTCCATCGATACGCCGCACTCCCGTAAACCTTTTTCCTCCGGGCGCATCCCCCTGGGAGTCCCCGGAGAGGCCGCACCCGTGTGGCTGGACTGCGGGAGTCCCGTTCCGAGCGAAAGAGAGATCCGCGTGTACGCCATCGTGCGCAGCGGTGGTCGCCAGCACAAGGTTGCTGTCGACGACATCGTTGAGGTTGACAAGATCCCCACGGCCAAGGTTGGCGACACCGTAGAGCTCTCTACGCTGCTCGTTGTCGACGGTGACGCCGTGACCAGCGACCCGTGGGTGCTGGCCGGGATCAAGGTCCAGGCCGAGGTCGTGGACCACCACAAGGGTGCGAAGATCGACATCCTTCGCTACAAGAACAAGACCGGCTACCGCCGTCGTCAGGGCCACCGCCAGCAGTACACGGCGATCAAGGTCACTGAGATCCCCGCGGCTGCGAAGTAAGGGTAGGGACTGAGACATGGCACACAAGAAGGGCGCATCGTCCACTCGGAACGGGCGCGACTCCAACGCTCAGCGGCTCGGCGTGAAGCGCTTCGGCGGCCAGACCGTCAACGCCGGTGAGATCCTGGTCCGCCAGCGCGGCACCCACTTCCACCCGGGCAACGGTGTGGGTCGTGGCAAGGACGACACGCTGTTCGCGCTCGACGCCGGCGCGGTGGAGTTCGGTACCCACCGTGGCCGCAAGGTCGTGAACATCGTTCCGGTCGCCGCCGCCTAAGGCGTCTCGACCAGTTCTTTCTCGCGAGGCGGACCTCACTTCCCCCTGGGGAAGCGGGTCCGCCTTTCGCGTGTTGTGAATGGGTACAGCACGCACACAGACAGCACCGTATGTTTCTGGAGGCACTGACCAATGACCACCTTCGTGGACCGCGTCGAACTGCATGTCGCCGCGGGTAGCGGGGGCCACGGCTGTGCCTCCGTCCACCGTGAGAAGTTCAAGCCGCTCGGCGGCCCGGACGGCGGCAACGGCGGCCGTGGCGGTGACGTCGTCCTGGTCGTGGACCAGTCGGTGACGACGCTCCTCGACTACCACCACTCGCCGCACCGCAAGGCCACCGCCGGCCGGCCCGGCGAGGGCGGCAACCGCTCCGGCAAGGACGGCGAGGACCTGATCCTGCCCGTCCCCGACGGCACGGTCGTCCTCGACAAGCAGGGCAACGTCCTCGCGGACCTCGTCGGCCAGGGCACGACCTTCGTCGCCGCCCAGGGCGGTCGCGGCGGCCTCGGCAACGCGGCGCTGGCCTCGGCCCGCCGCAAGGCCCCCGGCTTCGCCCTCCTCGGCGTCCCCGGCGACCTGCGCGACATCGTGCTGGAGCTGAAGACGGTCGCCGACGTGGCGCTCGTGGGCTACCCGAGCGCGGGCAAGTCCTCGCTCATCTCGGTCCTCTCGGCCGCCAAGCCGAAGATCGCCGACTACCCGTTCACGACGCTGGTCCCGAACCTCGGCGTCGTCACGGCGGGCTCGACGGTCTACACGATCGCCGACGTCCCCGGCCTCATCCCGGGCGCCAGCCAGGGCAAGGGCCTGGGTCTTGAGTTCCTGCGCCACGTCGAGCGCTGCTCGGTCCTCGTGCACGTCCTCGACACGGCGACGCTGGAGTCCGACCGCGACCCCGTCTCCGACCTCGACACCATCGAGGCCGAGCTGCGCGCGTACGGCGCGGGCCTGGAGAACCGGCCGCGCCTCGTCGTCCTGAACAAGATCGACGTGCCCGACGGCAAGGACCTCGCCGAGATGGTCAGGCCCGACCTGGAGGCGCGCGGCTACCGCGTCTTCGAGGTCTCCGCCGTCGCCCACAAGGGCCTCAAGGAGCTGTCCTTCGCCCTGGCCGAGCTGGTCGGCGCCGCGCGCGCCGCGAAGCCGAAGGAGGAGGCGACCCGCATCGTCATCCGCCCGAAGGCCGTGGACGACTCGGGCTTCACCGTCACCCGCGAGGAGGCCGACGGCGAGCCGCTGTTCCGCGTGCGCGGCGAGAAGCCGGAGCGCTGGGTCCGCCAGACCGACTTCAACAACGACGAGGCCGTCGGCTACCTCGCCGACCGGCTCGCCCGCCTCGGCGTGGAGGAGGAGCTGATGAAGGCCGGTGCCCGCAACGGCAACGGCGTCGCCATCGGCCCCGAGGAGAACGCGGTCGTCTTCGACTGGGAGCCGACCGTCATGGCCGGCGCCGAGATGCTCGGCCGCCGCGGCGAGGACCACCGCTTCGAGGCGCCGCGCCCGGCCGCCCAGCGCCGCCGCGACCGGCAGGCCGAGCGGGACGAGGCGGAGCAGGCGTACGACGAGTTCAAACCGTTCTGACCTGGCAGGACAGCCGGTACGAGGAAGGGCCCGGGGAGATGATCTCCCCGGGCCCTTCCTCGTACCGTCAACGGATGAGGGACGGCGTCACGCCGTCACGGCGTCCGCGTCCTCCGACTCCGGCGCCGCCTCCGCGGCCACCGCGTCGGCGACCTGCTCCTCGACGGAGTCCTCGCGCTGCGCGGGG
This sequence comes from Streptomyces sp. NPDC046939, assembly GCF_040644575.1. Taxonomy (NCBI): domain Bacteria; kingdom Bacillati; phylum Actinomycetota; class Actinomycetes; order Kitasatosporales; family Streptomycetaceae; genus Streptomyces; species Streptomyces sp. NPDC046939. The sequence goes on from NZ_JBEYWV010000025.1 coordinate 109,238, forward strand.
ATGTCCGTGTCGCCGCGCGCGGCCATCCGGGCGCGGCGCTCGTCGGCGCGCTCGCACAGGGCGCGTACGGCCGCGTTGAAGCGGTCGATGGAGGGCGGGTCCGAGGGGCCCAGGAGCTGCTCCTTGAGCTCCAGACGGGCCTCCCGGTACACGTCGTCGGTCTCGCCGCGCACGGCCGCGAGAAGGGCGGGCACGCCCTCCGCGTCCGGCGCGAGGATCGTCGCGGCGCTGACCGTCGGGAAACCGGCGCGGAACTCGGCCTCGGTCAGCCCCGAGGTGTTGGCGACGGCGTACGGCTTCTCGCTGGCGAGCCAGTCGGAGACGACCGAGGAGACGTCGGAGATGAGGACGTCGGCCTGGTTGAAGCAGGTGAAGATCGCGGGCCGGGCCTCGGTGACGATGAGGTGCTCCCACTCGGGGAACGAGGCCCAGTACGCCTCCTCCCACGCCGCCCTCGCCTCGGCCACGGCCGCCTGGCGACCGCTGTCGGGGCGGCCCTGGAGCAGCATCTTCTCCATGTCGTCGGCGCTGGTGCGGAACGCCGTCGAGGTCAGCTTGTCCAGCTCGGCGGTGCGGCGGGCCAGCTCGGCGGCGGCCTCGGGGCCGGGCCGGGCGCCGGAGCGGCGCGTGTTGGCCTCGCGGATCATCGCCTTGATGCGCTCGTTGGCGGCGCCCGCGGCGGGGACCTGCGAACCGGTCATCGGGTGCGGCTTGTAGACCAGGCGCACGCGGTCGTCGGCGAGCAGGTGGCGGACGATGTTCTCACCGGCCAGGATCACCGAGGTGTTGCCGGGGTTGCCGTCCCAGCCCTCCCAGGTGGGGGCGTAGAGGACGGTCGTGTACGGCTTGGTGGCCGGGCCCGAGGCGGTCCTGATGGGGGAGAGCTGCGGGCGGCCCACCTCGACGACGTCCTTGTCCTCGACGCCGACATCGGCGAGCTGGTAGCGGTCGCGGGCGGCGGGGCCCGCGACCCACACCTCGTCGTAGGCCTTCGCGTACGGGTTGCAGGACGAGAGCTTGTCGGACTCGCCGTGGTTGATGAACGCGTGCTTGATCGTCGGGATGCGCAGCACCTGGGAGGTCTTCGCGGCGTTCGCCGGGTGCAGCATCATCTTCAGCGTCGAGTTCTCCAGGGAGAACATCGTGGCGACCTTCGGGAAGCAGATGATCGGGACGTCGGTCGCGTCGATCTTGTTGACCATGAAGCGCTCGCGCAGCACGATCAGCGGCTTGCCGTCCACCTCGGCGAGGGTGGGCAGCCACATGTTCGCCTGGTACGCGGAGGTCGTGCCGCCCGAGAAGTACATGGCGACGGTCGGCTTGTAGTCGGCCAGCCAGTTGTCCAGCCACTCCATGACCTTGGCCTCGTTCAGCGACCGCTTCTTGGGCAGCAGCCAGGTGGCCAGGTACAGCAGGCCGCCGCCGAACAGGGCGATGGAGACGCCGATGCCGATGCCGCCCCAGGTGGCGTCGGTCGTGGCGGCCGTGGCGAGCAGACCGGCGGTGGCGGGCAGGGAGAAGGCCAGCAGGCGGTGGCTGGGGCGGCGGGCCAGGATGCGCGGCGGGGCGGCGGACAGGCGCAGCGCCGAGGCGTCGATGTTGCGGGTGAGGATCGGCAGCGTCCGGCTGCGGCGGACCATGACCGCGGCGGCCTGGCAGCCGAAGTGCAGCACGTAGACGGCGAGGAGCGCGAAGAGCAGCGGCGCCTGCTCGCCCGTCGGGTCGATGCCGTCGATGCGCAGCAGGCCGACGAAGATCAGCATGTCGCGCAGCAGCTGTCGCACGGTGACGTCGAAGCGCACCTTGGCCAGGAGGGACAGCAGGCCCGGCTGCCGGTACTGCAGGTAGGTGTCGAGCGCGAGGCCGGCCGCGCTCGCGGCGACGAACACCGGGACGTTCGGGAGGGACGCGCTGACGAGCTGGGCCACGAAGAGCGCGAACATCGCCAGCAGCGCTGAGAGCTGCACGATGCGGCGCGGGGCAAGTCCGGCGGAGGGCACGGGCTGGGCTCCTGGCAGGAATAGGAGGGGATCAACAGGGGGTCAGGCGTGAAAAGGCTGACCACTGACCGTATGACTTGGAGCGGTCCCGTAGCAATCCTCCGTGACGGCAATCACCCGAAAAAGGGGCAAAGTGTACGCACCTCGGAGGGTCGTCCGCCCGCCCGCGAGCCGTTCGAGCTGTCCGCCCCTCGAAACCCGGCGGCGGCCCCGTGGTCACGTCACGTACATTGCGGTGCATGTCAGGGGCTACACGTGCGGCACGACAGGGCGTGACGGAAGCGCGCCGGATCGTGGTCAAGGTCGGATCGTCATCGCTCACCACGGCCGCGGGGGGCCTGGACGCCGACCGGGTCGACGCCCTCGTGGACGTCCTCGCCAAACACCACGGTGCGGCCAAGAGGGAGATCGTCCTGGTCTCCTCGGGCGCCATCGCCGCCGGGCTCGCGCCGCTCGGCCTCTCCCGCCGCCCCAAGGACCTCGCCCGCCAGCAGGCCGCCGCCAGCGTCGGCCAGGGCCTCCTGGTGGCCCGCTACACCGCCTCCTTCGCGCGCTACGGCGTCCGCGTCGGCCAGATCCTCCTCACCAGCGACGACATGGCCCGCCGCACCCACCACCGCAACGCCTCGCGCACCGTCGACCAGCTCCTCACCATGGGCGCCCTGCCGGTCGTCAATGAGAACGACACCGTCGCCACCGACGAGATCCGCTTCGGCGACAACGACCGGCTCGCCGCCCTCGTCGCCCACCTCGTCCACGCCGACCTGCTCGTCCTCCTCTCCGACGTCGACGGCCTCTACGACGGCGACCCGAGCAGGCCCGGCACCTCCCGCGTCGCCGAGGTGCGCGGCCCCGCCGACATCGCGCACGTCAAGATCGGCAGCGCCGGGAAGGCGGGCGTCGGCACCGGCGGCATGGTCACCAAGGTCGAGGCCGCCTCGATCGCCGCCGCGGCCGGCATCCCCGTCGTCCTCACCAGCGCCAGCCACGCAGCCGACGCCCTCGCCGCCCGCGACACCGGCACCTACTTCCACCCCACGGGCCGCCGCAGCGCCGACCGGCTGCTCTGGCTCCAGCACGCGTCCACACCGCGCGGCTCCCTCACCCTGGACGACGGCGCCGTGCGGGCCGTGGTCGAGCGCCGTACGTCGCTGCTCCCGGCCGGGATCGCGGCGGTGGAGGGCGATTTCAGCGCGGGCGACCCGGTCGAGCTGCGGGACGGCGAGGGCCGGGCCGTAGCCCGCGGGCTCGTCAACTTCGACGCCAAGGAGATCCCCCGGCTGCTCGGCCGCTCCACCCGCGAACTCGCCCGCGAACTCGGCCCCGCCTACGAACGCGAAGTCGTACACGCGGACGATCTGGTCCTCCTCCGGGCGTGATCCGGCGCCCGGCCACCTTCGAAAGCGTTGTGCAATCGGCCGAAAGCCTGCCACCCGCGGGGGACCTTCCGTAAAACCACCCCAAGACGAGTCGCGTCCTGCTCAACTCTTGATGCAGGCAGTTCATGCCGAGCATGTTCACGCAGTGCGCGCGCACGCGGACCATGCGCGGAGTTCCGCACGACCATTGCGCAAAGGAGGCCGTCGTGAGACGAGCGCGCCCGGGGGCGACGCCCCGAGCGTCGGCGGAGCGGGCACTGACCAGCGTGGCCGCGGGGGACGCCTACGAGGAGGAGACGGCGGGGGAGACGAGGTCCGACAGCGGGGCGAGGGCCGAGGAGGGCCCCCGGCTCTGGCACATCACGCTCACCGTCTCCGGCGCCGAGACACCGCTCGCCGAGGTCCGCCGCGGCCTCGAACAACTCGCGCACGACCACCCCTTCCTCCTGACCAGCCGCTACGCGGTCGACCACGCGGAGATCCGCTACTGGGAGGAGGCCCGCGACCTGCACGACGCGGCGGCCGTCGCCCTGCGCCTGTGGGGCGAGCACCGCCAGACCTCGCAGCTGCCGCCCTGGGAGATCGTCGGCCTGGAGGTCATCGACCGCGAGACCTACCACCACCGCATCGCGGAGGGGCACGGACCGCTGCCCGCGGCCCCGGTGGGCGTGCACCCGTTCTGACCCGTCCCGGCCCGCTCCGGCTGTTGAACGTGCACATTCTTGACGGGCGCCACATTTCGGGCACGCACCCGCTTCAAACGACTCCCCGGCGTCGGCCTGCCCCTTTTCGGCCATGTCTCACCTCCCGGAACAGGATCTGGACGCCCCGCCGTCCCCCGTTACCCTGCCGTGCATGACGTCGCCTTCGCTCAACCCGTACGACTCGATGACCCCCGTCACCCGGGCCGCCTACCGCGCCCGCGGCGCCGCCAACGACCTCGCCCCGCTGCCGCGCGCCGAGAAGGACGACGCGCTCGCCGCCATCGCCGACGCCCTCGAAGTCCGTACGGCCGAGATCGTCGAGGCCAACGCCGAGGACACCGCCCGCGCGCGCGAGGCCGGCACCAGCGAGTCGATCATCGACCGGCTCACCCTCACCCCCGAGCGGGTCCGCGCCATCGCCTCCGACGTGCGCGACGTCATCGCCCTGCCCGACCCGGTCGGCCAGGTCGTCCGCGGCAACACCCTCCCCAACGGCATCGACCTGCGCCAGGTCCGCGTCCCCCTCGGTGTCGTCGGCATCATCTACGAGGCCCGGCCCAACGTCACCGTCGACGCCGCCGCCCTCTGCCTCAAGTCCGGCAACGCCGTCCTGCTGCGCGGCAGCTCCTCCGCGTACGCCTCGAACACCGCGCTCGTGCGCGTGCTCCGCGACGCCGTCGGCGGCAGCGGCCTGCCCGCCGACGCCGTGCAGCTCGTGCCCGGCGAGAGCCGCGACTCGGTGACCGAGCTGATGCGCGCCCGCGGCCTCGTCGACGTCCTCATCCCGCGCGGCGGCGCCTCCCTCATCAAGAACGTCGTCGAGAACTCGATCGTCCCCGTCATCGAGACCGGCACCGGCAACTGCCACGTCTACGTCGACGCCCACGCCGACATCGACATGGCCGTCGACATCCTCGTCAACTCCAAGGCGCAGCGCCCTTCCGTCTGCAACGCCGCCGAGACGCTCCTCGTCCACCAGGACATCGCCGAGGCGTTCGTGCCGCGCGCCCTGGACGCCCTCGCCGACGCGGGCGTCACCGTCCACGCCGACCCGCGGATCCTCGCCTTCGCCGACCGCTCCAAGGCCACCGTCGTCGAGGCGACCCACGAGGACTGGGAGACCGAGTACCTCTCCTACGACATCGCCGCCGCCGTCGTCGACGACCTCGACCGGGCCGTCGAACACATCCGGCTCTGGTCCTCCGGGCACACCGAGGCCATCGTCACCACCGACCAGCGCGCCGCCCGCCGCTTCACCCAGCTGGTCGACTCCACGACCGTCGCCGTCAACGCCTCCACCCGGTTCACCGACGGCGGCCAGTTCGGCTTCGGCGCCGAGATCGGCATCTCCACCCAGAAGCTGCACGCCCGCGGCCCCATGGGCCTGCCCGAGCTGACCAGCACCAAGTACATCGTCACCGGCGACGGCCACACCCGCTGAGCCGTGACTTGTGGCGTGAATATCCGTACCGTCTGCCCAAATTGACCCCTCCGGTCTACTCTGGACGGGTGCCGGAGGACGTGGGGGGCGCGCCGTTCCCGGACGGCGGAGAGCCCGACGACGACCACGACCGCGGGGGCTGGGACGAAGAGTTCGCCTCCGTGGTCTTCGACGAGGACTTCGTGCGGGCCGCCGAGGTCCATGAGCCCACCGCGGTCGAGCGGCTGCTCGCCGCCGCCCAGGCCCGCGCCGAGGCCCAGGAGGCCGAGGCCCGCAGAGCCCGCACCCGCCGCGCCCCCGACGACGACTTCTTCGACGACGACGGGTACGGCGCGGCCGGATTCGGCCGCCTGCACCACGACGCCGACGCCCTGTACGAGGAGGGCCTGGAGCAGGACGGCCGCGGCGGGACGCACGCGGGCATGGTCCGCTGGCGCAGGCCCGTCGCCTGGGCGCTCGCCCTGCTCATGGGCGTCGGCATGGTCGCCCTCGCCTTCACCGCCGTCTACCGGGGCGCCTCATCGGGCCGCCAGGAGCAGGTGCCGCCGCCCGCCACGACCGAGCTGGAGAAGGGCCCCTCCAGCCCGCCCTCCGCATCGGTGGACCATTCCCGGCCTGCGGTTTCGGCGGTCCCGCGGAGCCCTTGAGCGGCTGTGCGCACGGACGGCGGAAGTTGTCGCGCACGGGGGCGTTTACTCAAGGTCCCGGGGACCTAACCTGAAGGTATGGGCGGCCCAGGAGACCCCCCGGAGGGGACACCGGAAGGTGGCCCCACCGGCGGCGGCGGAAGCGAGGACGAATACGGGTCCGTCGTGTTCGACGAGTCCTTCGTCCGCGCCGCCCGCCTCCAGGAGTTCTCCGCCCAGGAGCGCATCTCCGACCACGCGCCCGCCGTGCGCCGCATCCCCGCGCTGCGCCGCGGCCTCACCCGGCAGGCCGTCATCCTCGTCGTCCTGATCGTCATCGCCTTCGGCACCGCGATCTACATGGGCGTGCGCAGCCCGTACCGCGCGACCCCCTCCGCCCGCCACCCCGAACCCCTGCGGATGACGGTGATCCCGCTCGCCCCGGACGCCAAGGTGCCCGGCGCCGCCTCCGTGCCCGAGCTGTACCGGCGCAGCCCCGCCGCCCGGTTCGGCACCGCCGCCGACGGCATCACGCTGCCGCCCACGGGCCGGCGCACCGCGCACTTCTCCGACAGCCAGGTCGTCACCGCCCTGACCACCGTCAAGGACTACCTCGTCGACTCCTCGCTCGACCCCGACGTGCTCACCGGGGGAGCGGTCAGGACCGTCCGCATGCTCGTCGACCCCGGCCAGCTCGACCAGTTCGACCAGAGCTTCGACCGCCCGGCCATGGACGGACGGCACGCCGCGACCGGCTGGCTCGTCCGCTTCGACCCGGCCGAGGCCGAACTCGCCGACCCGCACATCCGCGTCCGCGGCACCCTGCGCGCCGTCGAGACCACCACGGACACCCTGGAGGTCACCTCGGACCACACCTTCGTCTACGCGCTGCGCCCGGTCGGCGCCGCCGTCGACGACGGGGCCCGCGCCTCCCTGTTCACCGTCCGCCGCGAGCTGCACTTCCGCTTCGACCGCGAGGACCTGCGCAACCACCAGGCCGAGCTGCTCGTCTCCTACGTCCAGGCCGGGCCGCTCTCCTGCTCCGTGGACCAGTCCGGGCACCTGCACCCGCTGCTCGCGGGCGCCACGGCCGGCCAGGACGGCCCGGCGGGCACCGACCCGTACGCGACGGGCGGTGCGACCGCGCTGTGCGGGGCGCTCGCGCCGAACGCCCAGCCGTCTGTCTGAACCGGACCGACGGGCTACTTCTCGGCGTCGTCCGCCGAGCCGTGGTTGCCGTTGTTCCCGCCGCCGGTGCCGCCGCCGAAGCCGCCGAAGCCGCGCCGGACCCGGCCGCCGAGGTCACCGGCGCCGCCCGCGATGTCGCTGACCAGCTTCATCAGCGGGTCCTTCGAACTCTTCACGTGGTCGGTGTAGTGCGCGGCCGACTCACGGAAGGAGTCGGTCACCGAGGTGTCCTTGTCCTCCGTGCGGCGCGGGTAGTGGCCGTCCATCAGGCGCTGGTAGTCGCGGGTCTCCGCCCACTTCTTCAGCTCGGCGGCGCGCACCGTCGTGAACGGGTGGGAGCGCGGCATCACGTTCAGGATCTTCAGGACCGAGTCGCGCAGGTCGCCCCCGGCCTCGTACTCCTCGGCCTGCTTGAGGAACGCGTCCACGTTCATCTCGTGCAGGTGGTTGCCGCCCGCGATCTTCATCAGGCCGCGCATGGACGCCTGGAGGTCCTGGCCGACCAGGAGGCCCGCGCGGTCCGCGGACAGCTCCGACTTGCGGAACCACTCGCGCAGCGCCGTCACGATCGCCATGATCGCGAGGTTGCCGAGCGGGATCCACGCCACGCGCAGCGCGAGCGTGGTCAGGAACAGCAGGATCGTCCGGTAGACCGAGTGGCCGGAGAGCGCGTGGCCCACCTCGTGGCCGACGACCGCCCGCATCTCCTCCTCGTCGAGCAGCTCCACCAGGCCGGTGGTGACGACGATGATCGGCTCGTCCAGGCCGATGCACATCGCGTTCGGCTGCGGGTCCTGGTTCACGTACATCGGCGGGACCTTCTCCAGGTCCAGGATGTAACAGGCGTCCCGCAGCATCGAGTTCAGGTGCGCGAACTGCTCGTCCGAGACGCGGACCGAGTCCGACAGGAACAGCAGACGCAGACTGCGCTCCGGGAGCAGGCCGCTGAGCGCCTTGAAGACGGTGTCGAAGCCGGTGAGCTTGCGGAGCGCCACCAGGGCCGAGCGGTCGGCCGGGTGCTCGTACGCCCGCGAGGAGATCCCGGGGAAGCGCCTGCGCTGCCTGCTGGGTACGTTGTCGTGCTGCTCGTTCGGTACGTCGGGCATGCGGCCCCCCATGTCGATGGCATGTCGATGCGCGTGTCGGTATGGCTCTGCACCTATGTGGACGCGCGTGTCGCTGTGTTCGGTTGTGCCCCCGAGGCGGGATCCACATTAGGCGGAGTTACCGTGGCGGGGCAGCACACAGAAGGAGCGAACCGTGATGGATCACCACTCAGTCGGCGCCGGCCTCGGCCACGCCGTCACCGCAGCCGCCTCCGACCAGGGGCCCGGCAACCTGCTGCGCATCGTGCTGCTCGTCGCCATACTCGGCGCCGTCTTCATGGCCTGGTTCCTGCTGCGCGGCTACAAGCGCGACGACTGAGCCGGGGCGCCGTCCACGGCATTCGGCCCCGTACGGCAGAGTCGGCGTGAGCGGCGGCGAGGCCCCCGCTTACGATGGGCGGGAAGTCTTTATCCCGATCACACCCGATCCCACACCGGATAGGTCCTGCTGACGATGAGCCTCCACAGCACCGCTGCCCAACTGGCCACTCTCGCCGCCGAGGGCGGCGAGCACGGCGGCAACCACGAGAGCATCAGCCCCCTCATGACGGGCGGCGCCGCCTTCGTCATCCTGCTCCTCCTGCTGTGGATCACCACCCGCTTCAACCGCGACCGCTGAGCGGACCGCCCGGCCCACGGCGCGAACCACCCGGACCGGGCCAGTAGGCTCTGCACGCATGGGAGCGCAGGACATGCCTACCGGCCCGGCCGACAGCCCGGCCGGCGGCCCGGACCACGAGCGGGGGACGCCCGCCAAGCGACGCCTCGGCGTCATGGGCGGAACGTTCGACCCGATCCACCACGGACACCTGGTGGCGGCCAGTGAGGTCGCCGCGCAGTTCCACCTCGACGAGGTGGTCTTCGTACCGACCGGGCAGCCGTGGCAGAAGAGCGACAAGAACGTGTCCCCGCCCGAGGACCGCTATCTGATGACGGTCATCGCGACCGCCGAGAACCCGCAGTTCTCCGTGAGCCGCATCGACATCGACCGCGGCGGTCCGACGTACACCACGGACACCCTGCGCGACCTGAGCGCGCTCAACCCGGACACGGACCTCTTCTTCATCACGGGCGCCGACGCCCTGGGCCAGATCCTCACCTGGCGTTACACCGAAGAGCTGTTCTCCCTGGCACACTTCATCGGCGTCACCCGGCCCGGCCACCCGCTCACCGACCCGGGGCTCCCCGAGGGCGGTGTCTCGCTCGTCGAGGTGCCCGCGCTCGCGATCTCGTCCACGGACTGCCGGGACAGGGTCGCCAAGGGAGACCCCATCTGGTACATGGTGCCGGACGGTGTGGTGCGCTACATCGACAAACGCCGGCTGTACCGAGGCGAATGACCCTGCACCGCCGAGAGGGGCATCGGTGAACGACCGCTACGACGGTTACGACCAGCGCGACGAGAGGTACGAGCTGGTCGGCTACGACGAGTTCGGCCGGCCGGTGTACCGGCAGGCCCAGCAGGCGCCGTCGTACGAGCAGAACGCGCAGGGCACGCAGCACGCCCAGCACGCCCAGAACGCGGACTACGGGTACGGGTACGGATACGGGAACGATCCGTACGCCACGGGGCAGCAGCAGCCGGGCCAGTCTTACGACCCGTACGCGACCGGGGACCCGTACGCCGCCCAGGGGCAGTACGCCACCGGCGCCTACGATCCGTACGGGCAGCAGCCGCAGCAGGGGCACCAGCAGACCCAGCAGGCTCACCAGGCGCCGCCGCACCAGACCGAGCAGGCGACCGCCTACATCCCGCAGCAGGCGGCCGCGCCGCAGGAGCAGCAGGTCCAGCGGGACGAGCGGGACCAGCAGGGCGAACCGGACCGGGAGTACCGCACCGAGCAGTTCTCCTTCGTCGAGGAGCCGGACGAGAACTCCGAAGACGTCATCGACTGGCTGAAGTTCACCGAGTCGCGCAGCGAGCGGCGCGAGGAGGCACGGCGCCGCGCCCGGGGCCGAGTCATCGCACTCATCGTCGTCCTTGCGCTGTGCCTGGTCGGCGGCGTCGGCTACCTCGCCCTCGCGGGCAAGCTGCCCTTCCTCGGCAAGGACGACAAGAAGGCGGGCGCCGCCACCGCGGCCGGCCCGCAGAACCGTGACGTCATCATCGTCCACCTGCACAACACCAAGGGCGGCGGCACGTCCTCGGCGCTGCTCGTGAACAACACCACGACGAAGCAGGGCAGCACCGTCCTGCTCCCCAACTCCCTCGCCCTCAGCGGCGACGACGGCACCGCCACCACCCTCGGCAAGTCCGTCGACGAGGACGGCTCCTCCGGCACCAGCGGCGCCGTGGACACCCTGCTCGGCACGGACATCGAGGGCACCTGGCGGCTCGACACGCCGTACCTCAACAACCTCGTCGAACTCGTCGGCAACATCGAGGTCGACACGGATACGGACGTGCCCGACCCCGCCAAGAAGGGCACGACCCTCGTCCACAAGGGCGAGGGCCAGACCCTCACCGGCCCGATGGCCGTCGCGTACGCCACCTACCAGGGCAAGGGCGAGGCCGAGACGGCCCAGCTCACGCGGTTCGGGCAGGTCATGCAGGCCGTGCTGCGCAAGCTGTCGTCCGACCCGCAGGCAGCGACGATCACCGTGCAGACCCTCGCCCAGATCCTCGACCCGTCGCTGACCGAGAAGGACCTCGGCGCCTTCCTCGCCAAGCTCGCCGACCACGCCAAGGAGGGCGACTACAAGACCGCCCTGCTGCCGGTCCAGAAGGACGGCACCCTCTCCGAGGAGACCGCGGACTCCGTCGTCAAGGACGTCCTCGGCGGCACCGTGAAGGCGCCGGCCGCCGGTGACTCGCTGCGCGTCGCCGTCAAGAACGCGACCGGCACCGCCTCCCGCACCGAGAAGGCCCGCGTCACCCTGGTCAACGGCGGCTACACCTTCGTCGCGGGCGGCACCGGCAGCTCGGTCGCCACCTCGCAGGTGACCTACGGCGACGACGCCCGCAAGCAGGACGCCGTCGAGGTCGCCAAGACGCTCGGCCTGCCGACATCGGCGGTGAAGAAGGCCAAGGCGGCGTCCAACGCGGACGTGACGGTCGTCCTGGGCCAGGACTACAGCGCCTCATGACGCCCGGTCCATGACGCCGGGCCCATGACGCCCCCGGCGGCCCCGGAACCCGTACGGGCCGGGGCCGCCGGGAAAGCCGTAAGTCCATTCGGCGGTCCGTGAGACCCTTGTGGTACCCCCGGCGGCGCCATCCCGGGGACTCTGACCGCCGACCGAAAGCCTTGTAGTGACCGCCACCGACCGTTCCATCGAGCTCATCAACGTCGCCGCGCAGGCGGCCGCCGACAAGCTCGCGCACGACATCATCGCCTACGACGTCAGCGACGTGCTGTCCATCACGGACGCCTTCCTGCTGGCCTCCGCGCCCAACGACCGCCAGGTCAAGTCGATCGTCGACGAGATCGAGGAGCAGCTCAACAAGCAGCTCGGCACCAAGCCCGTCCGCCGCGAGGGCGACCGCGACGCCCGCTGGATCCTGCTCGACTACGTCGACATCGTCGTCCACGTCCAGCACAGCGAGGAGCGCGTCTTCTACGCCCTGGAGCGGCTGTGGAAGGACTGCCCCGAGCTGGAGCTGCCCGCCGACGCCAAGGCCACCCGCGGCAAGGCCGCCGAGCACTCCCAGCGCGAGCAGGCCGCGGCGGAAGCGGAGGAGATCCGCGACCTCGGCGGTGAGGTGCTTTGACCAGCGGCTCCGTCCGGGGCCGCCGCGTCATCCTGTGGCGGCACGGTCAGACGTCCTGGAACCTGGAGCGCCGCTTCCAGGGCAGTACGGACATCGAGCTGACCGGGACCGGTGTCGCCCAGGCCCGCCGCGCGGCCCGGCTGCTCGCCTCGCTGAAGCCGGACGCCATCGTCGCCTCCGACCTGAAGCGGGCCGCGGCCACCGCCGCCGAGCTGGCCGCCCTGACCGGCCTCGACGTCGCGTACGACGAGAACCTGCGCGAGACGTACGCCGGCGAGTGGCAGGGCCTCACGCACGAGGAGATCATCGCCCGGTACGGGGAGCAGTACGCCGCGTGGAAGCGCGGTGAGCCCGTGCGCCGCGGCGGCGGCGAACTGGAGACCGAGGTCGCCGACCGGGCCGCGCCGGTCGTGCTGCGGCACGCGGACAAGCTGCCCGAGGGCGGCCTGCTCGTCGTGGTCAGCCACGGTGGCACCATCCGCACCACCATCGGCCGCCTCCTGGGCCTGGAGTCCCACCACTGGGAGGGGCTCGGCGGTCTGTCGAACTGCTGCTGGTCCGTCCTCGGCGAGGGCGCGCGCGGCTGGCGGCTGCTCGAACACAACGCGGGCACGCTGCCCGAGCCGGTCCTCGGCGACGACGACTGAGCCGGTCCCCGCGGGGAGCGGGGGCCGGATTTCACTTTCCGGCAGGTCGCAGGCTAAAGTTCTTCTTGTTCGGGCCGCCGGGGAAACAACCCGGAGGAAAGAACACGGCAAGGGGCTATAGCTCAGTTGGTAGAGCGCCTGCATGGCATGCAGGAGGTCAGGAGTTCAATTCTCCTTAGCTCCACACTCGGAAAGATCCCGTCCCCTCAGGGGCGGGATCTTTCGTCGTCCGCGCGCAGCTTCGACGAGCGGACTGCTCGCCACAGTGACACAACTCGGCCAACTTCTCGGTGTGGCCGCTTTTGGCGCACTTTTCCTCTCTCGCGTTGAAACGACGGGCGCCTCCGGGGCGTACACCTCTGTGGACGCGCTCCTGATGTGCACCTATGCGCTGGCGGCCGCGGCCGCCCTGGGCGCCGTATCCGGACTGGTACGCAGGCGTCGCTGACCGTATTGCTCCGGCCGTGGCAGAATCGGACGGCCGGAAGGGGGCTGAGTCCGACCGGTGAGAACGGCCCGAGGGAAGGAACCGCACGATGCCCTTGAGCATCATCGAGGAGACCCACCGTTTCCTCGGCGTCCTCGTGTCACCCGCGCCCTCCTCCCCGGCCCACCTCGACTGTCCGTCCTGCGGCCACGGCTGGAGCTGAGCGGATCCACATGGGTGCACACAGGCGGAAGTGCGATTGGTGCGGCAGCGGCACGCCCATCGTGCGCGACATGGAACCGGCGAACCCGAACTACCAGTACTGGTGCGAGGAGTGCGCGCGGGCGCTGATCATAAAAGGCGACCCGATCGAGACGTACCGGGAGCTGGAGGGCGAGCCGATCTACGGGCGCCTCCTGGACGAGCACTGCACCCTCAAGCGGTTCTACTCGTTCGCCAGGACCTGACCCGGCGGTCCCGTGAGACCCGGCGGCTCGCAAAGCCGCCCAAATCGGGCCGGATCGGAAACGATTTGGTGATGCACCTGGGTGACCGTGTAATGTTGGCGTCGCCGCCGGGGAAACCGACAGGGGAACCGGGCGGAACACCGCAAGGGGCTATAGCTCAGTTGGTAGAGCGCCTGCATGGCATGCAGGAGGTCAGGAGTTCAATTCTCCTTAGCTCCACAAGAGTTCGAAGCAGTGGGAAAGCGGGCCATCCGAATCGGATGGCCCGCTTTCTTGTGTGCGTGCGTGTGCGTGTCGTGGTGCGTGTCATGTCACCTGCGGGCGCGGCTGCGGCCCGGCGGCAGCGCGGGCGGGAGCACGGGCCGGGGTGGCGCCGACGTGTCCTCCTCCAGGCGCAGGGCGAGCGCGGGGCAGCGGCGCACGGCCCGGACCGCGTTCGCCTCCGAGTAGCGCGGCACCGCCACCTCCGCGACCGCCGGGAAACCGTCGGGGCCGAGCGGGATCAGCTCCGGCACGATGTCCGCGCACAACCCGTGCCCCTTGCACAGCGTCCAGTCGACGGCGAGCCGCCTGCCGCTGGGCGCCGCCGCGGCCGGGGCCTCCGTGTGCAGCGGCAGCACCCCGCGCACCGGACGGCCGCACCCGGTGCCGAGCACGTGCGCCGCGAGGTCGTCCGTGAACGCGGCGATCGTCGACTCGATGAACGCCGCCGAACCGTCGGGGTGCTTGCAGGCGCCGCGCCGCTTCACCGCGCGCGTGACCTCGCGCAGCGCCTCCAGGGCGGTGGGGCCGCCGCCGTTCAGGACGTCCTCCAGGCCGCGCGCCGCCGCGGGCAGCCCCAGGTAGCAGGGGCCGCACTGGCCCGCGCTCTCCGAGGCCAGCCACTGCGCCACCTTGAGGGCCTCGCCGAGCGGGCAGGTGTCCGGGCCGATCGGCAGGATCGCGCCCGCGCCCAGGGCGCCGCCGCTCGCCTCCAGGGAGGCGCGGGAGACGATGGCGTCCTGCGCGCCCACCCCGTCCAGCCACTTGCCGTGGTAGCCGCCCGTGAGGACGCCCTGGGGAAGCGGGGGAGCGCCGGCGAGCTGGAGGACGTAGCGCAGCGGGACACCGGAGGGCACCTCCAGGACCATCGGGCGGGTGACGGCGCCGGAGAGCGTCAGCAGGACCGTGCCGGGCTCGTCGTGCAGGCCGGTGCGGCAGTAGCGCTCCGGGCCCGTCCGCGCGGCGACGGCGAGCTGGGCGAACGTCTCCGCGTTCGACAGCAGCGTCGGGGCACCGCCCACCCCGGCGTCGGAGGCACGCACCTTGCGGCCCGGCGGCATCGGCGGCCCGCCGTCCGCGGAGCGGATCAGCGCGGAGGACTCGCCGGTGACCATGCGGACCGGATTGCGCTGCACGCGCGCGCGTAGCGGCGCGTTGCGCCGGTTCGTCAGACCGCGCTCGGCGAGGGCCGCCCGCATCGACGCCTCCGTCGAGTCCCGGGTCACGCCGACGACGAGAGTGCGGGCGCCGAGCGCCTCGGCGACCAGGAGGGCGCCGTCCAGGATCAGGTGCGGGGCCCGGTTGAGCAGCACCGTGTCCTTGCGGCAGGCCGGCTCGTCCTCGCTGCCGTTGACGACGACCACGGGGCGTATGCCGCGCCGTATCGCGGACTCGGCGACCGCGCGCAGCTTCTTGGCGAACGGGAAGCCCGCGCCGCCCCGGCCCCGCAGCGACACCGCCTGCGCCAGTCGCGCGAGCGCCTCGCCCCCCATGGGTTTCAGCGGGCCGTGGACCTTGAGGTGCATGTCGAGGTCGAGCCGGTCCACGAGGTCGAACCCGGATGTGAGCTGGGGGAGGCCGACGACGCGGACCTCCGGGACATCCGGCAGTGCGGTGTTCACTGCGTGCCTCCGTAGGGCGTGCTCCAGGGCTCACCCGACGCGGGGGCCTGAAAGGGGCCGGGGAGCGGTTCGGTGGGTGGTTCATGGGGTGGGTACGTCTCGTAGGGTCCGTTGGTCTCATGCGGCTCGCCGGTTCCGTTGTGCGTCGCGTCGCCCTCGTAGGTGGGGAAGCCCTCGTACGGCGTCTCGTACAGGGGGTCGTACGAGGACTGCGGGGCCTGCGCCGGCGGCGGCGGTGAGGGGGTGGGCCAGCGCTGCGGAGGCGGTGGCGGCGGTGTCGTCTCGACGCGGGGGCTCGCGGAGACGGCGCGGTAGGCGGCCGAGAAACCGATGCCGGTGGGTGTCGCGGGGGCGGGGGCCGACGGCGGGTTCGGTGCGGGTGCCGAGGGCGGTATGGGTGGCGGTGCCGGGCGGGCCGGGGGGTCGAGAGGCGTTGTACGTATGACCTCGTCGGGCGTGCGGGGGTCCAGCGGAGTGTTACGTAACACCCCGTCGGGTGTGTGTGGGGCCGGTGAGGTGTTACGTAGCACCCCGTCGGGTGTGCGTGGGTGCGGTGGGGTGTTACGTAGCACCCCGTCGGGTGTGCGTGGGGCCGGTGGGGTGTTGCGTAGCACCTTGCCGGGTGCCCGTGGGCCCGGGTCCAGGAAGGCCAGGACGCGGGTGGCGACCTTGCGCTTCGCCGTGCGCGGCGCGGCTCGCAGGGCCACCGCCCCGGCGACCCCGAGCAGGCAGAGCCCGTACAGGACCACGACGTACGTCTTGGGTGGCCGCCCCGCGTACAGGCCGTGCAGCAGGGCGAGGCACCATGCCGGGTAGGCGAGCATGTGGGTCGCGCGCCAGCGGGCGGCGAGGGCGGCGGGGGACGCCATGGAGCTGCGCAGGGCGCCGGTGATGCCGGTGGTCACCATGAGGAGACCGGCGAGCACGCCGAGGCCGATGAGCCCGCTGCTGCCGGTGACGCCCGACCCGAAGGGGATCAGCGCCTCGACGAGCGTGACGTGGGCCAGCGCCAGCTTCACGCTGACGTGCAGCAGCAGGAAGCCGAGCGAGGCGACCGCGGTGGCCCGGTGGACGCCCTGGGAGAGCAGCCGCTGCCGGGACGTCAGGAACAGGCGGTCGGAGGCGACCAGGCCCCAGACGACGGACGCCGTGAGGGAGACCAGGGAGAGCACACCGGTGGTGAAGTCGAGCGCCGCGCGGAAGGCGTCGCTCCCCGTGATCACGACCACGGGTATGAGCAGGAGGACCGCCGCGCTCACCACCCCCGTTCTCGCGCGGCGGCTGTGACCGGAGGGGCGTGAACTCCTAAGTGAGCGGGAGGAGTTCGATTTGTGGAGGGTTCGAGGGGGCATGGGGGCGACTCCGAAAGGTTCGGCACAGTGGACCCACAGCCCGCACTCTAGGTCGGCGCATACCGGTCAGTACGAGGTTTGAGTTATCCCGCCGTTATGTTGAGGCGGCCCGGTACGGGTGTTGCCCCGATAGCGGCCGGTACGCGGAGTAACCATTGGCCATGGCTGGGGCGCGGGGAAGCCCGTCGCGGCTCGCGCGGGGCCTGCGGTACCCTGACGCCATGCGTGCCGTATGCCTTCTGCTTAGTGAGCCGCGCTGATCAGTCCCGACCCGCCCCCGGGCGTGAGGTCGGAATCGGCGCGGCGTCCCCTCCTGTGCGAGGGGCTTTTTCATTTTCGAGCACGGGCCGCCGGCAGAGACGATCGATGGAGCTTTGAGGATCATGAGCGAGACGAACACCGCCGCCGCTTCCGAGGCGGCGGTCGCGCCGCACCGCTACACGGCGGCCATGGCTGCCGACATCGAGGCACGCTGGCAGGACTTCTGGGACGCGCACGGCACCTACGAGGCGCCGAACCCCACCGGTGACCTGGCCGACGGCTCCGAGCTGGCCACTCGCCCCAAGAAGTACATCATGGACATGTTCCCGTACCCCTCGGGCGCGGGCCTGCACGTCGGACACCCGCTGGGCTACATCGCCACGGACGTCTACGCCCGCTTCCAGCGCATGACCGGGCACAACGTGCTGCACACCCTGGGCTTCGACGCGTTCGGCCTGCCCGCCGAGCAGTACGCCGTGCAGACGGGCACCCACCCGCGCACGTCGACCGAGGCCAACATGGAGAACATGAAGGCGCAGCTGCGCCGCCTGGGCCTCGGCCACGACAAGCGCCGGTCGTTCGCCACGATCGACCCGAAGTACTACAAGTGGACGCAGTGGATCTTCCTGCAGATCTTCAACTCCTGGTACGACGACGAGCTGAAGAAGGCCCGGCCCATCGCCGAGCTGGTCGAGCAGTTCGCGTCCGGTGAGCGCGCCGTCGAGGGCGGCCGCTCCTGGGCCGAGCTGAGCGAGGCCGAGCGCGCCGACGTCCTGAGCGGCTACCGCCTGGCCTACGCCTCCGACGCGCCCGTCAACTGGGCGCCCGGCCTGGGCACCGTCCTGGCCAACGAGGAGGTCACCGCCGACGGCCGCTCCGAGCGCGGCAACTTCCCCGTCTTCAAGGCCAAGCTGCGCCAGTGGAACATGCGCATCACCGCCTACGCCGACCGCCTCCTGGACGACCTGGACGGTCTGGACTGGCCCGAGGCGATCAAGCTGCAGCAGCGCAACTGGATCGGCCGCTCGGAGGGCGCCCGCATCGACTTCGCGGTCCCGACGGGCTCCGGCGACGCCACCGAGGCCATCACCGTCTTCTCGACCCGCCAGGACACCCTGTTCGGCGCCACCTACATGGTGCTCGCGCCCGAGCACGACCTGGTCGAGCGGATCGTCCCGGCCGCCTGGCCCGAGGGCACCCACGAGGTGTGGACCGGTGGGCACGCGAGCCCGGCCGAGGCCGTCGCCGCCTACCGTAAGCAGGCCGCCTCCAAGTCGGACGTCGAGCGCCAGGCCGAGGCCAAGGACAAGACCGGCGTCTTCACCGGCGCGTACGCGATCAACCCGGTCAGCGGCGAGCAGGTCCCGGTCTTCATCGCCGACTACGTCCTGATGGGCTACGGCACCGGCGCGATCATGGCCGTACCGGCGCATGACACGCGCGACTTCGCGTTCGCACGCGCCTTCGAGCTGCCTATGCGCTGTGTCGTCGAGCCCTCGGACGACCGCGGCACCGACCCGTCGACGTGGGACGACGCGTTCGTCTCTTCCGAGGCGAAGATCGTCAACTCGGCGAACGACGAGGTCAGCCTGGACGGCCTGGGCGTCGCCGACGCCAAGGCGCGCATGACCGCGTGGCTGGAGAGCAAGGGCATCGGCCACGGCACCGTCAACTTTCGGCTGCGCGACTGGCTGTTCAGCCGCCAGCGCTACTGGGGCGAGCCCTTCCCGATCGTCTACGACGAGGACGGCGTCGCGCACGCGCTGCCCGAGTCGATGCTGCCCCTGGAGCTGCCCGAGGTCGAGGACTACAGCCCTCGTACGTTCGACCCCGACGACGCCGACACGCAGCCCGAGACGCCGCTGTCGCGCAACGAGGAGTGGGTCAACGTCACCCTGGACCTGGGCGACGGCAAGGGCCCGCGGAAGTTCCGCCGCGAGACCAACACCATGCCCAACTGGGCCGGCTCCTGCTGGTACGAGCTGCGCTACCTGGACCCGCACAACAGCGAGAAGCTGGTCGACCCCGAGGTCGAGCGGTACTGGATGGGCCCGCGCGAGGGGATGCCCACCGGCGGCGTCGACCTGTACGTCGGCGGCGCCGAGCACGCCGTGCTGCACCTGCTGTACGCGCGCTTCTGGTCCAAGGTGCTGTTCGACCTGGGCCACATCTCGTCGGCCGAGCCGTTCCACAAGCTGTACAACCAGGGCATGATCCAGGCCTACGTCTACCGGGACGCGCGCGGGATCGCCGTACCGGCCGCCGAGGTGGAGGAGCGCGACGGCGCCTACTACTACGAGGGCCAGAAGGTCACCCGCCTGCTGGGCAAGATGGGCAAGTCCCTGAAGAACGCCGTCACGCCCGACGAGATCGCCGCCGAGTACGGCGCGGACACCCTGCGCCTGTACGAGATGGCGATGGGCCCCCTGGACGTGTCGCGGCCGTGGGACACGCGCGCGGTGGTCGGCCAGTTCCGCCTGCTGCAGCGGCTGTGGCGCAACATCGTCGACGAGGCGACCGGCGAGGTCACCGTCGTGGACGTCGCCGAGGCCGACATCGACGTGGCCACCCTGCGCGCCCTGCACAAGGCGATCGACGGCGTTCGTGGCGACCTGGAGGGCATGCGCTTCAACACCGCCATCGCCAAGGTCACCGAGCTGAACAACCACCTGGTCAAGGCCTACGCGGGCGCCCCGCTGCCGCGCTCGGTCGCCGAGCGCCTGGTGCTGCTCGTCTCGCCGCTGGCCCCGCACGTCGCCGAGGAGCTGTGGCGCAAGCTGGGCCACACCGACTCCGTCGTCCACCAGGACTTCCCGGTCGCCGACCCCGCGTACGTCGTCGACGAGTCCGTGACCTGCGTCGTGCAGATCAAGGGCAAGGTCAAGGCGCGCCTGGAGGTCTCCCCGACGATCTCCGACGAGGAGCTGGAGAAGGTCGCCCTGGCCGACGAGCGGGTCGTCGCGGCGCTCGACGGCGCCGGGATCCGCAAGGTCATCGTGCGGGCGCCGAAGCTGGTGAACATCGTGCCCGCGTAAGCGCTCAGGGTTGTTCCCTACGGGCAGGTTGGGGGTTCCGATGGAACCCCCGGCCTGCCCGCTCCGTTTACGGTGGAGAGAAGTCGGCCGGACGATGCGGAGGAGCGCCATGGAAGTCGTGTTGGTGATCGTGGCGCTGATCTTCATCGCCTGCCTGGTCCTCGGCGCCTACGCCACCGTGAAGGCGGTCGGCGCCGCCAAGCGCGGCGTGGACCGCAAGGTCGACCAGGCCCGGCGGGCGGTGGAGGACACCACCCTGCGCGCCCGGACGTTCGCCCAGCCCGGCGCGGCGGCGGACCTCGCCCAGTTGCGGCTGAAGCTGCGCACCTCCATGCGCGCCACCCAGGACTCGCTCCACGCGCGCGTACGGGAGGACTCCTCGCTCAAGGAGTCCCTCGGCCTCTTCGAGCGCCTGAGCGTGCACGGGCACGAGCTGGACGACGAGCTCAAGCGCCTTGAGCGGGAACCCGACAAGGCGCACGTACGGCGCCTGCTGCCCGAACTCAAGGCGCGCACGGAGCAGATCACGGCGTCCGCCGACGCCCTGCGCCACGCGGCGCGGGAGCGGGCAGGGCGCTTCGCCGACGACGACCTGTACGTCCTGCGCGCGCAGATCGACGTGGAGGCGGGGGCCCTGCGGCACTGGACGACGGCGGAGGACGAGCGGTCCGCCGGGCCCGGGCCCGCCACCGCCCCACCCGCCCAGGAGCCCGCGCGGCCCGAGATCACGCCGCCAGGTGTGCGCCCCACCTATCCGTGGCAGAAGAATCCCCGCCCCGAGAGCACGACTTGACCTCGCCGGCCTGACGGGGGCGGCGGGGGCCGGACTGCCGCGGGACGGCCCCGGCGGGTAACCTCCGGTGCATGTCCCGCCATGTCACGATCGTCACCGATTCAACGGCCTACCTGCCGCAGCGGACGATGGAGGACCACAGCATCACCGCGGTCCCGCTGACCGTGGTCCTGGGTGACCGGGCGCTGGAGGAGGGCACGGAGATCTCCGCCCGCTCGGTCGCGGAGGCGCTGCGCAAGCGCCGCTCGGTGACGACGTCGCGGCCGAGCCCCGAACAGTTCGCCGAGACCTACCGCAAGGTCGCCGAGTCCGGCGCGACCGGCATCGTCTCGCTGCACCTGTCCGCCGAGTTCTCCGGGACGTACGACGCGGCGGTCCTGGCCGCGAAGGAGGCGCCCGTCCCCGTACGCGTCGTGGACACCGGGATGGTGGCCATGGCCCTCGGCTTCTGCGCGCTGGCGGCGGCGGAGGCGGCCGCCGCGGGCGGCACCGTCGACGACGCGGTGACCGCGGCGGAGAAGCGGGCCGCCGACACCTCCGCGTACTTCTACGTCGACACGCTGGACTATCTGCGCCGCGGCGGGCGGATCGGGGCGGCGCAGGCGCTGCTCGGCTCCGCGTTCGCCGTCAAGCCGCTGCTCCAGCTGGACGGCGGGCGCATCGAACTCATGGAGAAGGTCCGCACCGCGTCGAAGGCGATCGCGCGGCTGCGGGAGGTCGTCGCCGAGCGGGCGGGCAGCGGGCAGGTCGACATCGCCGTGCATCACCTCGCGGCGCCCGAGCGGGCGGAGGCGCTGTCGGGCTGGCTGCGCGAGCATGTGCCGGGGCTCGGGGAGCTGCACGTCAGCGAGGTGGGGGCGGTGATCGGGGCGCACACCGGACCCGGCCTCGTGGGGGCCGTGGTGTCGCCCCGGTCGTAGGCGGACCGCGTCAGCGGCGTGCGGCGCGCGGGAGTGACGGAGCTTTCCACAATCGCGGAGTTGTCCCCGGAAAACGACCAAGATCCACTGATGTGGCGCGGGATGCCTACCGTCTCGTGGCATGGCACTTCGATCACTGTCACGGACAGCACACGTATCCAGCGGGCCGGGCCGGGGCCCCGCCTCCGACGGCCGGACCCGGCACCGGCACACCGTCCGGCGGCGCGCCCGTCGCAGGCAGCTCGCGGGGGAGCTGACGCGGGTACGGGCGGAGGCGTTGTTCGCGCCGCCCCCGTCGTACGCGGCGCGGCCCGCGCCCGAGCAGGAGCCCGAACCTCCACCCCCGCCCGCGCCCGATCACGAGCCGACGCACACCTGGCGACAGCAGGCGGTGCTCGCCGTGCGCGACCGGTTGCCGCTGTGGGCGCAGAGGCGGATCGGGATCGAGCGCCGGGGCGCGCTGGCCCTGGTCGTCGTCCTCGGCGTGGTGGCGCTCTTCGCGGTGCAGCACTTCTGGGCGGGGCGTACGCAGTCGGTGCGGGCGCCGGAGACGGTCCGCGCGGCGGTGCCGTCCCCGGTGGAGGAACGGTCGGGAGCCGCTGACGCCCCTGCCGGACCGGGCCCGGCGATGTCGAGCGGGGCCGCCATGGTCGTCGTGGACGTCGGCGGCAAGGTGCGCAGGCCCGGGGTGCGACGGTTGCCGGCTGGGGCCCGGGTGGCGGACGCCCTGCGGGCGGCGGGCGGGGTCCGCCCGGGTGCGGACACCTCGGGGCTGAACAGGGCCCGGCTCCTCACGGACGGGGAGCAGGTGCTGGTGGGCGCGCCTGCGGCACCGGTCGCGGGAGCGCCGGGAGCGCCGGGCGGGCCGAGCGGGTTGAGCGGGTCGGGCGGGTCGAGCGGGCCGGGCAGTGCAGGCGCCGGGGAAGCGGCGGGGTCGGCCCCCGCCGGGCCGATCGGGTTGAATACGGCCACGCTGGAGCAGCTCGACACGCTGCCGGGCGTTGGCCCCGTCCTGGCCCAGCACATCCTCGACTACCGCACGGAGCACGGAGGTTTCCGCTCCGTCGACGAACTACGCGAGGTGAACGGGATCGGTGACCGCCGCTTCGAGGACCTGCACGACCTGGTGCGACCGTGAACCCGGCACAGCACCCGGACCCGACGCGACCCCGGGCGCCCCGGGACCCCCTGGACCTGCGGTTGGTGCCACCCGCGCTGGCGGTGTGGCTGACGGCGGCGGTGACGCTGACCCTGCCGGGCGACTGGGTGGCGGCCCTCGCGGTGGCGTGCGGAGGCGCCGGGGTGACGCTGCTGGCGCTGTGCCGGAGGCCGGGCGCGGGGCGGCGCTCCTGGCGGGGCCCGACCGGCGCGGTGCTGCTGCTCTGTGTCGCGGCGGCCTCGGTCTCCGGCGGGCTGCACGGGGCCGAGCTGCGACGGGGGCCTGTGCCCGAGCTGGCCGACCGTTACGCGCGGGTCGGCGCGGAGTTGGAGGTGACCGCCGACCCTCGGCTCAGTCGGCCCCGGGTCACCGGGGACCACAGGGCGCCGACCGTCGTGCTGGTCGAGGCGGATCTCGTACGGGTGACAGAGGCGGACGGGACGGTACGGCGGACCCGGGCACCGGTCCTGGCCGTCGTCGAGGGGCGGAGCAGCGCGTGGCTGTCCCTGCTGCCCAGTACACGGATCCAGGTCGAGGGCGGACTCGCCCCGGCGCTCAGGGACGGTGACCGGGTCGCGGCGGTGCTACGTGTCCGGCAGCGAGAGGGATCGACAGGGCGAGAGGGATCGACAGGGCGGGAGGGATCGACGGCGCGGGTGGAACCGGCGAGGTGGGCCGGGCCGGGAGCACGGTCGGAGGCGCCGGGGTCGGTCGGGCAGGCGGGGCCGCGGATCGTGGCGCGGGCAAGTGGTCCGCAGCGATTGGCCGCGACCTTGCGCTCCGGGTTGCGCGAGGCGACGGACGGGCTGCCGGAGGACGCGCGGGCGCTGCTGCCCGGCCTCGTGATCGGCGACACGGCCCGTGTCACACCCGAGCTGCACGCGGCGTTCGAGGCGACGGACATGCTGCACCTCCTGGCGGTCAGCGGAGCCAACTTCACGATCCTGCTCGCGCTGCTGATCGGGCCGCCCGGCACCGCGCACCTCGTGGAGCGGCGCGGCCTCGCGCCCCGCGTCGGTCTGTCGCTCAGGACGACGGCCCTGCTGGGCGGAGCCCTCACGCTCGGCTTCGTGGTGGTGTGCCGGCCGGAGCCGAGCGTGCTGCGGGCGGCGGCGTGCGGGGCGATCGCGTTGCTCGCCATCGCGACGGGGCGCCGCAGATCGCTGATCCCGGCGCTGGCCACGGCGGTGCTGCTGCTCGTCCTCTACGACCCGTGGCTGGCACGGAGTTACGGCTTCCTGCTGTCGGTGCTCGCCACCGGGGCGCTGCTGACGCTCGCCCCGAGGTGGAGCGAGGCGCTGCGGCGGCGCGGGGTCCCGGCGCGGCTCGCCGAGGCGCTGGGCGCTGCCGTGGCGGCGCAGGCGGTGTGCGCGCCGGTCGTCGCGGTCCTGGCGGCGCGGATGAGCCTGGTGGCCGTGCCGTGCAACTTGCTCGCGGAGTTCGCGGTGGCCCCGGCGACGGTGCTCGGCTTCGCCGCCCTCGCGACGGCGCCGGTGGCGATGCCCGTCGCGCGCCTCCTGGCCACGTGCGCTGGTTGGCCCGCGGGGTGGATCGCGGGCATCGCGCGGACGGGGGCCGCGTTGCCGGGCAACGGGGTGGACTGGCCGGACGGCTGGCGCGGCGGGGCGTTGCTCGCGGTCGGCACGGTCGTGGCCGTTCTCGTGGGGCGCAGGGTGGTGCAGTCGCCCTGGACGGTGGCGGCCTGCGCGGTGCTGCTGCTCCTGGCCGTGGTGCGGCCGCCCCCGCTCACCCGGGTCATCACGGGGTGGCCGCCGCCGGGCTGGCGCATGGTCATGTGCGATGTGGGGCAGGGCGACGCGCTGGTGCTCGCGGCGGGGGCCGGGACGGGCGTCGTGGTGGACGCAGGGCCCGATCCGGTGCCGGTGGACCGGTGTCTGCGCTCGCTCGGCGTTACGAAGGTGCCGTTGCTGCTGTTCACGCACTTTCACGCGGACCATGTGGCGGGGCTGGCCGGGGTGTTGCGGGGGCGGTCGGTCGGGGTGATCGAGACGACGGGGTTCGAGGAGCCGAGGGACCAGGTGGCGTTCGTCCGGCGCCTCGCCGCGCGGCACGGGGTCCCGGTGGTCCGGGCGGCGGCCGGCGAGCGGCGCAGGAGCGGGCCGCTCGACTGGGAGGTGCTGTGGCCTCCGGCGGCACCGTTCCCCGCGCCGGACGGGCCGAACGACGCGAGCGTCACGCTGCTCGTGCGCACCGCGGGGCTGACCCTGTTGCTGCTCGGCGACCTGGAACCGCCCGCGCAGCGCGCCCTGCTGAGAACCGCCGCCGGGGGCGGCCTGCCACCCGTCGATGTTGTGAAGGTGGCTCATCACGGCTCGGCGTTCCAGGACCCGGAGCTGTTGCGCAAGGTCGCTCCCCGGCTCGCGCTCATCTCGGTGGGCGCCGACAACCCGTACGGCCATCCGGCACGGCGCACGGTGGAGACGTTGCGGCAAGGGGGCGCGACGGTGCTGCGCACGGACCGGGACGGGGCGGTGGCGGTGGTGGGGAAGGCGCGGGGCGGGACGGGCGGCCCCGGCGAATCCGGTCGGCTCCCTGGGCGCGCACTGGAGGTGGTGCACATGAAGGGCTGAGCCGGTGCGGAACGGTGAAGCGGCCCACGGCGGATGACACCCGCGCCCCCATCCTGCCCTTCCCTGCCCTGCACGAAAGTCAGGCGGGCGGGCGGGTACGGAGTGGTCGCCGGGTGGCGGAAAATAGGGACGTGAGCGATGTGAGACACGTACTGGTGCTGCCCGACCGCGACGCGGCGGAGGAGGTCGCCGAGGCGCTGGGGGAGCGCTTCGGCGTGACCGAGGAGCCCCAGCTCGTACGGGACGCCCTGGCCGGTGAGGACGACGCGGAGGACGCGCAGTGGCTGGTGGTCGTCGAGGACCCGCGCGGACGGCTCGACGCGGGGGAGCTGGACGAGTTCGCGGCGGGCTGGGACGGCTGGCGCGAGGAGCCCTAGGCGCCGCCAGGTCCTGATGTCAGTGGCCCGTGGGATGCTTGTCCGCGATGGCCAGGAAGACTGCAAACGACGATCCCCTCGCCCCCGTCACCGTCGCGGTGGGCCAGGAGGATCTCCTGCTCGATCGCGCGGTGCGGGAGGTCGTGGTGGCGGCGCGGGCCGCTGACGCGGACACCGATGTGCGGGACCTCAGTTCGGACCAGTTGCAGCCCGGCACGCTGGCCGAGCTGACGAGCCCGTCGCTGTTCGCCGAGCGCAAGGTCGTCGTCGTGCGCAACGCGCAGGATCTGTCGGCGGACACCGTCAAGGACGTGAAGGCGTATCTCGGCTCGCCCGTCGAGGAGATCACCCTGGTGCTGCTGCACGCCGGGGGCGCCAAGGGCAAGGGGCTGCTCGACGCCGCGCGCAAGGCCGGGGCCCGCGAGGTGGCGTGCCCGAAGATGACGAAACCGGCGGACCGGCTGGCGTTCGTGCGCGGGGAGTTCCGTCAGCTCGGGCGGTCCGCGACGCCCGAGGCGTGCCAGGCGCTCGTCGACGCCATCGGCAGTGATCTGCGCGAGCTGGCGTCGGCCGTGACGCAGCTCGCCGCCGACATCGAGGGGACGATCGACGAGGCCGTCGTCGGGCGGTACTACACGGGGCGGGCCGAGGCGTCGAGCTTCACCGTCGCCGACCGGGCCGTGGAGGGGCGGGCGGC
Source organism: Streptomyces sp. NPDC046939 (assembly GCF_040644575.1). Classification (NCBI taxonomy): domain Bacteria; kingdom Bacillati; phylum Actinomycetota; class Actinomycetes; order Kitasatosporales; family Streptomycetaceae; genus Streptomyces; species Streptomyces sp. NPDC046939. The sequence goes on from NZ_JBEYWV010000025.1 coordinate 136,003, forward strand.
GGAGGCGCTGGAGGCGCTGCGGTGGTCGTTGTCGACGGGGGTCGCGCCCGTGCTGATCACCAGCGCGCTCGCGCAGGGCGTGCGGGCCATCGGCAAGCTGTCCTCCGCGCGCGGGGGCCGTCCGGCGGACCTGGCCCGGGAGCTGGGGATGCCGCCGTGGAAGATCGACCGGGTGCGGCAGCAGATGCGGGGCTGGACGCCGGACGGGGTCTCCGTGGCCCTGCGCGCCGTGGCCGAGGCGGACGCCGGGGTCAAGGGCGGCGGGGACGACCCGGAGTACGCGCTGGAGAAGGCGGTCGTCACGATCGCCCGAGCCGCCCGCTCCCACGGCCGAGGCTGACCGCACACACGAGACCCCGCCCTCGGCGGCGGCAGCCGCGTGCGGACGGGGTCTCGGGTCGAGCAAAGGTGAACCCACACCCGCGTGGCGAACGCAGTCGCGTGTGGGTTCGGGTTGCCGGTCGGGGGCGGATGAGAGAGGGCCCGCCCGGGTCCTTCCGGCGTCAGGTCAAGACAGAGGTTCAGCCCTTGAGCGCGGCGACCTTCGAAGCAAGCGCCGACTTCTTGTTGGCGGCCTGGTTCTTGTGGATGACGCCCTTCGAGACGGCCTTGTCGAGCTGGCGCGCGGCAGCGCGCTGGTACTCGGTGGCCTTCTCGACGTCACCCGCGGCAGCGGCCTCGCGGGCCTTGCGGATCGCGGTCTTCAGGGAGGACTTGACGGCCTTGTTGCGCAGCCGCGCCTTCTCGTTGGTCTTGATCCGCTTGATCTGGGACTTGATGTTCGCCACGAAATGAGCCTTTGCAGGTTCTGGTACGGGTCCTGTGACGGCCCCGTACCGGTGATTTTCACTGAGTGCGTGCCTCGGGCTTAGAGGGCATGAGACACAGCCGCCCACGATATCAGCCGCGATCCCACCGGCCCAAACCGGTCCCGGTCCGCACCGTTCTCCGGCCCGGGCCCGGCCCCGCCGCACACGTGACCGACCCGGCCCGGCGCCGCCGCACACGTGACCGGCCCGACCCGATCCCGGTAGCCGCCCCGCTGGGCGCCCCACCGGCCCAATCCGCCCCCGACGGCCGTCCCGGTAGCGGCAGCAGTGGGCGCCCCACCGGCCCGAACCACCCGCGATGCCCGTCCCGGAAGCCACCCCACCGGGCACCCCGACCGGCCCAATCCGCCCCCGACGGCCGTCCCGGTAGCCGCCCCACTGGGCACCCCCACCGGCCCGATCCGCCCCCGACGGCCGTCCCGGTAGCGGCCGCAGTGGGCGCCCCACCGGCCCGAACCACCCCCGATGGCTGTCCCGGTGGGCGCCCCCACCAGCCCAGTCCGCCCCCGGTGGCCGTCCCGGTAGCCGCCCCGGTGGCCACCCCCCACCGGCCCAAACCGGCACCGGTACCCGCCCAGACCGCCACCGGTACCGGCCCAGACCGGTACCGGTACCCCGTCCGTGGGACCATGGAAGCTACGTATCGATCCGACCCGAGGCATAAGGCGCCTCAAGAGACAGGACCCTGCGTGCCCGCGATCCCTAACCATGTGCCCGAGCCGAGCCGTACCGACCCGGCGCTGCTCCGCAACTTCTGCATCATCGCGCACATCGACCACGGCAAGTCCACGCTCGCCGACCGGATGCTCCAGCTGACCGGAGTGGTCGAACAGCGGCAGATGCGTGCTCAGTACCTCGACCGGATGGACATCGAGCGCGAGCGCGGCATCACGATCAAGTCCCAGGCGGTGCGGCTGCCCTGGGCCCCCACCGAGGGCCCGGACCAGGGCAACACCCACATCCTCAACATGATCGACACCCCGGGGCACGTGGACTTCACGTACGAGGTCTCGCGCTCGCTCGCCGCGTGCGAGGGCACGATCCTGCTCGTCGACGCCGCCCAGGGCATCGAGGCCCAGACCCTCGCCAACCTGTATCTGGCGATGGAGAACGACCTCAAGATCATCCCGGTGCTCAACAAGATCGACCTGCCGGCCGCGCAGCCCGAGAAGTTCTCCGAGGAGCTGGCGAACCTCATCGGCTGCGACCCGGAGGACGTGCTGAAGGTCTCCGCGAAGACCGGCATGGGCGTCGAGGCGCTGCTCGACAAGGTCGTCGCCGAGATCCCCGCGCCGGTCGGCGTCGCCGACGCCCCGGCCCGCGCGATGATCTTCGACTCGGTCTACGACTCGTACCGCGGTGTCGTGACGTACGTCCGTGTCGTCGACGGCCAGCTCAACAAGCGTGAGCGGATCCGGATGATGTCGACCGGCGCCACCCACGAGCTCCTGGAGATCGGCACCAACTCGCCGGAGATGCTGCCGGCCGACGGCCTCGGCGTCGGCGAGGTGGGCTATCTGATCACCGGCGTGAAGGACGTCCGCCAGTCCAAGGTCGGTGACACGATCACCAGCCTGAACAAGGGCGCGACCGAGGCCCTCGGCGGGTACAAGGACCCGAAGCCGATGGTCTTCTCCGGTCTGTATCCGCTGGACGGCTCCGACTACCCCGAGCTGCGCGACGCCCTCGACAAGCTCCAGCTCAACGACGCCGCCCTGGTCTACGAGCCGGAGACGTCGGCCGCGCTCGGCTTCGGCTTCCGCGTCGGCTTCCTCGGTCTGCTGCACCTGGACGTGATCCGCGAGCGCCTGGAGCGCGAGTTCGGGCTCGACCTGATCGCGACCGCGCCGAACGTGGTCTACCGGGTCGTGATGGAGGACGGCAGCGAGCACACCGTCACCAACCCGAGCGAGTTCCCCGAGGGCAAGATCGGCGAGGTGTACGAGCCGGTCGTGCGGGCCACGATCCTCGCGCCGTCCGAGTTCATCGGCTCGATCATGGAGCTGTGCCAGACCCGGCGCGGTGTGCTGCTCGGCATGGACTACCTCTCCGAGGACCGCGTCGAGATCCGCTACACGCTGCCGCTCGCCGAGATCGTCTTCGACTTCTTCGACCAGTTGAAGTCCAAGACGCGCGGCTACGCCTCGCTCGACTACGAGCCCACGGGCGAGCAGACCTCCAGCCTGGTCAAGGTGGACATCCTGCTCCACGGCGACAAGGTGGACGCCTTCTCGGCGATCACGCACAAGGACGCGGCGTACGCGTACGGTGTGCGGCTCGTCGCCAAGCTGCGCGAGCTCATCCCGCGCCAGGCGTTCGAGGTGCCCATCCAGGCCGCGATCGGCTCCCGGGTCATCGCCCGCGAGACGATCCGCGCCATCCGCAAGGACGTCCTCGCCAAGTGCTACGGCGGTGACATCTCCCGTAAGCGGAAGCTGCTCGAGAAGCAGAAGGAGGGCAAGAAGCGGATGAAGATGGTCGGCTCCGTCGAGGTGCCGCAGGAGGCCTTCATCGCGGTCCTGTCCAGCGACGACAGCGGCGGCAAGAGCAAGAAGTAGCCCCGAGCGACGGACAAGCGGTGGGGGCGGGGCGCGGGCAGCGCCCGGGGGCCCCCCGGGTGATCCGAGGTGCACACCGCAGAACTACCTGCCCCCAAAACAGAAAAATGGTT